>JABDDW010000064.1 GCA_013287405.1 Deltaproteobacteria bacterium
TCTGTTCAATTTCCCCACTTTTGGCGTTATACGTCTTTTGCGAGTTTCTTTTTGCTTTTTCAGCCATTGAAATACCTTTAAGAAGTTATAGAGTAAAATCGAATTTCTACAGTGGGACCGCTTGGTTGTCAAGTTCCGCCGGATAAAAGACTTGAGTTAAATAAAGTCCCTGGGGTCGCGCAGAGGGCCCGGCTTGCATCCTTTCCCGAGAATCCATGAGTTCTTTGATGCTTTTTTCGTCTCTAAGCCCCATTTCAATTTGGAGCAAAGTTCCAACAATATTACGGACCATTTGCTTTAGAAAGCCGTTACCGTTGATTGAAAATTCAATATAGTCACCTGCTTTCATAAACTTAGCAGAGTGTATCGTCCTTATGGTGCTCTTTATCGCACTCCCCTCTGACCGAAAACATTTGAAATCATGGGTGCCTAAGATGGCCTCGCAAGCCCTATTTAATCTTTCTAAATTAAGAGGTTTACGAATCCAAAGGGAGCGGTGGGCCCTCAAGGCCGAGGGAAGGGGCTCATTCCATATTTTGTAGGTATAGGTCTTACTCAACGCCGACCTTTGAGCGTGGAAGTGGGGGGGAACAAGTTGGGCCTTTTTAATGCATATGTCAGAAGGCAGAAGGGATTGAAAGAGGTGGACAAAGTTGTAGCCCGTGACATCCTTCGGCGCAATAAAGTGGGCCACTTGATTTTCTGCATGGACCCCAGAATCGGTTCGGCCCGCCCCCATAAGATGAATCTTCTTCTTAAAAAGTTCAAAGAGGGCTGATTCAATGGTCCCTTGAAGGGTTGGAATCCCCTCTCCTTGGCGCTGCCACCCTTGATAGTTGGTTCCGTCGTATTCTATGGTGAGTTTAACCTTACCGTGGGGAGCTCTGATTTTTAAAACTTCAAAATTCAAAAGAAAAGCCACCTTCAAACATTGTCGCTGAAAAATCGTAGAGTCCTATTCCGATGAACTGCCTTATTCCAGCGGTCAAATAAAGGTGATTTATACCATAATCTTTGGTCATATTAAATAAGCCTTCGCGATCCAAAAAATCGATTTGAAACTGAAGACCGGCGGCGTAGTGAAGAGTTGGGCTACCCCCGAATTTCCCTTTACTTATACTTGTGGCCTCAGAGGCTATTTCGAAAATTCCAAAATAGTCGGCGCCCCCTTCAACATAAGGAACGATAAACTGACGGTCCCAAAACTCGGCGTGATAGATTCCCGCCGCACTCAGAGGGAGAACGACGAGCATTAACTCTTCGTCGGACTGAATATTGGGGTTTTGGACGAAGCGGCCGTCCCCTTGGGCTGTGAAAAAACCAATACCGCTTTTTAATCCCAATTTTCCAAAGGTTCTAAAGAAATCCCATTCGTAATCAAATTGAAAAATGGGCACTGAGCCGCCGTAAACGTTGGCGTAGGTGATTCCGGGGGTGTCACCCTGAAGATTTGTTGGATTATAAGAACCAATATGAAAACTGGCGTAATGTTTTGAGGGTTTTGCCTTTGGGGCGGAGGATTTTGTTTTGCTTGTCGAGGTTGTTGCCGCCGACTCTGTGGCCCCATCGTCCTCATCTCTTGTATACTGGATTATCGTTGAGTGAACTTTGTCTTTGGGAGGAGGTTTTCTCTGTTGGGCTACATCGTCACTGACTTCTTCTTCATTGAGGTGACGGGCGTGGATGGCGTCCTGTTCTGCATCGGCGTTGGAATTTGGAATCACCAGATCGGATTGGGCACTGCTGGTCGGAACCACCAGATCGGCATCCGATGGCTTTGCCAGGGCTCCTTCTGTTTTTAAAACAATAGCTATAAAGAAAATTCCCTTAAGAAATTTCACGAAATTTTCTCGGTATATTTTTTAAGGCGTTTACGCTGAAGGGCAAGAAGGGGAAACATAAGAAGCATAGTGAAGACGAGGGCCGCATTAAACGCGCCAATTTTTAAGGCAAGCCAACCATATCCGATTAGGGGATAGAGCAAGGTGCGGACAACGGCACGCGCCCCCTCTCGGTCTTTGATTTTATCGGCCAATTGGCTTCCGTTTTTGTAGTACCAATAGACAAAACTTTGGCCACTCTTGGTTTGCATAAGAATTTTATCTCGAAATTCTCTTAAGATTTGGACTTGTTTGGCCATCGGCGTTCCGTACGCTGCCGTTGCGACAAAGCACTTTCCATTTTTTGAAAGTAGACCCGCGATTTGTTCTGGCTTTGCGGCATGCCATTGAAAAGGGGCCGGCAGGGGAGCCGTGGGAAGATCATCGGAAGCCGGGGTCATATATCCAATATTGCCTGCGGGGTCCACAACGGAAGCTCGAAAATAATAATTTGTCCCGTTAGTTAAATTTGTTATAAATTGGCTGCCTAAGGTTCCGTCGGAGTTAAGTAAGATTTGGAAAAACTGGGTGCTCGCAGTTGGCTCCATGTTTGCGGTATTTATGGTGGCAAAGTCCGCGGGGGCAGTGGAGTTAAAAGTCGAGCTATAAACATCATGGGGGCTGGTGATGTAGTAAAAATTTATGGCGTAGGCCCCGTTTGTAACTCCCATAGCAGCAGGTTGGACAATTTCAACTTGTCCATCCCGAGGAAGAGTTTGAAAGCTATAAAAACCCGTTTGGCCAGAAATACTCGAGTTTATCGGAATTTGAGACTGAACTGTGAAAGTGAAAGTTTGAAGGTCCTCGCCAGAGCTATAAATACCGTCACCGTTGGCATCGGCGATAACGTAGAATGTCCCTGAAATTGGGACCGAAGCATCCCCCGTCGGTACGCATTGGGGGCTTATGGCTACGTTGTTTCCATTTAATATATTGCAGAGATCTCCGAAATGGAGGGTTGTGAATGTGATCGGATTATTTGCGGTATAGGGTACCGAAACCATGGTTGTACCGATTAAAGAGATTGAGGTTCCTGTCGTAGGTGCAGTTCCCGTTGTTGGGATATACTTGATGTACATTGTTGAGGCCCCGGAGGTTGGGACAGAGTCAGCAGCTTGAAAATAAAAGTTCTGGGTAGAATCTCGGCAATTGGGGTTGACTTGAAAAGAGGCTGCAGAACAACTTCCCGCAGTTCCCGTACCGGGCGTCCAGTTCACTGAGTCGGTCGATGTGCCGCTTGGATTACTGTAATAAAAATTAACTCCCGTACCAGCAACCGAAGAGGCAACCACATTCGATGCATTGGTTCCTGTAATCCCGATTACAAGTCCTGCATAACTGAGTGAACTACTAAAGGTTGCTGAAGCTACTCCAAAAATGAACAATAACGCGAGGTGACGTCCCATAATTAAATGTCATCACGCCTTGGGTTATCTTTCAATACGAAAAAGGAGCAATACCAAAAAGCTTTTCCGCGATTTGTATCCCATTGAGGGCCGCTCCTTTTCTAACATTGTCAGAAACGACCCACATAAGCCAGCGCTTGGGATTGTTGAGGTCGCGGCGAATGCGTCCCACATAAACGGGGTCCGTGCCGGAAGCCGATCGCGCTAGTGGATAAACTTGATTGTTTGGTTCATCTTCAACGACGATTCCAGTAGCGCGACTAAGACAATCTACTAGATCTTGCCTTTCAATATTTTTGTCCACCTCAAACCAAACCGCTTCGCTATGGCCATTCATTGTAGGAGTTCTTACGGCGGTTACAGAAATGTCGAGCTCATACAACTTCATAATTTTTCGGGTCTCATTAATGACCTTGAGTTCTTCAAGAGTGAAACCCGACTCATCAAATTTATCGATTTGGGGAATATTATTAAAGGCAACAGGGTGTGAAAAAATCTTCGGTGGGCCGTCATGACCACTTTCAAGAGAAGCGTTCGCCAAGAAATCTTTAGTCTGCAGGCGCAGTTCCTCGATTCCCTCCCGCCCAGCTCCGCTTACTGATTGATAAGTTGAGACCGTAACGTTCTTTAATCCGAAAAACTTTTGAATTGGAGCGAGAGCGACAACCAGTTGAATTGTCGAACAGTTGGGATTAGCTATGAGCTCCGGTTTCGACAAATCCTTCGGAATCAACTGGCCGTTCACTTCGGGAACAATGAGCGACGTGTTCTTGTCCATCCTGAAGGCCGAAGAGTTATCGATGACAAATGAACCTTCCTGCGTGGCGACGGGCCCCCACTCCTTTGAAATAGGGTTGCCAGCGGAAAAAAATGCGCAGTGTACGCCCTTAAAGCAGCCGGGTTTTAATTCTTCAACTTTAATATTATTAGATTCAAATTGTACATCTTCACCAACGCTATTTGAACTTGCGAAGAGTTTTAAATTGGCCACAGGGAATTTTCTCTCCTGAAGAATTTTAATAAATTCTTGTCCTACAATCCCTGTCGCGCCTACAACGGCGAGATTAAGATGAGTTCTAGTTGTCATGGCGGGTTTCGGCTGGGGAAGGGGGTTGAACTTGAGTTTCTCCCTGAGATTGGGACTCTTGCCGACGGGCGCTTTCGGCAATGATCACTTGAGTGAGTTTCTTTCGAGCCGGAGAAAGTAAGCCTACGACAGCTCCCAAAACGGCATAGGTAATAAATGCGATGAATAAATTAACTTCAGGTTTTACGGCAATAAAAATAAAAATACATAAACCCAATATAAGCGCAAAGAAGGGTTTTCGATGTTTAAGATCAAACTCCTTAAAACTTCGATAACGAAAATTGCTCACCATCACAAAACTGAGGAGCAAGGTCATCGCCAGAATGAAAACATTTTTTTGAGGGTCCATTTGAGCCGATGTCATGGCGGTAACGGAGGTAGCCACTATCCCTGCAGCCATGGGAATGGGTAAGCCTTGAAAGTATTTTTTTTCAATACTGGCCGCCTGAACATTGAATCTGGCCAATCTTAATGCGCCACAGGCCATGAACATAAAAGAAGTGAGCCAGCCAATGCGTCCAAAGGGTTTGAGGGCCCAAAGATAAAGTAAAAAAGCAGGAGCCACACCAAAACTCACTAAGTCCGAGAGAGAATCATATTCCATTCCAAATTTACTTGTCGCTTGAGTCAGTCTTGCCACCCTACCGTCGAGAAGATCGAAGACGGCAGCGATAACGATGGCATAAGCCGCCATTGTAAAATTCCCGTCTAAGCTTTGAATCATAGAAAGAAAGCCAAAGAACATATTTCCTGTAGTGAAGAGATTAGGCAAAATGTAAATGTGCATCCCTCGTCGATCGGGTTCTCCCGGGGTCGTCGATCTCTTTTGGAGGATTCGCAGTCTTTTAATTCGAGGGGCTTTCATGGGCCATCCTAGTGTCCAAATTTCGCAGAGCCTCTTTAAGAGGTTCTTGCTGCCAAGGTAAAACCGTAAGCAAGTTTATAGTAGCGTAATTATGCACAACGGAGGCCAAAATGATAGGACTACCTTGCCTTAGGCCGTCTATAATTCTTATAGGACTGCGTTTAGAGTTTTCTTTGGGGATGATTTTGATTCCGACTGATGGAACATCTTGTCCCTGAGCCCCTCCACCAATATTAGCCGCACAAGGGGCCGCTTCAAGACGAAAATTCTTGAATTCGATTTTTAAAAATTCTTGGGCTCTAAGATTTAATGCATCGAGAGGGGTGTTGAGCATTTCCGCAAACGGAAGAACCTTTCGTTCATTTTTCTCCGCGTGGGCCTCAAACGCTACTTCGAGAGCTATTAAAGAAATTTTATCTAGTCTTAGAGCTCGATAAAGAGGATTCTTTAAAATCTTTTTTTGAATTTTTTGCGGAGCTAAAATGAGTCCTCCTTGGGTTGAACCCAAGGTTTTATCAGTACTCAAAGTGATACAGGACATTCCACTGGGGACTCTTCGTAACTCATTAGAATCCATTGTTCCTGCATCGAAAAAAAGCGGCACTTCATATTTTTCGGCAAGGGTTTTAAGATCTTCGATAGCAACACTTTCTGTAAAGCCTTCCATAGAGAAGTTGCTGGGGTGAATCTTGCCTATAATTCCCGGCTCTTTTTTTAAGGCTTCTTTATAATCTGATAATCTTGTTTTATTCGTGGTCCCGACTTCAATGAGTTTTAGGCCAGCCTCTTCCATAATATCGGGGACGCGAAACCCGCCGCCGATCTCTACAAGCTCGCCTCGAGAAATAATAATTCGGTCGAGCTTTGTGGCCTTCCTTAAGGTATTGAGGGCGAGGAGCACAGCTCCAGCACAATTATTGACCCAAGCTGTTTTATAATAGGGGATGAAAGATGAAGCTAGTTCATCCAGGTAGCGAGTCCGGTGCCCTCGTTCCCCAGTGCTGAGATCAATCTCTAGATCCACGTATCCCGACAGACTTTGACAAAGGCGCTCTAAAACCTTTTGACCCAGAGGAGCTCGTCCAAGGTTGGTGTGCAGTAGAATTCCGGTGCCGTTAATGACCACCTTTCGAGGTGAGGGAATGTAATCGAAGTTCTGAAGCTCTCCGATGAGAGCCCATTCTTTTTGAACTTTTTTTGCCTCTTTTTTAATGATAGCAACACTTGGATTTTGAGGTTCAGTCAAATTCTTAATAAGCTTTGTAATCTCATTGACCGAGGGCGGTAATTCTCGAGACACAACTAATTTTAAGGAAAACCTCCAAATAAAGTGAACAAAAACCAGAGTCCAAAAGCGGCAAAGATCGGAAATGTCATGTTATCGTCAAACTTTTTAATCTGAACAAGTTCACTTAAGGATCCAATAACCCCGCCTAAAATACTGACTAAAACGATACGTTCAACCATAACGTTGTGGGTTAAAAAATAAACGGCGCAAACGCAGGCGCAGACCACAAAGCAAGCCAGGGTCCCCTGTAGACTTTTTCGGCCCCAGATTTTATCTCTCCCGTAGAGAACTCCAAAAATACTGGATGCCGGATCTCCAAAAGCCAAAAGTAAGATTGAAAGAATGGCAATATTTTTTGGAAAAAGGAGGACCACGACAAAAGTTCCTACGATTAAAAAGGATGTCCCCGACAAAGTCGCCACTTCTTCGATTCGAATAATCGTTCTGAAGAATTGAACGATTCGATGATTAAGGTCAGATCTTTTGAGGCGTAATATATCAAAGGGAATAACTAGAATTGCGGCAATACTGAGGTAAAAAAGCGAATCCATTTTGCTCAGACGCTCAATGAGAAAGGCAATACACCCCACGCCGAGAATGTGCCATAGCTTTCTTGCTACGTGAAGGTCGCTCCTCAGTTTTAGCTCCATAGTGTGAAGCGCTCGATCTCGGAATAAAGTTGTCGTTGCATCAGCATTTTGTCTTGGGCCCAATGAAACTCCCCACTAGATATTTCACTCATCCGAAAATACCCAAACTTAAAGGCATAAGCCACAATTTTAAGTTAAATATTAAATCCCTATTTATGGCATCGTGGCGAAGCAAGCCATTGGAAATTCTGTCTTTTCGGTGAGGACGTCCAGGTCCTTTATGATGCCGTGTGGATTTTTAGGCGAAGACTTCAGGCAAACGGCCATCGGTTTGGGGAGTCAGGGCGTGGGGTAGTTCGGTTCACCCTGAACCCACCCAAAGAACCAGATCTCCTGACCTGACTTCCAGTTCTCCTGAAACCTTAAACCTGGTAACAGATTCGACGTCCTCAAATAAAAGCGACCTGAGAGGACCTAAATGAGGCGTCCAGAGAAAAGGTGTTTACATCGCATCTATCTGGATTAACTCACCTTTTTACCAGAGCTTCGTTGGCTTGAGATTTCTTTAGACACCTTCTACTGATCCTTAATCTGCCACCTTCCTTGGAAAACTAAATTACTAAGTTATTACAACAGTATAGAGCGCAGAGGACGGAGGTCTTTTGCCCCCCGGATTGCAATAATAACTCCATGTGAAGGTGTTTCTTTTTTGTCTTTTTTTGATAATAGCCCTGCCACTGCGCAGTGCAGGTTCCGAAGAACCCTACGGAATGATGCCGGGGTACGAGGACGATGCGTCTTCTGAAATGCCTTCAGCCCCTAAAGAAATGATTCTTATGCAAAAGCCTGAGTTCCTGAACAAGCCTGCGTTAAAGAATGTCATTTTCAACAATGAGCTCAGTAACGAATTTATTTTTCGTTACCAGCAGCAATTCGGGTTCACCGAACAAGAGCATAATTATTATCTTATCGAGAGCCAAGGTTATTACAACAGTCCCACAGGGATAGCTGCTACCCAACAGGATGCCCAGAGGCAAGCCTTCGCCCAATATGTTGTGAAAAGACTAGCTGAGTTTCATACCGAGAATATTATGAAAAACGACCCAACGTTCAAGCCTATTTACGACATTAAACAAAAGGTGAGTAATTATAAAATTGATGTAGGTCCTCAATCTAAGATGGATATCACTTATAGTTTTGTGGGTAATTTTGCCAACGCCACATATTCTA
>JABDDW010000065.1 GCA_013287405.1 Deltaproteobacteria bacterium
GCCTGTGCAAAGGCCAGATTATTTTGGACTTCTAAAGGCGTGGCCGCTCGATCTAAAAAGAGGCCTGCGTAACTGTTAATAAGGGCCGTCCTCTTTTCTAAACTTACATTCTTAACGACGCCACCGGGCTTAGTTGCATCAAGTTCGATAGGAGCCGTGTTAGAACTTTCTAACTGTTTTGCATATTCTTGACAAAAGAGTCCTGCAAGTCCGGCATATTTCATTAAAGTAGGACCATTCAACTCAGTTACGACACCATTCTTTGGAAGTCCTGTTACATTATCCGAATAAAACTTGATAATCGAAGGCACTTTAGAGGCTTTAACACCTGTGACCGTCTCAAGAGACGCTAAATAAGATCTGAAATTTTTGATACCAACAGTCGGTTGTTGTGCCCACACAACACTCACAAAAGACATGCTAACAATTGCAACTGCCGTGAGAGATAAAGTTATTCTTCTTAAATTTTTCATTGAAGATCCCCAATACATGCAGGTAAGAGGGCAACGTCTGAAAAGACCTGCTTAAGTTTAAAACCCTTGCCAAAATTTTGTGCTATGACATGAAGGGCCGAGTCATCCGAAGGCACTGGGGCTCTTTTACATACGGTTGTAAAAGCACGTTTTACCATACACGATTTAAAAGCATCACTATCAGCAAGCATTTGCCCAAATGCTTTCACGCCGTTGCCTTGTGTAGCGCCGTTCCAACCAAAATCACTGTTAGTTTTTGCCAGTAAATTTACCCAGGCATCATCCATGGTGATATTGCCATCATCTTCATAGACGCCCGTGTTCTGATGGTATTTGGGAACCGTGTATTTATCTTGGGTGAGAGCGCCGTTTTGATAATCCATTTTTGAAAAGGCCCCAGCCATGGCATCCATGGGCGCATGACAACTTCGGCATTGCGTTTGATAAGTGTGTGGATTTTTACCAGGGGCTCTATCTACGTCTTGCCTAACAAATCTATCGTCAAGGCCGGGGGTCTTCCACTTATCAATGGGTGAACACAGAAACTCTTGGAATGCGTATTGAACAGCTCGTCTGTTAGTACCTGCACTGTAAAAAGCTTTACCCCACCCTTGGGTAGTCAGGAGTCCAGCAGGATTTTGAACCCCACTTTGTTGGACACGCATCAGATCATTTTTATAGCTTAAAGCTCCCGTCTCAAAAGCCTTTAAATCAAAGCCTCCGGCATTAGCGTAAGCGCAAAGACCTTTGCGACTGTAAGTAAAATCTCCGGTCAACAGAAGTCGTGCATCAAGGTTATCGCGGATAGTGCCGATGATAAGGGCTTGAAAATCATCAAAAGGCACATAAGGAGATTCTTCTTTGTTTCCCATTACGCTTGCCCATTGTTTTACCGTGACAGCGTAGAAATGTTCGTCATCCATTGCGATTTGAGCGGCGTCGGATTCTTTACCGTCAGTAATAAGTTTCGCCATTTGTGCGTATCGAGGATCTTTATGTGTAAGAGGTGTCCCGGTGAGACGTAAAAATAATTTTTTCGCCGCAGCTCCACCCGGTATATCATCACCAAAAGCAGCGCCGCTACTCAATGAGGTAAGAATCAAACAAAATAAAAATAACCTTCTCATAAATTTAAAAACCTTCTGTTATTTTTTTACAGCTTCAAGTTGCGCATCAATTTTAACTTCATCCGTACTGATAAATTGATTTCCAACTGTCTTTAGGGCTGAATCCTTTAACTGAGACCAAAACCCATCTTTTTTCTTTTCATTAAGGGGATTATAAGTGTTTGGGTCAGCATTCCAGAAAATTCCAAAATCTTTTCGATCAACCGAAGTTTGGGCTGAAAAAACCACTCTTGCCTTTCCCTGGCCGTCAACATAGCTCTTAATGGAAGTCACATTCCATTGGGTCATTCTCCGCATTCCTTTAAGTTCTAGGCGGCCTTGCATAGTGAGAGTATGGTCGCCAGTTTGCTCAACATGAACATTTTGAAACTTGGCCTGCGGAAAATTTTGAAGGTCAAAAAAATCAACCGACTTTAAATGTTTATCTCGATCACTGTTACCTGTGTCAAGGCTCGCAATATTGACAATCATACTTACGCGAGCCTGACCAACATTTGCTGGGTCAAGATCAATCTCGCCACTAAAATCTTTAAAGGCCCCGACAACATCATAAAATACTGTCCCAGAAGTAAAAGTGACTTTTGAATTAGACGAATGAGGGTCAACTTCATAGACAGCATTTTGTGCGACTGCGGCAGAGGTTGAAGCTACAATCAATAACGTCATTAATAAAAATATTTTATTTAGCATTTTAAAGTCCCGGTCCAAAATAAATCAAACTTTAGCCAATTGAATCCCATGCTTAATTAAGCCCCGGCTTCTCTGGCTCTTCAGACTCTTTCAATCCCTTTTTAAATCCACGAATTGCCTTTCCCAAGGAATGCCCCAAACTTGGGAGCCGACTAGGACCAAAGAAAAGCAGTACGACACCTAATACCATTAAGAGATGCCAAAGACTAAATTCGCCCATAAATTTTCACTCCTCTCATTTACCTTCACTTATATACCGATGTATATAAACAGGATCAGAGCAAGGGGTGTACCCCGCCATATATGAAATAATTACTCGTGCCGCCTATTTAGTAGAAAACTGCTTTAATTTGTTAGACAGAGGTGACTATTCACGGCTGTTAAACTTTTTGACAGTGCGTGTGCAGTGTGAGTTAGAAGGAACGTGACAGGCTATTGTCAAGAGCGTGGTTTTCGGCACCAGGGTTTTTATGAGATGATAGTGCTCTTTTTATTCACTTTGCTCTTGAGATTTTTTCCAACTTTAAAAAACGGTGCACGCTTTCTCTTTACTTCAATAACTTCGCCCGTCTTAGGATTACGCCCACTATAGGCCTCATACTTTCGAACTTCAAAGGAACCAAAATCGCGAATTTCAACACGCTCGTTATTCTGAAGTGCGCCCTTCATAGAATCAAATACGGTATTCACGATAAGTTCCGCTTTGACACGCGTGATTTTATTATTTTTTAAGATCGCTTCGATGATATCAGTTTTTGTCACTACTTATCCCCATTTTTGATATGAATTTGTATTTGAAAGGTGAAGGGAAGTAAAGGCTCTTGACGCTCGCGCCACGCATCTGCAACTTATTTTCTCGACTGAGAAGTATAGGGATTATTTTACTCTTCCCCTGCATCCCTCCTTCCTAACCGCATTCGCGGCCCGGGCGAAAGGAGGTCCACATGGGCCACAAAAAGTCAAAAATTATCAGATTTTCAGTCGATCTTAAAATCAGAGGTTTTAAAAGAGAAATCTCAATTAGACTCCTAAGCCTAAGAGGAATTTTATTTACTCTATTTATCGCTGGAGTTCGATGTCTCTTGCATATCCTGAAGGGAGGGGTCTTTTAAGACCTCACTCGGAATTTGAAAATATAAAGACTATATTTAAGAGATTGATTTCGTCTGCTCTTTTTTTCTAAACATATGAAATGGAAAGTCTTTGCCTACGACTTCTTTAAAAAATTCTGGTACTTTCAAAGCACTCAAAGGTCCACTTGTGCAAAGATATAAATTTTTGAAGCCAGAATCATAAAGCCTTTTTCCAACGTCATAGCCAGATATATCGTTTTCTAATTTCTTATCTATAAATATTGGAGCATCAAAGGCGACATTATATTTACTAAGATCATCTTCTGCTAAAAGTGACAATAGTGAAACCCCACATTCGTCTGCCCCCTCGTTCCACATCATATGATTAAGACTTTCATCATCAATTAAAACAAGATCAGGGTTATGAATGACATTATGAGTATCCAGCAGTTTTTCAATCTTAACGACGGGAACTTGAGAGATCATAAATTTTGGCAAAATCTTTGTCCCTACTCGGATCACAGATTCTTGAAGCTTAGGATCATTAAAATGGCTTGTCACAAGAATGGCTTGCTTAGCAAGACCATGGGAAGTGATGAGATCAATCCCCCTAACTTTGGATCTTATGCTTTCATGGTCCAAAAGATATAAGCAACTCGAAGGAGGATAAAGACCAATATCAAATTCCTCGGGATCTGCTAGGCAAACAACATCATATCCTTGAAGCCTGTCTTGCCAAAGAAGTCTTACACTTTCGTCATCGTCAAGGACGATTATTTTTTTCTCTTTATCGACCTCGATCTTGTTAGCTACCCATTCAGGACGTTGTGCAACAGGAAGTTCAAGATTAACAGTTGTTCCATTGCCAAGTTTTGAATCAATTGAAAATTGCCCTTGAGCCTGTGCCACAGTTGATTTTGCATGGCGAAGTCCCATTCCAAAGCCGTCTTGTTTTCCATGCGTTCCCCCCGAAGTTCTGATTTCATTCAAGGTTTCTTCAGGGATACCAGGACCATTATCCATAACCTTAATCAAAATTTTATTAAAACCTTCATTCACACTAACTTTGATAATACCTTCTTTGGTATCTTTTAATGCTTCAATGGAATTACTTAAGATATTAGACAGGACTCTTGAAAAATCGACGGTGGGGAGCTTAACTCCTACCGCTAGATCTATGACGTGGGTTTCTAAATTTATTTTTATTTTTGTTTCTTCGCCGAGGCCTGCGTATTTCTCAGCGATGATTGATTCAATAACGGTCAACGCAAATGCAAATTCTTCATTTTTGGCGTCAGGGTCTTTGTATTTCTTAAGAAGATCATCTTTAATGTTCTCGATCCGAGAATATGCCTTTCTTAAAATAATCTGTTTATGTTCGATAAGGCCAACTGGTTTATCAACAACGCTCTTTACTGCCTCAAGGGGGGATCTGATGTCATGGGCCAACTGAGCGGCTAGTTCAAAGAGAGCCTGGTTCTTTTCAAGATCAACTAAGCGGCGCAAGATAAATCGTCTTGAGAAAAAGAGCCAGCCAAACCACAACAGAATGATTCCACCAATGGCCGGAGAGAATAATCGAAGAGTGAGTAAAAATGAATTACCACGGTAAAATCCGTAAGGATCACTGAGGGAAACAAGAATATAACCTTTTCTAATGGCTCCCACATCAAGTGGGGCCATATAAATGTAGCGATGAAGCTTTTCATCAAAGTTCGTTACAGGGGAATTGGTATTAATTGATTTTAATTTTGTAAAATCATCACTAAGTCCAACTGGAAGCAAGCAAGGTGTCGCTTCTCCCGTTAGAGTTTTCGGATTATAAAAACAATCTCCGTTAGTATCGACTAAGGCCATCTCGTAATCGCCATTACCAAAGGCTGCCGCTATTCTTTTAACCCGCTCAGAAACCGACTCGTAGCTATGGGTCCACACTTCTTCAGTGAGTTGGCGACTTTGGGATTCAAACAAGCCCTCTAATTGAACTATAGAGATATGGGAGCGTTCATTTTCCTTTTTTAAGAAGGCCGTGGATAAAATTAGAGCACCCGTCAAAAGAAATAAGAGAAGTAAGACAAGTGATCCGAAAATAAAAATCCGAATAAGCCCTTGAGGGTTTTTCGAAACTTTCATAGGGCGACCTCGTACCTAATGCCGCTCTTATCAATTCTATAGATGAAAAGATCTTTATTGGGGGAATTGTCCGATCCGAACTTGAAATGATTTGTCGTAATGAGATTTGATCCTCCAATGGTTTTCATATTTTTTTGAATTTCAGAGCCATCTTGTAGATTATGAGTCTTGTCCATGGCGCTAAATAAGATCCATGCTGCATCAAAAGCTGATCCGGCCCATGAGGTCGCAGGAACTCCGGTTTCTTTCTCATAGGTCGATTTAAAAAGTTTAACTGCTGGGGAGGTATTTTCTTCTTTCCAATAATTTGTCTGGTAGGCGATAAAATGGTTTCCATAACCAGAGTTTTTAACAAAGTTTTCATAAACTTTATTGTTAGGTCCCCATCCATCGGCTCCAATATAGATTGGAAAATATTTTTTGGTGGCTGCATGAATTGCAAAGCGCAAAAAATCTGTTTCATGAGTTGGCATCACGACATGGGTAATCTTTTTTTCGATAAATAGATCAATTTGTTTTGAAAAGTCTTGGGTATCATTTAATATTTTCTCTTCAAATATCGGAATTTGCTTTTCTGGACTTCTCTTTTTCATCTCAGCTTCGTACACCTCTAAAAACTTCTTACTTAAAAAATCTGTGTAAGGAGAAGAGAGGTTGTGAATCAGACCTACAGCATTGGGCTTTAAGTGATTGACTGTAAATTTGGCCAACTTTTCAGCGACGGCTTTGTCAGACGCACAGGCCCGAAAAGAATAAGGTCTATTTTCAGTTACGGAAGGGTTAGAGCTCGTTGGCGTGATAAAAACAACTTTTTGCGGCCCTAGCTGCTCACCAAGAACCAATGATTCTTCGCTATACTCCCCACCCACTACGGCCTTCACTTTATCAGCGATGATCTGCTCACTTGCATGAATACTTGAGGTGAGGTCTTCGCCGATAGAATAGCGTTTCAGAGTTATCTTGACCCCTGGGTGCTCTATCTCATAAAGAATTTTTGCCACTTGGATTCCGTTATCGAGCGCAGGAACGGTGCTGTTGTATTTATCACTTAAGCGAAGGACCACACCGACTGTTAGACTTTTTTGCTCCGATGGGGACGCCGAGACTCCAATGAACCCAAGCGCAAGGCCAATGGTAACTGCAAATAAAATAGAAAAATTACCAATTTTCATTGTATAGCCTTACGTCCCATTCAAAAGTCCAGCAGCTCCGGTCTTGGCCGGCGATGTTAAGAATACTCTTTGCAATCGAAGTCATATTTATAAACTTATTGGGCTCAGAGCTTGGATTTAACGCTCTTGTTCTGGGGTTATCAATAAGGCCGTCAATTATAAGGTGAGCAACATGCACACCCTCTGGCCCCATTTCCCGAGCCAAGCTTTGTGAAAAGCTGCGAAGGGCTCCCTTTGCGAGTGAAAAGGCCGCTACATTGTCCCACCCTTGGAGAGAAGACGTCGCACCTATATTAATAATGCAAAGTTCTGAATTTGGTTTTCGCATTTCTAGAACTTCTTTTGTCGCGTTAAAGGCACTAAAGAAATTAAGATCAAATGACTTTTGAACATCGTCTCGTGATAGTTCCATCACGGTCTTCCCACCAGTCCATGTCCCAGCGTTATTGACAAGAGCACAGACACCGCCATGATTTGACTTAATGGCATTAAAAATTTCATGACACTGACTTTCATCTGACAAATCACCTGAGTGAATTGAAACCTTCAAATTTTCTTTGGCCTGTGATGAAATCTCAGCTTTAACTTTTTCAAGCTTGGCTTTATCTCGCCCGATCAAGGCCACCGGGAATCCTGCTTTAAAAGCCTCAAAAGCAAGAGTTGCCCCGAGCCCTTGACTTGCACCTGTTACGACAAAAGCATTCTTCATATTAGTACGTCCCCTGGTATTGGTTATTCACAATGACCTCTTGCCTCAGTTCCTTTGATCTTTTTATTGCCATGTCAAACGTGGGCATGACGGTCAGATAACACCCGAGATAATCAAGCTGGCGGTCGATACTTTGAATCTTTGCCCCAGGTTTTAAAAAAGATGCCTGAAATTTCACCTCTGGATGTTTTGGAAACTCTATTGACTGAAACTCTGAAATCTCTGGAGGCAGAACATATTGAATACAAGAAAACTGATGAACCCGTGGAGTTGCAACAGAGTCTCGCCCAATTGCATATTGAAAAAGGGTCTCTTCAATTTTGATTCCATAGGCGTTATTGATGGACTGAAGAACATCAGCCCCCACAAACCTAGGGTTAAAATCAATAATCTCAATTTCCCCTTGGGAATTTACAATGACTTCGGTGTGGGTAGGACCATCGGTGAAACCAAGAACTTCATGGGCAGCTCTCACTTTTTCAATAATTCTTTCTTTCAGAGGGTGTGGATACGGAAAGCATGACCCCATTTCTACAATAGGATCTTTTGAAAAGAGGATTCTTGAAAGTAAGCCCAAAGGCTGAAGCTGTCTTTTGTGTGATATTGCTTCGACTGATAGAAGTTCACCCTCAAATGCCTCTTCGACATGGTAGTCATGACAAGATTTTAAATAATCCCTCACCAGAGGACTTTCGTTTTCAACACCCTTTGACCACAACGCTTTGGCCCCTTTAAAAT
>JABDDW010000066.1 GCA_013287405.1 Deltaproteobacteria bacterium
GGTGATGGCCTCGATCATCGCCTTAAGTGAAAATTCGATGAAAGCGTTTGATGATCCAGCTTTGTCAGAAGTTTCCAATGCTTTATAATATTCTTTCTGACGGCGCTTAATCACAGAAGAGGGGATCTTTAACATGGCGAGACGGCTCTTGCCCAACTTTCCGAACAACTATCTTTTCCGTCTTACCGCCTGGGCGCTAATAGCCAAATGGAGTTTTGACTCCGAAAACGCCCTCATTTTGATATATCATTCCGGGGCTATTCAAATAAATTCCATTTAAAATGGACGTGACAGATCCCATATTGGACTGCCCAATGACGACATCCGCCGGTTGGTCATTCACCGTGGGAAACGAGTTCCAAATTAAAATGCGTGCGTTACCATAGTCTGAAACAAACAATCTCGTCCCATCACTGCTGACTCCGTACGGGTTACAGAGAGAAGTGGCGGAAATCCCATTGGAGTTACAAGTACCAAAGTACATATTGGGTTGGCCAAGGACCAAATCAGCGGGTTGTCCATTTTGGGTGGGGAATGAATTCCAAATGAGGACGCGGTTGTTAGAAAAATCAGCGATAACAAAATGGTTGTTAATGAAGAGAAGTCCAACAGGATCACTGAGGGTTTGCGGTGTGGGACTACCTAAACCCATGTTGGCCGTATTAGCATTCATCGAGGTTTGTCCGAGAACGATATTTGCCCCCACGTTGCCTGTCGGAATTGGTGAGAAAATAAGAACACGATTATTAGAACCGTCGGAGACAATCAGATTAGAGCCGACCACAAGGGAATTCTGAGGTTTCTGGAATCCTATGGCCGAAGGACTCCCGGCGCCTGCGCCATTATTGGGTGTATTTCCCACTACACTTGATTGACCAATCACGAAATCGGCAGATTGACCACTAACCGTGGGTATGGAGTTCCAACCAACGACACGGTGGTTGTAAAAGTCAGTGACAAACAAATGGGTTCGGTAACTCGAAACACTTGCGGGGTAAGTAAACCCACTCAACGAATGGCCCGTATTAGAAGCGCCCATGTTGGGTTGGCAAATTACGACGTCGGCAGGTTGTTGGTTCGTAGTAGGAATCGAATTCCAGACTAAAATGCGTCCGAAACCGGTTGAGGCACCATCGGTTACGAACAGTCTTCCGTTAATTACGGTGGCGTAAGTCGGGAAGTTAAAACTTTGCGCGCTCCTGGTGCCCGGAGCGCCTGGAGTGTTATTGGAAGTATTGGAAAATAAGTCCGGTTGACCGAGCACGACCACTGCTTGAGGTTGCCCCCCCCGAGAAGGTATCTTGAAAAAGAAGCACTCGGTGGCTATCGATGTCGGGAACTACGAATAAGGGGTTAATCGTACCATTTACGCTGTATTTGACACATCCTGAAACCAATGGAAAAATGATGAGCGACAACCTAACACAAGTTTTTATCCCCATGGGGAAAGTTTATCATAGTACTAACGAAGTGGCGCAACAGATTACAAATATGCCGCTTACTTTGGATTTAAATCAGAACCCTTTACGAATGAGCTCACCACAAAAACCTTTTAAGGTTATGATCTTCCCCCGAAAAAATGGACACGGCTCTCACGATGCCGGCGCCAATTTTTCGTATTTAGCCGGAGTCGAGCTTAAGGAGCCTCAATTATTACTGCAAAAAATTAACCTGCTGAACTTTCGCCACAAGATGAAGGTAAATCCAAGCCTTCGACGGCCTTTGGGGTGACAATCTCTGACTAATGACTCTACTGATATGGACGCATTATTGCCCAAAACTCACAATATTTTAACGCTTGTATTTCTAGCCGTGGATTGGAGGTTCGCATTCACTTGCCACACAAGGACTCCGTCCCCGTATCTTTGTGCTAACGACAGAAACGCTACCTGGCTTGGGAAAGCTCCCTTGAGTAGTTATAAATTTGTGACCATTCGTCTTTGGTGAGGTCAGCCACGCCAGCAAAAGAGCTCCCGGGAAAGTGATTAGAGACCACCGAAATGAAGTTGCTTTGAGAATTCAACCAATCGGCCTTAATCCCTTGCCACCCCTTGGTCATGGGGTTTACACGAGGGGACTGCCCTTCGTTCAAAGCGACTTGAGCTCCGACGCCATTTAGACCGTGGCAATTTAAACATTTCTGCTCATAAATTTTAGCGCCCGGAGCCTCAGGGTGCATCAACTTCTCCCCTCTGGGAATAGTCACTTCGTCAGGCTGCTCAATTTTTTCCATGGCCATCTCGATAGGAATTGGTTTTTCTTCTACGACCACGGCCTTCTTATCACCGGTGAGTCCAGCAGCTTTAAGGTCTTCTGGAGTGTCGGGGGGATTGTGATCATTAAAAGTGCGGACGTAGTGGGCTAGAGCGTATCGATCTTCAATAGACAAATTATTATAGGCCGCCATTCCTGTTCCAGGGGATCCCACCGTCAAAGTATGGAATATTCGAGTGGGCGAGCCGCCAAACCGCCACTGGCCGGTGTGGTAGTTTCTCGGTTTCGGATTCAAGGCTGCCGCAGCTGGTCCGTCACCATAGCCTTCAGCTCCGTGGCAACTCACGCACTGGACTTGGAAAATTTGCTTTCCCTTCACAATAAGTTCTGGCGTTGCTATACGCAGTTTATTTTGGTCGGTTTCACCCTGATTTGCAGAGGCCTCTATTTTTAGCGGTTCTACATGTTTTCTAAAAAACAAATCGCTTGAGGTGAGCAAAATAAATATAACGAGAAAAGCAAAAGCCGATGCAAATGTGACCTTATTGCCAAGGTCATCGAATTTGAGCTGCATGAAAAAGAAAACTACAAGACAGGATTTGATAATGGCAATAATCATGGCAATGACGATGTTCATAATTCCAAAATCGAACATGGAGGTCAAGACTGTGAGACCGGTGAGTATGATCAGTCCCACAAATACCTTAACGTAAAGTGAGACGGGCAAAATCAGGTGGTCGTGTTCGTGTTCGTGGTCGTGTTTCTCGCTCATAGCCTCATCCAATTAGATAGAGTAGTGGAAATAAAAAGATCCAAATGAGATCAACTAAATGCCAATAGAGCCCGGTTAATTCGACAGGAGTAAAATATTTGGAATTAAAATCACCTTTTCTTGTGCGAATCAAAACCCAGGTAATAATGGTCATCCCGATAAGAACGTGAATCCCGTGGAGACCTGTCATCATAAAATAAAGTGAAAAGAAGAGCCCGGGGTTCTGAGCTTTGATTCCTTCAAATTTATAAAATCCAGCCGTGAGAAGGCCTTCGTGGAATTTGTGAGAGTACTCGACATACTTTACGCAAAGAAAGGTCAGAGCGCAGAGCAAGGTTATGACGAGCATAAGGGCGGATTTTTTTCGGTCATTTCGTTGTGCAAAATTAACGGCTAGGGCCATAGTCAGACTGCTAAAGAGAAGAACAACGGTGTTGAGAGCCCCTAGGGTCTTATTGAGCTCAAGGTGAGCTTCATGAAAAGTCTCAGGATAGAGACCCCTAAAAATGGAGTAGGCACAAAAAAGCCCCCCGAATAAAAGAATTTCTGTGACCAGAAAAAGCCACATTCCAAACTTCGACGCATCAAATTCCGCAAAGGCACTTGCAAAATGATGGGGAACTACATGGTGAGTGCCCGGTATTACGGCTTCATGGTTGTGGTCTTCAGACATGGGCGCCTCCTGAGGCAGGAAATAGATTAGGGTATTTGTGATCGTATTCTTCACCATAGGGATAGGCATCAAAGATAATCGGTTCTTTAGTAAAATTTTCTACAGGGGGTGGAGAAGGAATGGTCCACTCAAGACCCCTTGCGCCCCATGGATTTGCGGGGGCCTTCTTACCCCGCCACAAAGATACAAGGAGATATCCAAAAGTTAAAAGTAAACCAGAGGCAAGAATCCATGACCCCAAAGTGGAGAGTTGGTGAAGGGGTTGATATCGGGGTTCGTAGTTATAATAACGTCTGGGCATCCCTAAGTAGCCCAATACAAATTGAGGTAAAAATGTGGTGTTAAAACCCATGAAAACTAAGAAAGCTCCAACTCGGGCCAGTTTTTCTGGATACATTCGCCCAAACATTTTGGGCCACCAGTAGTGAAGTCCACCCAGCATAGCCATGACCGTTCCACCCATCATAACGTAATGAAAATGGGCTACAACAAAGTAAGTGTCATGAAGGTGAACGTCTACGGAAAGCGCAATCAAGAATAATCCGGTCAAACCGCCAATGGAAAACATAAAAATAAAGGACATGGCGTAAAGCATTGGAGTGTCCCAACTCACATGGCCCTTATACATGGTGACCGTCCAATTGATAATTTTAATGGCTGTAGGAACACCAATTATAATTGTCGCCACTGAGAAAAGCATACTGGCGAGATAAGATTGGCCGCTGACGAACATGTGGTGACCCCACACAATAAAGCTAGCAAAGGCGATGGCAAGACTGGAATAGGCTACGGGTTTATACCCAAATATAGTTTTCTTGGAAAAAGCCGTGATGAGTTCAGATATAATCCCAAATCCCGGAACAATCATGATGTAGACGGCCGGGTGAGAGTAGAACCAAAAGAAATGTTGAAATAAAACGGGGTCCCCTCCAAGTTTCGGATCGAAAAAACCAATATGAAAAACCCGTTCCATAACAAGTAAAGCAACTGTGATCCCGATAACCGGCGTTGCCACCACTTGAATAATGGCCGTTGCATAAGTTGACCAAACAAAGAGGGGCATTTTATGGAATGTCATTCCAGGGGCACGCATTTTGTGAACGGTAGCGATGAAATTAAGTCCGGTAAATATTGAAGAAAAGCCCATGACGAAAACCCCGAGGGCCATAAGAGTGACGGCAGATCCAGTGCGAATGCTATAAGGAGTGTAGAAGGTCCACCCCGTATCAACTCCGCCAATGACAATAGAGCAAATGGCAAGGGCCGCCCCAGCCCAAAGAACGTAGTAGCTAATCAAATTCAGTCTTGGAAAGGCCACGTCTTTTGCGCCAATCATGATTGGAAGTAAAAAATTTCCAAAGGACGCCGGGACGTTAGGAATAATAAACATAAAGACCATGATCGCGCCATGAAGAGTGAAAACGGTGTTATACAAATTGGCTTCCATAATTGTTTTGCCAGGAGTGAGATGCTCTAACCTAATGAGGATGGCAAAAAAGCCGCCGACCAAAAAGAAACCTAAAGTTGTGAAGAGGTACATTATGCCTATTCTCTTGTGATCTAGAGTGGAAAGCCAAGACCAGAGACCTTTCTGTCCATGAAGGTAATCCGGGGAAGTAACCTCTGAAGTTGCAGGGCTTGAGTTTGACATTCGCCTACTCCTTTAAACTTTTAATATAGGCCACAAGATAATTGAGTTCTTCTTCGGTCAAGAGCCCTTTATAAGTTGGCATAATGGGATTAAAACCTTTAACGATTTGACTCGCGGGGTTGACTATTGAATTGCGGATATAATTTTCGTCAGCGTTCACGGTGGTGCCGTCAGCCAGGGTAACTTCTTTACCAAAGAGGCCTTTGAGGCTTGGACCAACGGTGCCTGAGGTGGTCGAGACGGTACCGGTTATGGCGGTACCAGCCGAAACCGAGTGGCAGGCGACGCAGTTTCTCTGAGTAAAAAGATGCTTCCCAAGTTCAAGGGGTTTCATTTTCGCGGGATCAATACCATTGAGCCACTTGTCGAAGTCGCCGGGCTCCATAACCACAACGTCTCCGATCATATTTGAATGGGCGGTTCCACAATACTGGGCGCAGAAAATCTGGTTATCACCGGCTTGAGGGGCTTCAAACCAAAGACTTGTGTACATCCCCGGGACAACATCTTGTTTCAATCTAAAATTTGGAACAAAGAAGTCATGGATCACATCTTTTGAAGTCATAATAAGTTTAATAGGACGTCCCTTTGGAACATAAAGGGTGTTGGTTGTGGTAAGCCCGTTTGCGTATTGGAAGGTCCACATCCATTGCTGGCCGATGACGCTTATTTCATAGGCATCGCGGGGAGTATCATGAATTTCGTTAAACCCTATAAGTCCCCAGATAAATATAGCCACAAAGAAAACTGAAAGGACAAGACTTACGGTCCATTCAAAAACCGGATGTCCCTCAATAACCGGGATGGGATTTGTGTTCTTTCCGGCACGGTATTTCCACGCAAACCAGAGCATCGCCGCTACTGTGGGGATGAGGCTTAGGACGCTGAACCAGTAAATAAAATTATAAAGAGTATCGGTCTTCGCCGCCATGGTCGAAGCTTGGGGAAGTGGAAAAGTCAGGGCGGTCCAGAGTAGCATCTTTAGTGTTCCTTCCTTCAGCCGTGTGAGAGAGCTCGTTCTTTACGCCACGCCAGGGTAAAAAAAGCCCCTAAACAAAATACGGTTAGAGTTCCCCCTAGAGTCATTAACCGAGTGGCTAAGAGTACATATTTCTTTGTTGAACCATCGTAATGATAACAAAATAATAGGATTTTATCGACAATAGTTCCTATGTGGCCCCGACCTGCTTCTAAGAGGGCCACTTTCATGTCTTGAGTGGGATAAGTGATTCCGTAAAAATATCGAGAAATCCTTCCTTCACCCGTTAAGACAAAGATGGCGGAAGTATGAGCAAATTGATTTTGTTCTTTATCCCACCTATATTTAAAACCAATTTGATTTGAAACTTGAGTGATTTGTTCTTGTTCCCCCACTAAAAAATGCCATCCTAAGTTTCCGCTCGGGCGATCATAGGCTTTTAGATAGGCTTGAAGCTTTGCTTTAGCGGTATCAGGTTTTTCTCTCGGGTCAATACTAACGGCAACCACTTCAAAATCTTTTCCGGCTGTGAGATTCATGTTTTTTATGGAATCTATCGTGGCGTTAAGGACGAAAGTGCAAAGATTCGGACAGTCGTAGTAAACAAGAAAAAACAAAACGGGTTTGACTCCGTTAAAATATTTTTTGAGAGTGACTGGTTGGTTATTTTCGTCTTTGAACTTGAGGTTCAGATCAATATTAGAGCCCAGATGCTCGTCAACTCCGATGCCTTGAAGTTCCAAGGGGACTTTTTCAGCAAAAGTGACGGAAGAGATAAGAAGACCTGTGCACACGGAGGCCGCAAGGATCAATTTTCTACCCCAAATGTAGGCAAAAAAACGGGTCATTTCTCATCTTTCGCTTGAAGATCTTAAGTACCGAAAAATATTATTCTATTAGGTTAAGGCTGTCAAAAAACTTTTAACGGATTCTGCATTTTTGGAAGTCGCAACGACCCTCACAACAGTCGCTGTCAGTTCCGCAGGTTTTTCCAACAGGCACTGAACAATTATTTTTCCCAGAGCAGAGGTGGAAATGGCAGTTATCCGATTGACACTCTACATCCTTATGACATTCATCCCCTATTTTCAAAATATGGACCGGTAAAGGAGGTGTGGGCGCCGGAGTCCCAATGACCATCTGTTTTTGTGGCTCGTCTCTCCCAAATTCAACCAACTTTCCACTTTCAAATACCGTTTGGAGGCCGCCTTCTTGGGAATAATGCCAGGTCTCCTTTTCCCCCTTCAATTCCCTTAAGTCCGGAGCCCCCAAGAGATCTTTAACTTGGGGAGCGCTCATTCCCTTTTCTAGGCTATTAAATTTTAGATTAAAAGCGGGAGGAGCCGCGAAAACGATGCCAGCCACAAGAATCTTGAAAAAAACACTAAGCAAGGGGAGTTCCGTGGGTCACCGTCCCCACCAGTAAGAAGGTGAAGAGTAAGAGCAGGTATACAATAGAATATCCAAATAGCATGTAGGCCGACTTGTTATCTTTCTTTTTGAGAAGGACATAAGTTTGTCTCAAGAAGATAAGGCCGAGAATTGTCCCACTCACAAGATAGGTCGTCCCCCCAGCTCGAATCAGTGTGGGGGCCAATGTTAATGGAATAAGAAGCAAAGAATACCATAGAATCTCTAAACGGGTTCGTCTATCACCAGAAACGACGGGAAGCATGGGAACTTTGGCCTCTCGATAGTCTTCCTTGATGACAAGGGCCAGGGCCCAAAAATGCGGCGGCGTCCAAACAAAAATTATAAGAAATAAGATCCAAGCTAATAAAGAGATGTGACCTG
>JABDDW010000067.1 GCA_013287405.1 Deltaproteobacteria bacterium
TTATTTAGGGGATACCGGATTGTACCTTAACGATAAAAATATAACTTCGTTTGGTTCAAAAGGTAATGAATTTATTGTCGGCGCATCGCAGTCTTACTTTGCGCCGACCAGTGAAGGTGCAGAAACGGCCGGGGAACTTGGTGAAACCAGAACAGAGTTTACTCTGTCAAAGTCCTTTGGAAAGCTTGATTTAAAATGGACTGAACACCTCCGTTATTATCTGCAGCAATACAATACAAATGCTTTCATTGGGAACAATGGAAAGCCGATTGCTAATACAGCCTATCGGTTACTCAACCTTATGGATATTGGATTTAATTTCACTTCTAAACTCAATTTTACTGTAGAAACCGGCGTGGTTAATGAGTACGACTATGGCGATTCTTCGGTGAACTTGACTCCCCAATATATTGATTATCTCGTGATGAACCCGGAGCTGGGATACTCTTTTAACGATCACTTCTCCCTCGCTCTCGGTATTTGGGAGGTTTATAATTATACAAACCCCCCGGTGGTTGAAGGCGGCCAGACCGCTTCGTACACCCCTTTTGCGCCCTATAATGGCTCGACTGCAGGCGCCTGGGCCGGTACGGAAGTTTACCTTCAAGGCAATGTTAAATTCTAAAGTCTAGTCCCGTTGTTTCCTTAATTTCCCTGTGGCATAGTTTAAGGATGACCCTAATTAAAGATTGGTTTCTAGGGCTGTTGGAGCACCCGGTTAAAATAGGCATAGCAGCCGCTATTCTGGCTTTGGTGGGGTTACTCACTCAGGGTACTTTGATTGATTTGTGGACCCTCAATTCAGAGCAAAGAAAACTAAAAAAACGCTATGAAGAGACTCTTAAATATAACGAGGCTATTCGCGCAAAGATAGAACAGGCGCGGACTTCCGACAAATTCATCGGTCATGAAGCCAGAGAAAAATTAGACTTGGTCAAAGAGGACGAACTCGTCTTCATTTTTGAAAATGAGAGCCCTACAGCAATGACACTGACTCAGCATCTTTAGGTTAACATAATCTCAGAAAAAAACTGGTTGACCCTCTGACTTACCTCGTCTACTTTCAAAGAAAGGTAAATCTTTTTAGGAGGGGTTTTAAAATGGCAGCTGGAAAAGTTAAGTGGTTCAACGATAGCAAAGGATTCGGATTCATCGAGCGAGAAGGCGGTAAGGACGTATTTGTTCATTACACTGCCATCAGCGGCGATGGATTTAAGACTTTGCCTGAAGGAGCTCAAGTCGAATTTGAACTTCTTGAGACCGAAAGGGGACCACAAGCAGCCAACGTATCGGTTGTTAAAGGTAATACGATCTAAGTTTTTCTAAAGTAGAAAAAACTTAAAGCAAGGCTCCTTAGAAATTTGGAGCCTTTCTTTTTTTCATAAAAGTTGTCTAAAAGCTCTAAAAGCTGTTCTCCAAAAGGAATGGGCGAATCTTGTGTCTATTTCTTAGACATCCCATTGCCTAATTTAAGCCCCGGCTGTCAAAGAATAGTTTTGAGCTAAGTCTTCGGCCATTTGAACGGAAATACGCCTTACAAAATGGGACCGCTATTTGCATTTCTTAAAATCGACAGATTTTTTGAAGAGGATTTGTATGAAAAAGATGCTGTTTTTGAGCTTAGTGACCGGTATTTCCCTTATTAGCACCTTAAGTTTAGCCCAGGAAGACGTATTTGGCCTTCTCGGACATCCTGACTACGATATCTTAATGCCATGGCAACCTGTGATTTCTAAGGAGGAGGCCTATGCTTATATGAAAAGCCACTTGCATCCTCATTTGGGGGGCACTCCATTAGAGTTACACCTGCCTTCCTTTGAAAGTCGAACTCAGCTTAAATCCGTGGCGGAGTGTTTGAATCAGCATTTAAACAAGCTGCAAATTCTCGATGGTAAATTAACAAAAGCCGACTATCGTGCAATAAGAATTGATGTCTCGGCTAGGGATAGTGCCACTCCTGATGATCATCTGAGGTCTTCTATCCAGATAGCAGCAGCCGTTGAATGGGTTGACAAAGACGGGAATAAAAAAATGATTACAGAAGTAGATTCTAAATTTCCCGCGCTGGTGGGAATGGTTGAGCTTTACTCTAATGGTCGCTATAAAGGATGGGCTGAGGGGCGGGACGTTTGGGCTAATGTAACTCACGCCACTGATTGGGTGACTCCTTTTGATGAACTTAGAAAAGATTATGTCAAAGGTGCCCATTTCCTGCCAGCTCTATATGACAAAATAGGAGTAGAGGGTAATCGTTGTATTGACGATCTTAATCCCTATGATCTTAATCCCCGCCAAATGTGGACTTCGGTTATGACTTCGACTCAAGATGCTGTAGAGGTTCCCCAACCTCCTAAGGATGTGCGTTCGGTTCGAAGTGTTCGAAGCAGTAAATGATCGTTGCTGGTATTAGTTTTGCTTTAAGGAAGTCATGGGGAAGAGCCACGACTTTCTTAAAAGAATAGTTTTAATTTCAGTGATTCTTGTAGTTCTGAATATTGTTATTTATACAAACCACCATGTATTTGCAGCTACGGCAAAGGCGGTGCCGGTTCCTGATCACAACTATCAACGTAGACTTGCTGAGAAAGCTCTCGAGGGTCAAACTGTTGAAGAAGTTAGAGGTGCGCTTCTCGAACTGAGTCATCAGTCCTATGTCTTTGACGACATTACGGAAGAAATTCCGACCGTCATTGGAGAATGGTATGAAAGAACCCCAGGCCAACAAGGTCTGAGGGACTTGGCCGTTAGGGTACTCTCCAAAGGAGAGTCCCCAGTTCATAATGGTCTTCAATGGTCTCTTTTAAGGCTTATTCAAAACTCAGATCACTACGTTGTTATTATTTCTGCCATCGAGGCCCTCGATAAACAAAGTTTTATTTATGAGGACGTAGCCATCGCTTTAATCAATGAATTTAATGATTCATTCGCTCTTAGTAATCCTATGGGGTGGGCTTTGCTAGACGACCTTAAAACCCTGTTGGAGCGCGCAAAACCTAACCCAAGTTATAGAGTGCAAGAAAGACTAATCGAAATATTAAAAGAGGAGGTTCGAAGTCCTAATGTGGCTGTGAGACTGCTCTTGGTATTTAGAGACCAACGGGGGATCTTTGATTCTCTGCGCAACGCATTTTCTGATTCAACTTCTCAATTGAGAAGGCGACAAGATATTTTCAGAAACAAAAAAATTTACTATGAAATACGAGCGTTGAATTACTTAATTGAATCCCTACCAGAGGCGTCGTGCGAAAGTCGGCTTATTTTAGAGAATCGGAGCCTGGTCCCGCCTCTGCAGTAAGTCACCTTGCATTTTTACATCCTTTGGGCTCAGAATAAAAAGGATGTGGGACAAAGAATCTATAAAACAGTTAAGACAAATGCTGAATATAACCCAAACTGAATTTGCAGCTCTTTTGGGTTGCCGGCAGCAAACGATAAGTGAGTGGGAACAAGGCCTTTACGCCCCAGCCAACGCCTACGGGAAGTTACTAAGCCAGCTTAAAACCAGGGGACCCACCTTGACGCAAATCCTAAAACCTTCCCCCGCTCAAGACATAAAACTTGATTTGGAATCTCATGATGAGAGGCCTTCTGAACGTCCCTTTGACCCCGCCATTGATTAATATTCTCTAAAGAAGTACTACTTCATGGCCATGATGAAGAGAATTTATCTTATTGATGTGAGCTCGCTTTTTTTTAGAGCATTTTACGCCATTCGCCAACTGAATAATTCCCAGGGGCTCCCCACCAACGCCCTCTATGGTTTTTTAGCAGCCATCACAAAGATTCTCAAAGAGCATAAGCCCGACGGAGTGGCTTTTTGCTTTGACCACCCCGAAGAAGGATTTCGAGAAAAAATGTATCCGGAGTACAAGGCTAATAGGGATGAAGCCCCGTCGGATCTCATTAAGCAATTTCCGTATCTCCCCAAGCTTGCGGAGTCACTTTCTATTCCTGCCTTTGAGAAAGCCGGTTTTGAAGCCGATGATGTCATAGGGACTCTAACTGCAAAAAGTAAGAGGCAAGGGATTGAAGTGATTATCGTGAGTGGCGATAAAGACTTTGGGCAATTGGTAGGTCCGGGAGTTAGGATTTTTGATCCGTCAAAAGATTTATATATAGACGATGATGGGGTCCGAGCAAAATTTGGGGTCGACCCCAATCAAGTTATCGATTATCTCGCCTTGGTTGGCGATGCCTCCGACAACGTTCCCGGTGTAAAAGGCATTGGTCCAAAAGGCGCGGCCAAACTTCTCTCTGAATATAAAACCCTTGACGGGATTTACCAAAATCTGACCGGGATCAAAAATGAAAGGGTTCGTGGGTTATTAGAATCCCAGAAAAGTAAGGCCTACCTTTCTCGGGAACTCTGCTCCATTCGCTGCGACATGGAGATTGGTCTAGAGCCCCAAGATCTTCAGGTACGTCCCGTTAAACGCGATCTCCTTATTCCGCTTCTGGAAGAACTTGGATTTAAAACTCTTTTGCAAAGGTTGTTAGGTGACGGGGTACAAGGGGTCTCCCAAATTGAAAGTTTGGGGATATCGGCACAGCTCAAAGGGCCTCAAGTTATGCCCGTCCTAGCACCGAAAATTCAAGTTCATGTCACGGGAAAAATCTCTGATCTTGAAGAAAACTTCGGTACGGCACAAGAGGGCGAATTTTGGTTCGATGTTAATCCCCGCGGTACAATTATTCAAGGCAATGACACGGCAGTTCGATATGAAGGTGATTCGGAACTTTTATCAAAATGGCTTAACGAGTTTTTGGGAAAAAGAAAAATAAAAATTTCTGGGTACGATACAAAATCCATGGCCCATCAGCTCAAACTAGCGCCCCAATCCTTTAGAGAAGTGGGTACGGATGTTCTCCTCCAATCGTATTGTACTGGTAAAGGAGAGGGACTGGGGTTCGCTGAGCTTATAAAAAAGCATTTAGGCGCTGAGTTGCCGGAATTTGCCCTGCCCGAAGAAAGACTTGGGTTCATGCGAGAGGTTTCTAGAAGGTTGGAGGGTGATTTGAATCAAGGAGCTTTGAAGAAAGTTCTTCTTGAAATTGAGCAGCCCTTGGCTTCGGTCTTATATAAGATGGAACGCACGGGGGTGCTCATCGACGGCGGAAAATTAAATCTATTTTCCGCTGAACTGCTTAAAGAAGCACAAATTATCGAAAAAGAAATTTGCAAATTGGCCGGTTACGAATTTAATGTGGGAAGCCCAAAACAACTGGGGCAAGTTTTATTTGATAAGTTAGGTCTTCCGACAATTCGAAAAAATAAAACGGGTTATTCCACGGACTCCGATGTTTTAGAGAAACTGATCCAGCACCATCCCATTGCGGAGAAAATCCTTGAATGGCGAGAATTAACAAAACTTAGGTCAACCTATGTTGAGGCCCTTCCAAGGCTGATCGATCAAGACTCAGGCCGTGTCCATACCCGTTTTAACCAAGCCGTGACTTCTACGGGGAGACTCAGCTCAACAGGTCCTAACCTTCAAAATATTCCTATTCGAACAAAGCGAGGGCAAAGAATTCGAGAGAGCTTTATAGCTCCAGAGGGTTCTGTTCTTATATCGGCGGATTACAGCCAGGTTGAGCTTAGGATCTTGGCTCACATCACCGGGGATCAGGGGCTTAAGAGCGCCTTCGAAAGGGAGGTTGATATTCACACGGCTACGGCCGCTGAAATTTTCAATAAGAAGATCTCAGATGTCGACGCCAACGATCGGCGAGCCTCGAAAGCCATAAATTTTGGGATCGCCTATGGAATGAGCGATTTCGGATTGGCGGCAAGCCTCAATATAGGCAGAGATGTCGCTGCAGAATACATAGAAGTTTATTTTAAGAGGTACCCCGGCGTTCAAAAGTATATGCACGAAGTGGTTGAAAATTGTAAGAGAGATCTTTACGTTGAAACTATCTTCGGCCGACGCCGGTATTATCCCGAAATTAAATCTTCTAATGGAAGAGTGAGGCAAAATGCAGAGCGGGCCGCGATTAATATGCCCATTCAAGGGGCAGCTGCAGACTTAATAAAGAAGGCCATGATTAAAGCTGATTCGGAGCTAAATCAAAAAAATCCTTCTGCCAGAATGCTTCTTCAAGTGCACGACGAACTTGTATTCGAGGTCAAAGAGCAAGAAGCCGAAGATTTTACCAATGAAGTTAAAGGATGGATGGAAAATTCAGTTAAGTTAGACGTTCCGCTAAAAGTCTCGGTAGATATCGGGTCAAATTGGGGAGAAGCTCATTTATAAAATAAGTTAGCGCTTTTGCCAACCCGCTACTTTTCCTGCTTCGAAAATGACGATACGCTCTTGCCGCTGATAGCCTTCAGCAGTTTCAACGTAATCTACATAACTCCACTTCTCATTTCCGAAGACTTCTTTTCCAGCAACTTCAACAGTAGCAGGTTCGCCCCAACTGTCCACGACGGCTTCTTTATTCATTCCTAAGATAATATCAGATCGAGAAACAGCATCCCTTACGGCGGGAGAGTAGCGATAGGCGTGGTAGTAGATGCCCTTTTCCATCGCGTAGCGGTCTCTGGCTTCGATCGACGGCAATTCCAGGTAACTTATTCTCTCGTCGTCATTATCTAGATAAGGTTTGTATTTAAAATACTGTTCCCGTTCACGGACGTCGACAAGATGGGTTTCTAATCTTTTAAGCTTTATGCGTTTATTGAGTACCTCTTCTTCGTCGGGGGACAAAGATCGAGAGGGCGACCAACCTAGCTCATCAAGGGCTTCGGCGGATCCATTCTTCTGTGCTGAATAGGCGGCGATCTCATCTTCGGGGGTGGTGGGGACCGTATTGGAAACATCGTTGGAAGCGCACCCCGTAAAAACGAGCGCGATGATTTCCAAGGCCAAAAGTCTAGGTAAGCGTGATAAAACTTCCTTTAATCCCCTCATAAAAGCTCCTTCTCTTAAGATCGGTCAATATTTCTGTCGGAAGTATTTGCGAAAAACTAAAAATTTTTTCTACACTGTTGGTAGATTCAACAATTGAGGACGCGCCCGAGATGACAGAAGAACAAAAAGTAACTCCCGATTCCCCTCCGGAAAGTCTTAGCGATGTTGACAGTTTGCTTCATGAACTAGACCCCGAATTTAGTTCGTCGCTTTCAAAAATTAATACCGAGGTCGGGCAAATAGCGGACATTGCTGGCTTAGAGTCTATCTCCATTAGCGCCGAGTACTTAAAGGAAGGCGGCGAAAATAAAGGCGATGAGCCGGTGGCCCCACCGATGCCAGTCGCTCCGGAAGGCAAATCGATTGAAATTATATCGGGGGAAAGATTCTCCAAAGTTTGCAGCGAATTTTTTATCTCAACGATCTTCCTCTTTTTTCAATTAGCCAAAGAGATCTTAAAGCTGGCCTTACAACTTAGGAGTAATCCTCCTTTAGAGGTCATCAAGAATGCCCCCACGACTCTTTTTCCTTTGGTCGGAAAATGGATCTCCTTACTTCAAATTCTTATTCGGAAAATCCGCAGCTTCTCAACTTTATCGTATATTAAAGTGGCAAGCATAATTGTTTTGAGCCTTGTTATAAAGTTGACCCTAAAAGATATGGCAACCCGACTTGGTCCAGATTCCGTTAAAGATCCTTTTTTGAAAGACTGGAGTGGAGTCGCTGACGCCATTTATAGTCTTCCATCAGAGGAGGAAAATGAAAATATTGATGATCCCTTACGACACCCGGAATACACCATCCTTGTCCATAAAATAGCGGCCAATCTTAAGGCGCCAAATCCCCGCCGATCTCCGATGATTACGACTGAGCTCTATGTTGAAGCCTCCAATCAAGATGCCGCAATAGAGATTAAAGACCGAGAACTCGAAGTTAGAGATTGTTTGGAAAGGGTTTTTGAAACCACCACTTTTGAAGAGCTCGATACCAAAGCTGGAAAAGAAAAGCTAAAAATACACATTCGCTCAGCGCTCGATCGAATTCTTAACAAAGGTCACGTCAAAAGGGTGTTTTTTAGCTCACTTAATATGGTTCCTTAACGAGTTTTGCTTTTCTTGTTTCAATCTTG
>JABDDW010000068.1 GCA_013287405.1 Deltaproteobacteria bacterium
GCCTTAGTTTGCTATTGGATATTGCCGCGAGAGAAGCTCTCTCATGAAATTCGTAAAATCCAATTCTTTTTGAAACTTCGCAATCTGGATGGGCTGCAAAACCCGTAGATGTTTGTGGGCATTCTTCCCTACCTAAGGTGAAAGGGGAAATTCCAGTGTTTCTCCACGCGCCGTACACTAAACGTTCAAGCGCCTCTGATTTAGCCTTTTCCACTGCCGTTGCCTTATCCCGAGACAAAGAAACTCCGGAAAAATGGCCAAAATTGGATGCATAAGTACACTCGGCTAGAACCCAGTGCCATAACGGGAGCACTGTAAACCGGAAGTGCTTGCATTCTGCGAAGTACGCTCGGGTTAATTCTTCCATCTTATATCTGCCAGCCTCAATTCATCGTCATATTTTGAAGGAGGTCGGGCAATAATTTTTTTAGAACTCAAGATTGAAACGCCGAATCGAACAAAAGGAACCATCCGAGCAGTTGATAAAAGATTTTCGGAAATTTTGTGGAGTATTTCTGATCGTTGATCAAACTCCTTTTGCACCGCTTTCTCAAGGAGTCTATTGAGGTCCCCATTTGGATCGGGAATCACACCGCTTTTTGGACTAAGCATGGTAAGGAGAGTTCCGGCAGGATCCTTCGCGTTAAGGCCGGTCATACTTACAAAAAAGTCATGGTCTAAGGATGCTTGTGTACGATTATATTCTGTAAAGTCTATTGCATGTGTTTCCACGTCAATTCCTCGCGCTCGAAACAGGGACTCAATCCAGGCCATGGCGCCGCTGTTTCTAGCGCTAAGTGTGCCGTACCCGATCAGGTGTTTAGGCCACGATTTTCCATCCGCACCTTTTTTTATATCTTCGAATATCTTTTTTTCAGTAGTTGGCGGTAATGCGCCTACGAAGCCGTGCGGATAGATCTGATGTGTAGCCGTAGAATAGTTTGTTGTCATTTCCTTTTCAGCATGTTCCCCAATTACGGCCGCTAAATTAAGTCGCTCCTCTATTTTCTTCAGTCGCTTAGTATCAAAAAATAAAACAAACGCCACGGAACTAGGTTCTGTGCTCTCGCTGACAATTGATCCTTGGTCTAATAGTTTTTTTAAGATCTTTGCGGCTGGGTCAGTTGGTAATCCTCTTAACAGAGAGAACTGCCATCTATTGTGTGCTAGATGGTCAAAGACCTCTTCATTTGTCGATGGGAGTTGTACTAAAGTAACATTTTGCACCTGCTGTGGGTCGTATTTGTAGAACCCCCTATTAATTGTCAGTATACAGGATCTATTTTTACGATCGAAATCCTTTAATCGGTAAGGACCACTAGAATTGCGCAAGTCGACCACGTTTTCTTTGGAGATAGAGCCTCTCGGGATTAGGATAAATTCGGGAGTCGTTAACCTTTGAATAAAAGTTTGATAAGGTTTTTTTAAGTTCAATGTCAATTCATACTTGGATGGGGTTTCAATACCAGACTCGTCCAAAAATTCTGCGACAAAACTATGTGTTGATCCTCCTGACCTCAATAAATGGATAAACGTGGCTTTCCAATCCTCGGAATCAAGTTCTCTTCCGAGGGAGTCTTTTCGCCCGGTGTTTAGCTTGAAGGAAAATTTCAGATGATCTGGTGATATTACCCAGGACGTCGCGAAGTCTCCCACTAACCTTCCCTGCGAATCATAGGTAACCAATCCGGATCCAAGGTTAACCATTGTATGCCATTGCGCACTGTCGACAATCTCAGCGGGGTCCAATTTTTCAGGGGCACCGTTTAGACTACCAGTTATCGATTCTTTCACATCAAATCCTAAGCACACCTGGCAACAGGTCAACACTAAGCCGATAAGGAAAGAAGCGACTTTGAACGGCACTGTATTTTAGGTGGTTATACTCGACCCTGAGTGTCTCCGCCTCTAGAAAGAGTCGATAGGAATACTGTTCTACCAAGAACAACCCCTTGAATAAGTAACAGCGCTAATGCGATCGAAACTGAAGCTAAAAAGCGGCGAATTATTAACACTTTGATTCTCCTTCTAAAGACTGGTCTATTATCAAAATTGACACCGTATGTCAACCCTGATATCACAATCTTGGTATGAATACATCTTTAGGTTCTTTTACTCAATCAGAAAAATCTGCTTTCAGTGAAATAAGGTCCATTGGTTTAAAAACGATTCTGTTCACTGTCTGTGTCTTAACAGGAATTTGGGTTATTGTTTCAATTTATGGAATGCGGTCCCTTATCGAATCTAGAAAAGCCTTTTTGTCGACCATGATAGAGTCGCATCAAGAGGAAATTGTCTCGGGGCAATTTAGATCGTTCATAGAAGGGGTAAGGCGGGATAAAATCGCTGAGTTTTCCAGCTTAAGTATATGTTGGGGTGAAGGTGGTGATAACTGTGAGCATGCTCAATTTAGCATCCCGAAATTGTTTACCTACTCGATCAATATTCCCATCTATGCAGGCAATTCCATAGTTGCGACAGTCCATGGCAAAGCCACATTACACACGATGGTCATTCAAAGCGGTCTGGTTTTATTTTCCTTTGCCTTTACAATTTTCTTTCTTTTTTTTTCGATGAAAAGATTTATCTTAACTGAGCAAAGAGCGCGAAATGTCTTAGCAAAGGCAGTATTACTAACTGCTCAAGGAAATACTGCAGAGAACCTAACAGATCTTCCAACCGAAATCCGGCCTCTTGCCCAAGCGCTTCTTAAAAGTGTAGCTGATCTTCAGAAGACACAAATTGAAAGTGCGGGGGTCAAGGCTCGAGGTGATCTAGCCTCTCAAGTGGCTCATGACATTCGTTCACCTCTCGCAGCCCTTGATGTCGCGCTGACTGAGCTAGGACAATTGCCCGAAGAGACTCGAATACTGGTGCGGGAAGCGACCCAGCGGATAAGGGATATAGCAAATAATTTATTGGCGAGATCAAACGTTAACCATTCTGAAGCGGAAATTCCCGAAGCAAATTTGAGTTGCCCCGTTTCCACCCACCATATTGCAAGTCTGATTGAAGCGATTGTGTCTGAAAAGAGGGTATTATATAGTTCTAGACCGGAGATTCGTATTGAATTTCTTTCGCAAGTAGAATCGTACGGGTTATTCGCGCAAATCGAACCTGTAGAATTTAAGAGAATATTGTCAAATTTGATTAACAATAGCGTCGACGCGATTAATTCTTCGGGGAAAGTTGAAGTATCATTAACTCATGAGCAGAATAACCTGAAAATTTCGGTTAAAGATGACGGTTGTGGCATGGATGAAGTTACCATTTCAAAACTCGGAACGAGGGGGTTTAGCCGTAGAAAACTGAACAATGAATCAGGAAGTGGTTTAGGTCTTTATCATGCGAAAATATGTTTAAAATTATGGCGAGGATGGCTGGAGGTAAAAAGCGCACTCGGTCGCGGTACTATCGTGTCTCTAATGTTACCGCGTGCCAAGACACCGAGTTGGTTCGTGGAAAGTATAACACTTAAAAAAGGACGGATTGTTGCAGTGGTTGATGACGATTCTTCCATACATCGCGTTTGGGAAAATCGTTTTAAGTGTGTTGATATTAAGCTTGTGCATTTGTATTCAATTGGTGAACTTTCAAGCTGGGTCCAAAACCACGACGCTAACCTATATCTAGTAGATTTTGAGTTTACAGGAAGTCATCAGACGGGAATAGAAATTATTAAACACCTTGACCTCATAGAAAGATCGTTCCTGGTTACGAGTCGATATGAAGAAGATATCATCCAAAGGTGCGAAGCCTTGAATATTGCCTTAATACCTAAATCCCTTGCCTCAATTATCCCAGTAATCGAATGCTAGACTTCACTCACACAGCACCGTAATAGACCCGACTTGGCCGGGTGGGGCGGAGGCGAGGTGGCCGGAGCAGGTGAGGGAGGGGCCGTGCTTGCTGCGGGGCTGGAAGTCGATGTTGAATTGGGAGTTGGGCTTGAGGTGGTCGATAAGGGTTCTGTAGGTCTTTCCGGCGACCTTAAATTGAATGGCGTCGTAGCCGGTGCCGAGAGCTACCAATCCTTGGCCAGAACCATTTAAAGAAAAAGTGTTGCTGTAGTCAGTTAAAAAGAAATTGGTGTTTTTGATGGGGTAATATTCGTTATCGAGAACCTCGACTTGGGTTTTGGCCGCTGTGACTTCAGGGCTCTTTTGTAAGAGCGTGAAAGCAAATACGAAGTTCCCCTTACACTTGATCCCTTTACTATTGAAAACCGAATTGAGGCATGTATCCGTTTTACCAGCCAACACCATTTGCGAGAAAAATAATGCGCAAAATACGCAAGGCAAAACAGATCCCCTAATTTTTTGTAAAAGCATTTGAACCCTCCCCTTTTAAATCGTCGAAGAGTACTAACATGATTTAAATCTATGAACAATGGGATTTCTGTTAAAAGTCTCAAGTAAATCGTTTGTTGTAATAATTACAAGCCAGCCCCAATTCCTGCGGCATCTGCCGTGCAAACAAACTAGCAACTAAGCAAACGAACGAGCAGGCAAACAAGCGGTACAAAACTTCAGAAACATAGTTTAACATTCCTTTGGGCCCTCAGTGATAGCAAAAGACCTTAAAACGGGGGCCTTAAAATAATATAAAGATCTTAAAAAGGAGATCCGATGCCTTCTCAGCGTATAACACCGTCGCGGCACCTTAAGGGTATGCCTGTTATTCCCGGCGATAAGTCCATTTCCCATCGATCTCTTATTTTTGGAGCCCTCGCTAAAGGGCAAACAGAAATTTCAAATTTATTAGAAAGCGGTGACGTGCAGTCCACGGCTAGGTGTCTGCGACAACTGGGTGTGGAAATTCAAAAAGTCAAGGCTCAGTACATTGTGCAGGGCAAAGGGGGATACTCCTTCGGATCGCCCAGCGAGATCCTTGATTGTGGAAATTCTGGGACGACTATGCGCCTCCTTATGGGAGTCCTGGCCTCCCAAGCTCTTAAAGCCACGTTAAGTGGAGATTCATCATTAGTGAAACGTCCGATGAAAAGAGTGGCAGATCCTCTGACCTTGATGGGCGCACGGTTTGATCTTACAAATGGTAATTTTGCTCCTTTAACTATTCAAGGTAATCACCTTCACGGCATAAATTATGAACTCAAAATTGCCAGTGCCCAAATCAAGACAGCTATAATTTTAGCGGCTCTCAATGCTGAAGGTGTGACACAGATATCCGGAGAAATTCATAGCCGCGACCATACCGAGAGGATGCTCACCCACTTCGGCGGAAAACTTGATTCAAGGCCCGAAGCTCTTTCCATAATGGGAGGGCAAGAACTCAAAGGGAATAAAATTAAAGTTCCCGGCGATCCTTCTACGGCGGCGTTTTGGTTAGGCGCCGCGGCTCTGATTCCAGGTTCTGAAGTGTTGATGGAAAATATCTCCTTAAATCCCTCGCGGACGGGATTTGCTGAAGTTCTAAAGAGAATGAATGTTCAAATTAAGACCCAAATCACCCAACTTGAACCAGAGCCCATAGGAACGGTTCAGGCTTTTTTTGATGACCTTAAGGGAGTCAAGGTGACCCCTGATAAAGTTCCCTCCCTCATCGATGAGATCCCCTTGCTTGCTGTTTTAGCCACCCAGGCCCACGGCACCACCACCATTGAAGGTGCCGAAGAATTGAGAGTTAAAGAGAGTGATCGCCTTGAAGCCGTGGCCCAAAATCTTAGGGCGATGGGGGCAAATATTGAAACACGTCCCGATGGTTTTAAAATCGTGGGTCCTCAAAAGTTAAGGGGAGCCACAATTGAGTCCTTTCATGACCATCGTATTGCCATGGCTTTTAGTATTGCGGGGCTCGTCGCCCAAGGAGAAACGGAAATCAAAGACGCTGAATGTGTTTCGATTTCGTACCCTCAGTTTTTTGAGACCCTCCGTGAGCTGACACGATGAAAAGTGGAGCAGTGATTGGGTCTCCGATCTCTCACTCCCTATCCCCGCGCCTATTTGAGATTATTTCTCGGGTCGAAGGTGTTCCCTTTTCATTTGAAGCTATTGAAGTTCAGCCAGGTAATCTTAAGGATTTTATGGAGGACGCAAAAAAGAAATTTATCGGTTTGAGTGTCACCATTCCTCACAAAGAAAAAATTATCGGTCTTCTCGATGGGCTTTCAAATGAGGCCAAAGCCTTGGGAGCTGTTAATTGCGTCGAGTTCCTAGAGGAAAAAAATAAAATTCTTTCGGTGGGCCACAATACCGATGTCGATGGTTTTAAAGAGGCTCTTCGTGAATCGGAATTATCAATAAAAGGAATGAACGTTGCATTGCTGGGGGCAGGGGGTGCTGCAAGGGCTGTGGCCTATGCGATTGGGGCCTTAGGGTGTTCTGAGGTCTATATATTTAATAGGTCTGAGGAGCGAAGTTTAAAGCTTGTGGACGATCTTAGTTCCACGTCAAAAAATACAAAATATATTCCCGCTAACCTCAAAACTGAAATTAAAGATGTATGTCTTATCGTAAACGCCACGCCCCTAGGCATGACGAGTTTTGACACTAAAGAGGTGGATCTCTTATATTTCAAAAAAGTATTTGAGAAAATTTCAAAGGCAAAGGGGACAAAAAAAACAAACGATACCGTGGTCTTTGATCTCATTTATAAGCCGCTTTATACACCCTTTATGAAAATGGGCTTTGAGAACGGTTTTGTTGAAAAAAATGGACTGAAGATGTTGATTTTTCAAGCCATAAGAGCATGGGAAATCTGGGTGGGTCCCCTTCAAAATAAAGAGAAAGTTCTACGAAAGCTTCGAAGAGATTTGGTCAAACCCGAACGTATATTTCTGACGGGATTTATGGGGTCGGGAAAATCCACGGTGGCTAAAACTCTTGCGAAGAACTTAGGTTGGACGCTTATCGATACAGACAAACTCATTGAGGAGCGGACAAAGCTTTCGGCAGGAGAGACGTTTTTGAAGAAGGGGGAGTCTTTCTTTCGAAAGTTAGAGGACGAAATCCTTAGGGACGTCCTTCAAAAAAATAAAACCGTAATAGCTCTTGGCGGGGGGGGCCTTAATCAGGCAAAATAATCTCTGTCTTGTAAAAGATGCCGGCGTGCTTGTTTATTTATCAGCTCAAGCAAAGACTCTAAAAGAGAGATTAAATGGTTCAAAAAATTTACGACCCCTCTTGGCCCACGAGCCCAGTGTTACTTTAGAAGAGCATATCGAACGCCTTTTATCTGAAAGAGAATCTCAGTATGAAGAGGCCGATTTTAAAATTGAAACGGATACTTTGACGGATCGAGAAGTGACTTCAATGATCATTGAGAAAATGGAATTGAAATGACCCGAAATAAAAAAATAATGGTTTCTCTAAGAGAGCGCAGCTATCCGGTTTTTATCGGCCGAGGCTTATCCACTCGTGGGCTCTCTCAAATCAAGAGTATGCCGTCAAGAAATGGTTATGTGATTTTTGATAAATCTTTAAAGAAAATAGCCTCCGATTTTAAAAAGACGTTAAAAATTAAAGGCTGGGTTGTAAAGGAAATCCCTGTTCAAGCAGGTGAGGGCCTAAAGACTCTAAAAAGTATAAATAAGATTTACGGAAACCTTCTGAAGCTTGGGGCACGCCGTGATAGCGTTATTTTTGCCTTAGGGGGTGGGTCCGTCGGCGATGCCGTAGGCTTTGTTGCTTCGACCTACCTTCGAGGAGTAAAGTGGGTTGGGGTTCCTACGACTTTACTGGCTCAGGTGGATAGTTCCATAGGAGGTAAGACCGCCGTCAATCATGAAGAAGGCAAGAACTTAATAGGTACTTTTTATCAACCGTCCGCCGTCATTTGCGAATTAAATTATCTTTCTAGTCTTTCCCGTCGAGAAATGATCTCAGGTTTAGGAGAAGTTCTAAAATACGCTCTCGTTTTTGATCCCCCGTTCTTTAGGTATTTAAAGAGAAATTGGACCGGAGCTCTTCAAAAGGACTCGCGGGTATTGACCGAAGTGATCCAGAAATCATTAGCTTGGAAGGCCAAAGTGGTTTCAATGGACGAGTACGACACCAAAGGCCATA
>JABDDW010000069.1 GCA_013287405.1 Deltaproteobacteria bacterium
TGTTCCAAAACTTTTGCGGCGTCCTTTTGGTTCAAGACTTGATTGACACTTTTAGATACAGCATTGAAAGCATTAAGGTAACCTTTTGCTGCCATAGCATTTTTTTGTTCATTATCTTTTTTCTCTGTGTCTGGATTCCATTCACCAGATTTGATTCCGGCAATCATATCTTCGGTGACTTGATATCCTTCGATGGAAAGTGAATGGTACGCGTCTTGTTCATAAAGTCGCTCAATGATTTTTAACGCAGATTTCTTATCAAGATCGTGGCCATGTTTTGGAAAACTGTCGACAACTCCAGGTCGCATTTTCTCCCAGAGGGCGATGATACGCCCTACATAGGGAGAAGTGAGTCTTGGAGTGGACTTGAGAAGGAGTTCCCCAGGTTTAAAAGGATTTACTGGGTTGATTGCGAATCCCGCTGCAGACATATCATTTTTAATTTGAGCGGCTTTCTGTGGATCGCCAAGTGCCTCAAAGGCGCCAGCAATTCGGTTTGCAGCAGCGGTGGACCCCATTGCTAGTAATACTCTCGAAAGTTCTGACGCCGACGAAATAAGCTTTAAGGCAATTTCCATACTCAAAGGGTTGGTTAGGAAGTGGCGTGGTTGTGTTCTGCAGATTGCAACTGCAAGCGGCATGACGTTAAGTCCACTTTTCTTCTCTACGGTGTCTGGAAAATTCTTATCTAGAACCAGAACCAATGATGTTTTATGCAAAAGTTCAATGACTTGATTTGATGGTTTTCGGGTAAGGACTTGCATTTGAAGTGGAGTCGTCGTTTGACTTGAATGGAGCTCTAGGGAAGACTCAGCAGATAAGCAGTAGTCTCCACCAAATCTTTCAGTAAGGTATTCGCCGATAAAGGACCAATAACTGCTAAACCAGAGCGTAGTGGTCCCAATGCCAGCAGGTGTGGTCAATAAATACCATCCACGCATAACTTCTTCGAGGTAGCCCGCTTGCATAAGTCTTTCGCGAACACCTCGATCCAAGTCATCCGATTTGATGACTGAATTATTACTCTTGGCCTTCGCGGTTGACAACGCATCCGCTAAGAATTCATTTTGCCGGCTCATGGTCTATCCTTATCTATTAGAAGATAATGCAACAGCTTATTAGAAGTTAATGTTATCAATTATTAGAAGTTAGTGCAAGTACTTATTAGAAGTTAATGCAGCCGTCGATAATGATTAAAGCAATTAGCAAGTAACCTCCTATACGTACAGTGCTCAGTAGATAAGGGAAGCGCACAAGCCTCACCTGCACCCCGCCCAGCCCCGGTACGGAGAGAAGGTTCGGGATGGTAAAGTTTCCTCAATATTAAATGGTGACAGCCTTCTCATGACGATGGGAATTTATTATTCTCACAGCACGCCATTTAATTTCTCACGAACTGGCAATATCGAAAATATATCTGTGACCGAGGCAATCTGGGATCAAACACCTCTCACGGTTTACGAAGAAATTGCTACTCGAAGCGTTCACATTGACCATAATCAATATACAACCCACCGACCTTTGACTCTCAAGGTATTGATCGACCACAGTCTCGACTTCGTTAATCTGTCAGCGTATTGGGATATTGTTTCGTCAAAGAAGACGACTAATGCCGACGGACTAAACACAGAATATGTTTTGAGAGGCAAGGTTTCTCAAGCCAATACCGAAACCATGGCTTTAAACCCAGATGCTCCACGATCTGCAAATAATCCGTATCTTAAAGAAACTCCTTATATTCAAATTTCTTTACCCCAAGCTCAAGATTTAATTAAGCAACTTAAAACAGGTTTTTCAGGCACAAGACTTGATATGACAAAGAAGATTCTTGAGACGGTGAATAATACTATTACCTATGACTACGCAATGGTGAATGAAAACACAGTTGGCACTCTGAAAACCTCAGAGATTTTTGAAAAACGTAAAGGAGTGTGCCAACACTTCGCCAATTTGTTTGCAACGCTGGCCAGAGGCGTCGGACTTCCAACTCGTATCATTACAGGATTTAGGCTTGATGAAGATTCGGCGGGTCGCCACGCTTGGAATGAGATTGAAGTTAAAAGCGGAGTGTGGCTTCCAGTTGAACCGCAGCTAAAGACCATTGATTTTGATTCTTCACTCTACATCCCTATGGCCATATCGACACTTTACGATGACCCCGATAATAAAGATGGTTACACCAAAGAGATTCAGGGATTGATTTTAACAAGCTTCAAGATCGAAAGCATACAATAGCCAAAAATATTCTCTCTCCTAAGCAGACCCTTTTAATTTCTTCTATTGGGACTTGAAAATTTACAAAGCTATCATCGATACTAAGAAAAGTGACCCCAGGGGTTCATTTGGAGGATAAATTTATGGCTCGGTCCCTTTCTTCGGATTTGCAGCATGAAGTGAAAGTGATTTATCTCAACACCAATGGCATTAAGAAGACGGCCCGTGAAGCAAACGTAAGTCGCAATGCCAGTATCAAAAACGATGGCGTTTTTGTCGAAACAGGCTAACGCCTTGTGTAGGTCATGCGCATTTTCGGCTTCAAAGTAAGTCACAACAGGTTTTGGCAATTGAATCATTTCACAGTCTCCTCACGTCATGGAGCCAATGTTGTATCTCTCAGTTTCCACCAGCGCAATACCAAACAATTGAAAACCTAACCGGCACGCTATGTAACTAACTAAAATTACTAAATAATACACTTGTTGACTTTATTATCTATTTTTCCGATAATAATGCTATGAGCTTACTTAGCTTTCTTGTGACATCTGATACCCGCAAACACCTTCTCAATCTCCTTTGGGGAGAGAACTTGAAGGCCTCTGGCCACCAGCTTGCACAGCTTGCGGACCTTGCCTACTCGTCTGTCCATGCGGAACTTGAAGCTATGAAGGCCGCCGGACTCGTTTCAGTGCATACTGAGGGTCGGGCCGAAATGTTTACGAAGAACACTGAATATCCGGATGCAGCCACATTGACCGCCCTGCTTCAGAATCCAAAGTCGACTCAAGAAACCAATCGAGAACCCACAGAGGACGATGTTCAACTTAATCTCGTCAGATTTGGAGCTCCCCTTGGAGTGAGTGGAACCTCCGACCTTGAATTGTCACTAGAAGAAACTTTGGTTTTAGGACTGAAGCTCGCCCGCAAAAACTCAACGGTGACCAGAGTTCTTCCGGTTGTCTTTGCAAAAAACAGAAACACCCTTGATCTGAAGCGCTTGGAATTTCTCGCGCAACAGCATCATGTATTACCTGTCCTCGGATTCTTTCTTGATTTAACGAGTGTTCTAACAAAGAACAAGAAACTCCACGTCCAGGCTTTAAAACTCGTAGACCGTCGCCGAAAGCGCATGGAATATTTCTTCGTTGGAAAGCACGGGAAATTTGAAAAAGAATTAACGGAAATGAACACTCCTACCCTTGCCCGCAAATGGCTTTTCTTTATGAATATGGGAATGGACAGTTTTGAGACCTTATTCAGAAAGAATTTTCCCGCCGGTGAATTTGCGTGAGCTTTCAGAAATTCACCGATGAAGATTTTAAGACCCTTCTTAAAGCAATCGATTCTCATCTAACTAAGAAAGTGGAACTAATCCTAATTGGTGGTGCAGCCGCATTATTGGCTTACAAAGCGACTCGCCTCACGCAAGACATTGATTCGTTTAACAGCGTGAAGGCGCTCGAAAAAGCTTACGAACAGGCTAAGAAAGAGACCGGACTTGATATTCCGTTGTCACAAGCTGGCGTGGCCGACGGCCCCTACAATTTTGAAGATCGACTTGTCGAATATAAAAAAATGGCTCTGAAAAACCTCGTAGTTAAGGTCCCCGAGATACACGATTTCATTTTGATGAAGACTATAAGGGGCTATGAACACGATCTTGAGGTGATTCAGGAGATTTGTAAGAAAAATCAGGTTAAAAGAGAGTTGTTGGTTGAGAGATTCGAAAGAGAAATGGATCACATTGTAGGTGATCGGAAACGATTCGAGTTAAATCTTAAGGCCATTTTAGAAAGATGTTTTTGAAATACGAAGAATATGGATGGACGTACCGATTTAAAAAGGGATGATTTCCACCGGAGTACCGGGACTGTGGTCTAGAGGTGGTCACCGGAGTTTGAGGGACACCCAAGTTGATGTTAAACTTAAATTATGGAATCAGGTCACGAGCAGGAGCATCATTCTAAGCCTGGAGTAGAGCGCTGCTGTTTCCGCTGTTTGAAAGTTATTAAGATATGTCAGTCTTGTTGGCGTAATCAAAAATATTGTAGTGAAGAGTGTTCAAAGCTTGCCTCCTGGGAGCGCCATTGTATTAACCAGAAGAATTATCGGAGGACTTTGGTTGGAAGAGAGAATAACAAAGCCCATCAAAGGTCCTATCGCCTGAGAAAAAAAATCCAAGAGTGATCGATCTACAAAAATTAAAAAAGATATAAAAGAACCTTCTTACCCAGAAAGTTGTTGTGTGTTCTGTGGGGCGGCTGTGCGTGGAACAGGTCCAAAACTGCAAACTGAGCCAACTGGAGTTGGTCGAGACTCAAATCAAGGCAGTGCAGGCACAGCTTAGGGAAACGAAAAAAGACGAGGAAAAGCTTGTTGGGATTTTGACGTCGGAGAAGCCGACTTTGGACACCTTGGAATGGCTTAATGGGAAGGTGACGGGATTGCGAAAACAGAAGGAGGAACAAGAAGGCAAGCTGCGACAGTTGGAACGCGAGCGGGAGTACCTCCAATCGACAAAAGTGGAACTCAAAAAAGTACGCACCACCATGGGGCGCATCTTTGCAACGCTGGAGCAAGCACCGCCTGCAAAAAAACGAGAGCTACTTCGCGAGATTTTCCAAGAGGTTAGAGTTTTCCGTGACAACAAGGTTCGGGTTCTGTGGTCGCTACCCGCGACTGGAGTCCCCGCTGTCACATCTGGGGAGGGAGGATACTCTGGTTTGTCTTCACTTCAAAATGGCGGGGCAAAGTGGACGACTTCAGAACCTGGTGCCAATCCAAAGTAAGTTAGTTACGTCTTACTTTCTTGCCTTACAAGAGAACCTAAATCGGACTTTGGATTTTACATTCGGCAAATCGGCACCCTCAAAATACTCCAACTTATCAAGCGAGTTAAGAAAGAGTGAAGAACCTCCATCAGCTGAGTTGGTCCATTTCCCGCGCCAGTTCTTCTCAAGGACATCAAATCGAACCATAATTTGAAGGCTTGGGTCATTGAAGACACAGTTTTTTTCCATATGATCAGACCTTCCTTCAGGGATGTCGTTCTTAAAGCACCTCAGACTCAATAAAATCTGATGGTCTTCCCAAGGAGTCCGGAAGTGGAACGCTGGGAACTCTTTGTAAAATAACTTCGGGTCATCAATAGAGGATGGGTCTAACTGCTGATCTTCATACTGACAAGAATAACGAGATAAGATTTGACGAAAATGTTCCGTCTTCATTTGTGCTGTAGCCTGACCCTCATCGATGGTTTGAACTTGAGTCGGTCCTGTTTGCGCCATGGCTACGGAACCCACAAGTAGAAACATAATAACTTTGAGCTTTGACATGTGATCTCCTCAACCGACTAAAGTAGCCGAAAAACGGCATACTGGTGTAAATTGCCTAAACAACGCCAAATAACCTGGCTTGCACAATACCTACAACCTCTTCATAATACAAAACCTATGCCGTAAATCCCGTATCCAGCTTGTTTTGCAGGTTTGTGAGTGTTACTTTTCGTTCCGTGAGAGTTCCTGGAACTTTGAGGTTTATGCTCCCTCCTACTAACCAACCTGACGAGTGGTATGGAAGGCTTTATCTTTTTCAAAAAACAAAATTGGTCCCCGTCAAGGACATTACAGAGACTATCGAAAAGAAAAAACAAAACAAGTTCGGCGACGCAGACAAAAAGAAATGGATCGAGTGGGCAGATCAAGCTCAATTCTTGATAGACGACTTCGACAAGGCAGAGTTGATCACGCACTTCTTTCTGTCTCGTCACGACAAGATGACTGACGAGCAGTTGAGTTTGTTTGATCCTATGCCTCCGGCATTAAAGGCGCAGCTCAATGAACCGTCAAGTGAACTGCGAAGAAAGGCTACTGTTTCGGCATCTCAAATCGGCAAGTCGGTTCTACCTCGTGTCAGGGCAAAACTTGCATTTCTCGAAGTTGCAGCGATCTTCACACTGGACGAGTCGCTGTTATTTCGTTTACTTGAAGTAACCCCTCGTTATTTGTCATGTCCATACATCCAGTCTCAAATCAGCAATGCCTCTTACAAAAGCCGCTTCGCTGAAGGGCGTGATAGAAAAGGAGGTGAAGCGTTTCTGAAAAAGCTCCACATGACTTTGCAGGGAGATCGACGCAAGAAAAGTCGACTCTATCCCTATTGGTCACTTGATTATTATTATCAGGAGGTCTTCGCTTGTATTAAAAACTACGCGGCAATGCCTAAAGACAGTGAACGAGAAGATTATTTGGACTGCGTTTGCGCCTATTGGGGCATTTCTGAGACTTACAAGAGAAAAATCATTGAAAAGCCCAGCAAAGCTTCAGACCTTACGCTTTCGATCATGGTTGAAAGAAATATGATTCCCGATACACCTACATTCAGAAATGTCATTCAAAAGGAAGTTAAGAAGCTCAAAACGAAGTATCCTTATTTGCGGGGCTGTGATCCAGTCGTAGAGCGTCTTCTCGATTATCCCTCTACGCACCCGAACATATTTGCCAAGTATGATGTTTGGGGAGATGTCGAGAACCTCAAGCTCTCAAGCCTCTGAAAAGTTCACACCGAGTTTTGAAAAATCACTGAGCATATTCTGTAAGCTCAATATGGTTGCTTATGGTTCATGGAAGGTGCTTGGAGTTGCCCAGTCTGTAATAATGTTCCCGAAAAAGCCGATTGCTCGTGTCGCTCTGCCTTGAGCCGCTTCTTCACTTTGCTGCAAACAGGAGACTCCCGTTCCGTATCAACCCTCAAAGTTCAGTCAAGACATAAACAAGGTCGTGCCTGTATCGACAAGTTGACGTTTGCACTTCCTTCGCCAGTTTCGGTTGCTGAAATATACCACAAACTTTCTACTCAGAGCATCGCATGTGTCAAAGTGAAGCTCCGCGACCACAAGTGGTATATCCGCGTGGGTGACTCAGACAGCGGCACATTTGTTCATCTTGGGCAGTTTGACAGCCAGTGGACTTCAAAGATTGTGACAAGACCTTCCGCCTTCTCCGACTTTGCATCTTATCAAGCTCATCTCAACACTTCTTTTGGCGGCAACCTAATGGATCAAGCCAAGATTGTTAGGTGTGACTTTGCTGTCGATTACGACACGACGCTTGTGAGCTTATTGCGAGGGTTGGATGTAGCGAACAAGCAGGTCGTAACTCAATTTACAGCCAAGGGTTCAGAAAAAACCGGAGTGATGATCGGCAAAGGTTCGGAGAAGGTCGTCGTTTATGACAAGAGCCGCGACTTAAACTCAGCAATCCCCTGCACTCGTATAGAAGTGCAACTGACCGGAGCAAAAGTTCCATCATTAACTCTTAATGAGTTGAAGACCAAAACTTCAGCTGGCAAGGTTAAAACAGGTTTTGAGAACTTATCGTTGCATGATGTTGACCTAATAGAAGCCATAACCATCCCACGAGAACAAGATCAAGAACGCCGCCGTCAGCTTGACCTTGTTCTGTCAAGGGAAGGGCTGTTGTCTGCGCGAAAAACCTTAGACGTTAACGGCAACTTC
>JABDDW010000070.1 GCA_013287405.1 Deltaproteobacteria bacterium
CCGCTTATTTTTAATCAACCAATGGAGTATTTGAGAGAGGTCTTTATTTTTTTTGTCCTTAAAAAATGGATCGTTTTTTAAGGCATCATCAGCTTTTTTTAATGCCCGAACCTCTTGCACATCATTTTCTTTAACGGGGTAGTCGTTGAGATCGTATTTCTTGATGTCTTCGGGGAGAACCCCCAAAAACCTCACTTCCGGAGCTGAAAAGTCCGAATTTCTAATAAGGCTCGCTGCCGACCCCGCTTTGAGGGTCCGAAAAATATTCTGTAGAGTATAGGCGTCGAGATCGCCAAAAAAATAAATAGGAACCTTAAGTTGATCCTGAATAAGACGGCACCAGCCACGAACCCCGTTACTTGGAACTCCTTGAGCGCCCATTAGAATGGCATTATTTCTCTTGCAAAACCCGTTAGCCACAAGAGTGTTTGCCGTGCCCTCAGACTCGACGACCAAGCAATAATCAATTTTCCTTTTCGCTTTAAGCTTTAAGCTTTGAGGTCGGTTTTTCGGCTGAAACGGAGAGGTTCCCAAAGTGCTTAAATCCACTACAGCTTTGTCCCCGTCAGTCAATGTCTCGGTAACAACAAGTTGCTGCGAATAGGTCTGGCCTCCACGATCATTGGCATAACAATTAAGCTCTTCTCGATAGCATTCCAACATTTCACAAATAAAATCGATTATTGAATCACTTTCCGATTGATCGGCAAAATCTAAGGGCTTTAACCCAGGGTTATGCTTAATTTCGCCTTTACTGATGTAGTAAAGCTCTCTTTTCGTGTTGACGGCCCCCGTCTCTATATTTCGCAAAATAATTTCGAGCATAAATATGGCCCGAGACATCTTTTGAACTGAAGATACGTTGAGTTCAGTTTTAACTTTTTTTGGACCGGGAGTCAGATAGCCCACTTTGAAGTCATACCGGCTATTGTCTAAGGAACACTTGGTGGCCTCTAGAATAGGGCGACGGGCGTTTTCTAAGTCCCGGAGAAGAATTTGGCAGAGCTCCTTAGAAAGTTTGGGAATATCTTGATTGGTTGACATTTACGCCCTCTTCTCGGCTTTAGTTTTTTTTAATGCTCGTTCTTTAGAAACAGCCGGCTTTTCTTTTGGCTCAGACTTTTTCTTGTTAGCAGTAGGCTTTTCTTCGGACTCAGCTTCTTTTTCGGTGACCTCTTTTATATCTATCACGTCCGCCGACTCACCCAATAATGCCTGCTGCTTTGCCAATAGAGCCTCTCGTCCTTCAACGGCCTGGGCCAATTCTTTTTCTATGCTCTTACTGTCTCTTCCGAGCAACTTCATCAAACCCTCTTCAGCCTTTTTTTTCCGAACGGGAGAAGCCTCTAAAATGCGACAAAGACCATCAACAAGGATGGGGCCAAATTGTTCGATGTGCCGTCTTTTTTCTTCAAGATCAGTGGCTCGATTTTCCGCCCGAATGTGCCTGGAAAGCTTTTGACCAGCCTGAATTAAAGCCAGACGTAACTCGTCTACCAATTCATCCGAAGCATCCACCGTCTCTTTGGACGCATTTTTAAACTTAATAAAGGGAGAAACAAGGCTCACGGCAATGACATAAGGGCCTAAGGGAATACTGTCCTTAGGCTGGGTCAGTCCGTAGGTCCGCCAATTTACACTTTCAATGGCTTTAACAATAGCACAAGCAGACTTATCAAATTGGAGGGGCACTCTATTGGCGAATCTTAAAACTTGAACCGACGACTCAGATGTTTCTTGAGATCTGGCTTTGAATCGTGCAATGGCAATTTCTACAGACACGGGCTTAAAATCACAGATCGTGGGCTTTCTCGTGACAACACTAAAAAAGTCGATATCACCTAATCGTAAAATGCTCTTTGAAAGGGCTTCTTCGCCAATGGTGAGGACAGATTTAGTACTCGGCGCCATAAGCTGAACTTTTTGTAGAGCCCCATAGACTTCTTTAAACTCGGCTTCGTCGGCCTTGTCGACCGATGTGGTGAGGATCTTCTTTTTTAACCCAGCCGCCACTAAGTCCTTTAGCGTCCCCTCGTGAACCCGAGAAAATCCCTTCTTTAACCAGTCGGCAACTGTCACTCGGCCAAAAAGATGTGAGTGGGCCATAAACTCGCCGAGTTTCATGGTGTGGGGATGGGGAGCTGTGGCTTCGGGTATTGAAGGAACGACTTTTGAAACTCGTTCGATTGTCACTTCGTCCTGATCGAGAAGCTTGTACTTTAAGGTGAGATGGGGGTTGACGAGACTTGTTCCCATTAAATACGTAATGAGCCCCCCCTCCCCCGCAAGCTGTGCACGACCATCCACCAAGAACTCAACAGAAACTCCATGGGGCCTATCCCATTTCAGAGTCTCCTTATTTTTCATAAGACCCTTATTATGTTTAATATCGACTTCAATGGTGGCAGATACCGCCAAACGCATAGATTTAGTTTTACTTATAACTTTGACGCCCGAAGCATTGGTCATTTGGGCCCAGGTGGTCGCCGCAGAAATTCCTATGCCCTGCTGCCCCCGTGAGCATCGTCCACGACCAAATTTTGAAGAAGCTAGATATTCCCCAAACACCTTAACCAGGTCGTCGGACTCAAGACCCGGACCATTGTCCTCTACCTTTATTCGAATGAGGTCGGAATTCTTGAGAGTTCCAGGCCCAACCTTCTCTATAAGGACATTCACCTCTGGAAGAATTCCCTCCTCATCACAAGCGTCCAAAGAATTATCTATAGACTCTTTCAAGGTGGTTAAGATCGCCTTGGTTTGGGACGAAAAGCCCACCTGTTGGAGGTTTTTGGAAAAATACTCAGCAGTGCTACTTGATGTTATATTTTTTGCCATTGAAAAAGCCTACCAGAGATCCAGACCTTATGGTAGTCAGGAAAATTAATGCGCAGTATCAGATTTCACGACGGCCGTCTGATCGTATACTATGGTTTCTTTTTGGGGAGCGACTTTTGTGACTTTCCACTGTTCTCCCGAACGCTCCAAAAAAGCTACAGCCGATAAAGAGGATTGCACTCCCTTCTCCTGGTCTTTGAAGGACAGGTCGTAGGGAACCTTAAGTGTTTGCCCTTCAAGGGAGGGAAGCCCAAGAGAAACTTCTAGAAGTTGGCAACTAGGCCTCTCACTTTTAAATCTTTCGCTAATAAATTCTGTTAAATCATGACGAAGCTGAACCATTTCTGGTTGGGGAAGATTTACACCCTCTGGGCTTTCGGAAAGCAATGGTGTTTTGAAAGTAATCCAAGCGATCCAACCCATAATAATAATAACGAGGGCGCCAATACTGATGACTAACTTACGGCCCTTCTCCATGATGTTTTCTCCATTTTCATTTAGCGCAACTGAGAGTAGCCGAAACTTTTTCCCCTTTGACCTCTCCCTGAAGTGACGCAATTTGTCTGCCCGTCGAAGATTGAGTTTGCTTATGAAGCTCAAGTTTTAAATTCTGCCCCACGAAGGTGCGAAGACCTTCATGGTTGGCTTCGATTTCGACCGGTATTTTGTCAACTTTAATGCGCCTCCGATTGTGCTCTTGATAAATTGTAATTTGAGTCGACGGATTAAGTCCACCGCTTTCGACAACTGCAGAGTATCCACCGTCCATAGCCACCCGAACGTCTTTACATGATTCCATAACGTGTTTTCGGTCCGCTACAAATGCGGCCGTCGCACTAGCAGCCACGAGCAAACCCATAACAATTCCAAAAGTGTAACCGTGATTGTCTGACATGAAGAAGTTCCCCCGCTACCTTGGTCGGTAATTCTCGATATTTTCTTTAGGGCCCTAGTCCGCGCCCTTAGTCCGCGATAGAAACGGGAGTAAAATTGACGCTAATTTGAGCATTTTGGGGAGGAGTCGCGCTCCCATGAAATTGTATTGAGTTACTTGCTGAATTGTAGGTCCATCCATTTGCAGGATCTCGGTTAATTATAACTCCATTAACCAAAACCATTATTGTATTTATCTGCGGAATGCGGCTGAGAAAAAACTGCGTACTCAGTACAGTAATTTGATTTGAAATTTTACTTAAAGCGGAAGCGTAACTAGAATCACAAATGCTCCCAGTAACGCCATTAGTATCATTGCTCATCTGTATGTATCGTTGGCCCACTATAGTCACAAAAGAATCAGGACTGACGGCAGCATGGGTTGCCTGACAACCGCTATCCAGAACTGTTATGGCATTCACATTGTATCGTCGAGAAGTCCCTGTGCTTTGAGTCAAGTTGTCAAGGTACGATTCGTAAGAAGCTACAGAGTCAGGAGGAGTTTTTGGATTAAGTTGGGTGCAGTTGGTGACGTGATCGGGTCCAGAGTAAGGCGTGGTGGCGACAGCGTCCATTTTTGCATCGTAATAGCAGTGGTCAGTTGAAGTATCGTTGCCCCAACTTCCTTCAAGGCGTGTGGCGTTACTAAAATCATCTTCATCACTTAAAATAACTACCGCCAAAAAAGAATTGGTCCGGAGAAAGCCTGCATTTAAGGGACTATTTAGAGCGTCACGCATGCTTGAGAAAGCACGCTCGTCCCCCGAGCCGTTTATTCCCGTTGTCGCATTAGTTACAAAAACCGAGCCTAAATTAGGAGTCGTTGATAAGATGACAAAAATCCCACTCGTGGGTCCAATTCCATCACCAAATTTTGCCAAGGTAGGGTCATTACTAAAATTGGCTTCCGATTTGTAACTATCCGTCGTCGTGACGGCCATATGAAAATCATAACCGAGCGCCTCAAAGTTCGAGATAAAAGAATTAAAGTTACTAGTCAAATTGGCCTGTAGAGGGGCCATGGACGAAGAGTTATCAACCACCCAAAGAACATCGATCGCATTTTTTACTGAACCAGCTTTTTGAGTGAAAGATTGACTGGTTTGACCTATTGAAAATTGAACGCCCTGCCCACAACCCATAAGAGTGAATGAACTCAGGACGGCTAAAACTATAAGCCTTTTGTTCCCCCACATGAACATGAGACGATCTCCCCTTACACTTCGGTTAATGTCTTATTTGGAAAGGGACCACGCCTACATGCGGAACCTGATTTTACGGCTCCCCTCTCTTAATCCATAGAATACAGAGCCCACTTTCAGGAGTCAAAAAACTAAGGAATTAAAATCACTAGGGATTTTCCCGGACCCCCAAAAATTAAAAGCGAGTCAAAGGAGTGATTTCTCAAGCCATATCTGCAAAAAACAAAAACGACTTCGTCACGAGAATATCTTTTTTGCGGGAGAGGAAAACTTCGACAGTTTTTAGAACTCTATGTCTAAAAATTTAGACAAAAAAAGACGAATAGGCGTCTCTATATACTTTTGGCCAGACAGTTTATGTCCACGGATATCTTTTTTCTTTCAAGATCCGCCTCAATTCGCCCCTGATAACCATGGGGGTTCTGCGGTCGATTCTTAAATATTGATAGTTTCATCTCTTCACCAGATGAAAAAACCTGAACAACTTCATGAGCCGGAGTTTCCTTATCTATGATGTAGGTGCCAAGATAAACCTCCTTATTATTAATTCGGCGAAATAATTTGGCATCCCTATGAAAGCTTAGCCCTCCCGACTCGATTTCAGCGTCGATCCCCCCATCCATGTAGAGCCTTGCATCGCGACAAACAGTAGTCACTCTCATTTTATCGGTTTTGATTCCGTAAACCACCGCACCAAAAAGAAGCAGACCTATCACAAGGAGAATTCTTGCGTTCATAACTCACCCGTCAGCTATTCTTGCCATGATTGGTTTTGCGACTTCGTGAAGCCACTTTCTTATTCTTGGGCGTTTTAATATGTTTAGCTCGGCTTTGAAGACGGGCTAAATCTTTTTTTAGCTTAGCCTCTTCTTCTCGCGCTTGGGCTCGTTTCAAAGCCAACTCAGCATTTTCACTTCGGAGGCGCTCAGCCTCTTTTTTATTGTTCACTAAATCTATTTGAAGTTTTTCAATTTTACCCTGCTCGTCTTGAAGGCCTTGCTTCGCAATAGTGATTCTATTATTTTGCCCCTGAATCTCTTGCGTTAGTTTTTCATTTTGTGCACGCAGAGTTTCTGCCTTCCTCTGGGCGCCCTTAAGCTCCATTTCATTTTCTTTGGCGTCTCGCTTGGCTAGTTGGAGATCGGCAGTCAAATTCTTATGATCTTCTGATTGAAAGTCTGATTCAAGCCCCGCTTGAGTCACTTCTTCTTGGTCAGCAGCGATAACTGACTTTGGAAAACTGACCGCGAAAAAAACTACCAAAACCAGACCTAGAAATTTTGCGTTCATCTTAGCACTCCGCTTTACATTTTTAGTTAATCTTCAAAGCCAGAACTTAGCATTTCTGGTGCCGCCATCCCCGCCTGGTAGAAGCGAAGGCGCTGTCGAACTGATGAACATATTTTCAAAGAGTGACATAAATTGTCACCTCAACTCCAATTAACCCCGTCCATTAACATCGATGAGACGGGTGGTTTTTGATTTAGGTTTAAAGATGAACCAATAGATATGAGAGCCATAGATCGCGCAAAAGAGAGAAATAAAATCAACTCCCGTTGCCTTAAACTCCTTAATAGGTAAGAACATGGCGAAGATCCAACCTAAGGCGCCAGATCCCAGAGCCACTCCAATGGTTTTTCTCTTGCGGCGCTTTGAATCACCAGCAGCATAGGCATAGGCAAGCCCACAACTCAAACAAAGCAAAAATGCTACAATTAAACCTAATATAACGGATTCGGGTGTCATAGTGACCCTCCTGATTTAACTTCTCTTTACTAAAGCATGGCCCATGCCATATGTTTGAAATGTGCCTGCTAATCAGAATGGAGCCTTCGAGTTTGAAAGCAGAATTAACAGTCTGGCGCGGAAGTGGAAATTATTTTTCTCCAATCCGCCTCGACCCTATGCTGCTCTCGAATTCAGTAGTTTTGAAGTTCACATAAATTGGAAAATGAGATCCAGAGCCGGACTTTGCCGCCCCTCAGAGGGGATCATCGAACTTAATCCCAATTTAATTACAGACGAAAAAAATCTCGAAGAGGTTTTTCTTCATGAACTCTGCCATCTTGTGGTAAGCCGACGATGGCCGAGAGCCCAGGCTCACGGAGATCGATGGAAAAATCTGATGGTCCTTTGCGGAATGGAACCCAGAAGGTGCCATACTCTAACCCCCGAAAGACGGTATTTGCAGCGACGCTGGGAGCTAAAATGCTCCTGCCAAACTCATCTTGTTACGACGTTAATCCTCAACCGGATTAAAAAAGGTCAACACTATAAATGCAGAAGTTGTAGAGGGTTTCTGAAGACCGCTTTATCTTAAAATCCTTGCTCCATAACGCCTTTTCAACTCATCTTTGAGCTTTTCGATTTTTTCTTCTTTTAGCCTTCTTTCAGGGGCCTCAAAGAAGTCGTATTGCTGGTCGCAGTCTCTTCCTTCCACTAAAAAATTCCTCGCACAGATTCCAAATAGCCGAAGTTTCAGATGGGGAGCCTTATTCGTTTTCAAAAGATCTAGGGCCGTAGTCGCAATGATTCGCGCCGTAGAAGTCGGCTCCCTTAGGGTTATCGAGCGCACAAGGGTCGTGAAATCACTATATCTAATTTTTATTTGAATAGTCCGAGCTTTTAAACTTTCTTCTCTTAGACTTGTTCCCAA
>JABDDW010000071.1 GCA_013287405.1 Deltaproteobacteria bacterium
AGAACGCGTTTTAGGTGAACCCGTTTTTGAATTACAAAATCTGACGCTCAAGCATCCAACCAGGGTTGGTAAGTTTTTGCTCAAAGATATTAATTTCAAGGTGAGAAAAGGTGAAATTCTTGGCATAGCGGGTCTCATGGGTGCAGGCCGCTCGGAACTCTTACTCAGTATTTTTGGCGTATTTCCCGGGAGAGCGCCTAAGGGGTTCAGACTTCTGGTGAAAGGAAAAGAAATTCACATTCATTCACCTCACGGGGCTATTGCCCACGGTCTTGCGCTCTTGCCGGAAGATCGAAAGTTGCTCGGGTTGCTTCTAGATGAAAGCGTTGTGAAAAATATGACTCTTTCAGCATTGTCAAGGTACGCGACCGTTGGGGTTGTTGATTCTCACCAAGAAATGGCTGAAGTCCAAGAGAAAGTCGTATCGTTACGAGTTAAAACACCTAATCTCACGACAGCGGTAAAAAATTTGAGCGGAGGAAATCAGCAGAAGGTTGTTTTGGGAAAATGTCTGCTCACCCAACCCCAGGTTTTATTTTTAGACGAACCGACGAGAGGAATCGACGTCGGTGCTAAGGCCGAAATTTATCGTCTGATCAATGAGCTGGCCGCGCAAGGGTTGGCCATTGTTATGGCCTCTTCGGAGCTCCCTGAGATCTTAGGCATGAGTGATCGCATTCTCGTGATGAGTGAGGGACGCATTGCTGGCGAGTTCGAGATTAATGAGGCTACCCAGGAAAAACTTATGGCCGCGGCGACGAGTCGTCAGTAAAGGTTAAAAATGAAACGTCTTTCACTTAGTGGTTTAAGAACATACACCATGGTTTTCGCTCTGCTGGCGATCTGGGGAATTTTTCAATTTGAAACCTCCGGAGCCTTTCTTCATGCTCGAAATCTTTCCAATTTGTTGAGGCAAATGGCCGTGACTGGGACCCTTTCTGTGGGAATGGTTTTAGTTATAGTGGCGGCACAAATTGATCTGTCTATCGGGTCGGTGGTCTGTTTTCTTGGTGCCATAATGACGGTGCTCAATACAAACTTCGGATATTCCCCTACTCTGGCCTTTCTTATGGCCCTGATCGGCGGAGCCGGAATCGGAATCATTCAAGGTTTTTTAGTGAGCTACCAGAAGATTCCCGCGTTTATTGTGACATTGGGTGGAATGATGGTTTTTCGCGGGTCTTCAATGTGGGTTACAAAAAATGAAACTGTTCCTCTCCAAGAAAATTGGATTCATTCGCTCGGAACAAATTATATCGGTAAAGATGTCGGTTGGATTTTATGTATTTTGGCCCTAGCTATTACAGCCGTGGTTTTTGTCCGCAACTACCGGTCACAAAAAAGGCACAACTTGATCCTCACGAGTCCAATTCTACTTTCGATCCAGCTTGTGGGCATTTCGATCTTAGTCTTGGGTTTTATGTCTATCCTCGCAAGCTATCAAGGGATACCCGTTCCTGTTTTGGTCATGATCGCCGTGATGATCCTTGTCCATCTCGCGGCGACAAGAACAACTTGGGGACGCCACGTTTACGCCGTTGGGGGAAACGCTGAAGCGGCCCACCTTTCGGGGATTAGCGTTCGCGCCACTCTTTTATCTGTCTTTATATTAATGGGTATTTTATCCGCCCTGGGAGGTGTCATCATGACAGCCCGAGTGGGGAGCGCGTCACCGGACGCCGGAGCGCTTTTGGAATTAGACGCCATCGCGAGTTGTGTTATTGGGGGCACAAGTCTGATGGGAGGAATCGGAAGTATTCCTGGAGCTATTTTGGGGGCCCTCGTCATGGAGAGTCTAAACAATGGAATGAGTTTGGCCAATATTGAGCCGTTCTGGCAGTATATTGTTAAAGGGCTGGTTTTGGTTTTAGCAGTGTGGGCCGACATAGCCACACAGAAATCAAAATCATGAAGGGCTTGTTTGAACAAGCCGAACTGGCGCTAGTTATTTTGGTCATTTTTCTTACGACGATTGGCACTTCAGCCAAAGAGTTCCACGACGTGAAAATGGCTGATTCTATTATGGTTGGGAATCAAAAATTATTTCTTAAGGGAATGGGTCTCCGTGAGCTCTCTTTCCTAGGGATCATCATCCGCGTTTACGTCGGAGGGTTATATGTGGATGACCCAAAACAAGATTGTGAAAAGCTTATAAGCTCTGACAAAATACGCTCTGTTTATATGAACTTCCTTAGACATGTCAGCCCAAGTGATCTTAGCCGAAGTCTTGAAGAGGGGGTGGAGAAAAATTGTGGTTCCCATTGCAAGGATTTCAAAGCGAAGACCGGCGAAATTAAAGCTCTTATTCCCAGTGTAGGTTCTAGTGATGTGCTTAAGATCACATTTGATTCGAAAGGAACTTCATTTCAGTTAAACGACAAGACTTTAGGTAAAATCGACGGTTTTGAATTTTCAAAAACGCTATTGTCTGTATTTATTGGCGATCGCCCCCCGACTGCGGACCTAAAAAATGGTCTTTGTGGCAAAATCTGAAATTGAGTATTTTAGAAAACTTAGCCAGCGGTACTCAAATCCCAAAAGTGTACAAAAGTTTTTAAGAAATCTAGATTACAATAACGAAGAAAGAGGTGAGACCCAGCGTTCCGCTTTGAGCGCGGTAAAGATTCGAAGAGCCCATTGCCTGGAGGCGACCCTCATCGCTGCTGCTATTCTAGAATACTCAGGTTACCCTCCTCTTGTGATGAGCCTAGAAAGCAAAGATCAACTCGACCACGTTATATTTATATTCAAAGAAAAGACGGGCTGGGGCTCAGTAGCCCGTTCAAGAATGGAAGGACTTCATGGGCGTAAGCCAGTTTATCGTTCTTTAAAACAGCTCGCCTTAAGTTATTTTGATCCGTTCATCGATAAGACGGGGAGGTTGACTGGATTTGCAATAGCCAATTTAGACGATATGAAAACCCCATGGAGAAATTCGCGGCGAAATGTCTGGAAAGTAGCTGCGGACCTTATTGCTTTAAAACATACTCCCCTTCTAGTGTCCGATTTTCGTTACCAAAAATGGTTAGAATTTTACAAACGAACGGGTCAATCAGGGTTAAAACAACCCACGTGGTGGTAAATGATCCGTCCAATCTTTAAACAGTCTGTCAAAAACGCTTACACAGGTAAACACCAAAAATACTAGTAAAAGCATCTACTTGATGGTGGCTATTTGAAAATGTCTAAGAACTTTACAAACAAAATCACCTGCCCCCAGTGATAATTATGTCGATCCGGTGACTTACAAGCTTGGCGCGCTCTGTGCTTTATTAAAATGTGAAGAGGAAACTATATGCATTTGAAATACTTAGTCTTAGGAGTTTTGGTTTTTTCAAGTCTTGGGTACGCCGACCTTGATTCTACGATTGTGGATCAGAAAGAGCAGGGTCTGGAGGCCGACGACATCGCCATGGAAATTCATGACGTAGAGTCGGAACAAAAACTAGCCCGGGAGCAAGCGCGAGCTGAAGAAGAAATGAAAAGTGCATCAGACGTTCGTTTGAGGCAATTGCGAAACGAGAAAGAAAAAATGGCTGACCAATATAAACTTGATATCAGTCTTTCTGAAGCCAGGCGGAAGAAAGCCGAAGAGCAAATTAATATGATCAAAAAAGAAACGGCCTTGGTGCGTGCCCAAATAAAAGCCCTTCAGGCCGCCAAAGACAAAGCTGAAAAAGAGGCCATTGATGCCAAGGCTATTGCCGAAGCGGGAAGAGAAACTCTTATAGAGTTGAAACAAAAAATGAGAGGCCTTGAGGTGGATACCCGTCACGCCAATTTTGAGAACAAGAAAGCACAAATTGAACTCGCCCAACTTCGAGCTCAATCCCTGAAAATGCAACAAGCCCAGGGAGGGTCTCAGCTTAAATAAGTTAAGGTTGAAGGCCTCCGAGTTGGACACTTTGATGACCTGGGTGACCGACGGCCGGATTTGCTTTTACCAATGTGTCTATGCACTCCGAGATTTGAGGAGGCCCCATCTCAGTGAAATGCTCTTCTCGAGGAGGAGCTACGGGATGGGCTTCAGCCGATAGAGATACAAATTCCTTATAAAGATCGGCCTCTGGTTTAAATTTCCCATTTTCATCTACTAAATCGTCGATTCTTAAGAAAGTGAAGGCCGAGATAATACTAGTTCTAAAAACAGCGAGAATGTTGCGATAAGCAGCTTTAATACTTTCAATTGACCTTTGCTTTAAACGAAAAGGCTCTGCGTTTTCACCAGAAACCTTAACATTAAGGGCATTTGCGATTTGGGTTACATAACGTACGAGGTCCGCAGCTTTGCTGAAGTCTGGATATTCATCTCTGTTGGCCATCTCAAAACAAGTGAAAGTGAGTTCAAAAAAGTTTTTTGCAAAAACTTTAATAATACGCTCCAGAATGTAATAACCGGCGGCTCTCGCTGCGCCGTTCTTAAAGACTGGGTCTGTGGCTAACCAATAGATACCGGCAAGTTTTCCTGCGAGGGCAGCGCGGTAAGGCCTAGACGTGTTTTTAAAAACATCATTGGCATTTTTTTGATCCAGATCCATACTTTTTTCAAGCACGCCTTGATACCAATCTAAGAAATCTTTACCGTAAGGTGTTTCTGCGCCGTCGCTAAAGAAGTGGAGCCCGTCGGTAGGAGTCATAATTTGGTCAAAGGAAGTGAAGTTTGAGTGCCATACGGAGTTTAATTTCTCAATGGTGCCCATTTCTCTTTCCATATGATCTTGAAAACTCTTGATGGCGCTCTCAGAGCCTGCTTGGTGGCGCCCCACCCCGGGAAACCTCCAGTCTTTCCAAGAAAATGACGGGTACCGGCCCTCCCCTTGAGGGCCAAATCCGATATATATCTTCGGAATAATAGATTCGAACTCGTAAAAATTATCCCTAAATGATTCCATGACTTTTTTTCGTAGTTCGTGGCCGACCTGAGAGAAAAATTCCGGGTATTCGGAATTTTCGACGCCGTATTGATCTTTGAACTTCTTAGTTTTTTTCCAAATCCATTCACCAAGTGGGAACTTAGCATCTCCTTCATCCACAGGGTGAAATGAAAAAATAGGAATAACCTTTAGGCCTACTTCTTGAGCTATTTTGAAATTTTCTTTATAAATTTCCCAGTGAAATTGCCCTTCTTCTGGTTCTACTATTCCCCACCACATATCGATGGTTACAGCTTCAGCCCCCAAGTCTTTAATGGCCTGATACCGAGCTTTTTTGGCTTCGTACGATCCGTAGGGGTTCAGGGAATCCATAATGTATTTGTGGGGATTAGTTTGAGAGTAACTTTGTATGGAAAAAAGCAAAAACAAGGTAGCTGCAAGAACGCTAGAGGCGTTGAGTTTCATTTAGTATTTTCCCATTTCGGGAAAGAGATATTGTGACTCTAGAGAGATGTCAACGAAAGGTGCATTGAAAAAAATTCAATCCCGGGTAATTGAAAATCCACCAAAGGATTGGGCCGTTGGCATGAGCGAAATGCTATTAATATTAACATGCTGGGGTCGTGACGCGACCCAGTAAACGGTTTCAGCAATGTCCTGTGGCGTTAAATATTCCACGCCGGCGTATACAGCGTCCGCCTTTTCTTTGTCTCCTTTAAACCTAATTTCTGAAAATTCAGTTTCACCGCAAAGGCCGGGTTCGATATTAGTGACCCGTACTGCGGTTCCCGCAAGGTCTGCCCTTAAATTCAGACTGAGATGCCGTACAAAGGCTTTTGTGGCTCCATAGACATTTCCCGCAGGATAAGGAAATTCTCCGGCAACGGAACCAATATTAATAATATGTCCTCTATTTCTTGAAACCATCTGAGGGAGAATGGCGTGGGTACAATAAAGAAGTCCGTTAATATTAGTCTCTACCATTATTTCCCAATCTTCAATTTTTGCCACTTGGGCTCGATCGAGACCTAGAGCTAAACCTGCATTGTTTACTAAAATATCGATTTCGGCAAAGGCGTTTGGCAGTCCTTGTAAGACCTTGTTGATATCTTCTTTGTTTCGAACATCGAGTTGAGCCGGATGGAATTGCTCCCCATACTTCTTTTTTTGCCCTTGAAGAATTTCACCGCGGCGACCGGTACCAACAACTTGATGCCCCTTCTTAATGAAAAGGTCAACTATGGCAGCACCAAATCCAGCGGTCGCGCCGGTAATAAAAATGTTCACAGTTAGTCCACGTCGGTTGGAAGTCCTGCCGGACTAGGAGTAGACGAATCGTGTGGGGTTTCTTTGGGTTTTTTTATTAAGTGTCTCTTTTCGCTGCCGTCTTTTAATAAAATTTTGTCAGTCTGAAGGGGTCGTCCATCGACGGAGTTTGGATCCTTTTCCATGGGGTGCAGGCTCGTTTGCCCTAAAGCAATGGCGCCTACTAAGCAAATAACAACTATTGAAGTGTACATGCCTCAAGACCTTATCAGAAAGAGATGGGAAATTGCAACTTTCTCTGGGGCATAAATGGGGCATTTAGACTCGGATAGGCTCTCGATAAAGACTACCTTTAATTACACTCTGGTATGGCGTTCGCTCTAGCCTCTCTAAAGCTATGTTAAACGGGATGCTTATTTCAGGGCTTCTTATTGTAACGAGTTTAGGGATGGACCCGCAATGTCTCGCTAGTGATTCTCTTAAATTTGAAAATCTTTCGGCCGCTGATCAAAGGGAGATCCTCAACTTCCAGGTGGAAGGCGCAGCCGCCGACTGGCGGGCCGAACCCATTTATAAAGATGTTTATGATACTTGCAAAAACAATCGACGTTTTTTGAAGTTAGTTGAAGTGGCTTCGCGTTCGTCTCTTAGTTCAACCCAGCTTCTTAATTCTAATTACCTTATGGAGCTCTATGGCACCCGGTTTTTAAATTACGATATTTATTCAGCCATTCATTCGGGCGGGTTTTATCAAGCCATAAAAGATTGTTCCGGAAACAATATTTATCAAAGGGATGCGATGCTTTTTGTTTTTATTGGAGGGGATATTTTGGGTCGAGCGATTTTTATTTGTTTTGCGGTGGCCCTCTACAGAGTGATGAGGGGCTTGCCGTGGCTTGGCTGGGGAGTTAGGTTTATAAATGAGTTTCCAATAATTAAAAAAGCTGCAGTGGTAGGAATCGGAGTATATGGTTTTCGCAAACTCGTAGAAATTTATAACATACTGGATCCCCAGAAGCGACTTGCGGCTACTCAGGGCCTTAAGACGCAAGAGATTGATGTAGACCCAGAACATTATCAAATGAGCACCCTCTTAAGAAATAGAATTTCTTTAATCCGGGAGCGATTGGCCAGAGAGGAATTTCGGTTGGCCTATTTGCCAAAAAATTCTTTAATTTATTCTGATTTGGAAAAGCGAATCCATAGACACAGAATAGACATTTTAAATATGCGACTTGCGATGAGCTCCGTTGAAAATCAAAAGGAGATTTTTTGAAATGAAATCACATTTATTGTGGATCCTTATTCTTGCTTTGTTTCATTGTACGGCTTTTGGACAGTCAGCTACAAAACCTTCTCCTCCAGAAGTCTTTAATCCCGAGGTGGCTTCTGTCGATCTTGAAGAGATAAGACGACACATCTCCGGGTTAGAAAATAAA
>JABDDW010000072.1 GCA_013287405.1 Deltaproteobacteria bacterium
TTTATCGCGGGTGAAATGAAATTTTGGAACAAAGAAGTTAACAAAATTCTCAGAGAAAACGGCGATTGATTCCCCATATTTTTGTGGTTTGGAAGATCAAAAAGTGAATAACCCACGGGCCCATCATTACTGTCCAGAATCTTACTTGGCTGAATTTACCCAAGTTGGAGGCAAGATAAGGAAAAGGGAGGATGTAAAAGATTAATGTAATCAATAGGTTGGTTTCAAATGCTTGCCTTCTTGAGAACCTTTTCTGAAGAAATCCCATGTTAACCTATTTTTAGCATCGGTTCGTACTTTGGATTTATGGCCTCCAAAATCTCAGACAGCTTTTCTAGGCTTGGCATTGTTTTTCCTTGTTCATATTGAGCATAAGAATTTGGAGAAGCAGAACCTAGTCTCTTTGCAATGTCCATAATTTTGAGCCCACTTGTAGCCCTCAATCGGCGCAGTATTAAAGCGAGAAGTTCTTCAGTCATTTTTACGCTAACCAAAAAATTACTCTCTCCCAAAGGTTCAACCCCCAAAACAATATCTTGTCCGTCAAAAAGAGTTACAATGGCGTCTTTGGCCATTTCATAGGAATCTTTTCTATTTTTTCCTTGGGTGTGAATCCCAAGTGATGGAACCTCTACACCCCACCATTTCTCTTTCTTTTTTGGCGGTATTAAATATCCACCCACAGCAAGTCTCATAATTTATTTCCTTTCCGCTCATTGTACTCAATAGCTTCTTTTATAATGGCTCGTGCCGTGCCCTCTCTTATTTCTCGATGTCGTGGCACCGTAAGCATATGAACGCCATTGGTCCATTTATCATGCTTTGAGCCGTCATAGGTCGGATATCAACCCAATTCCTTCAGCTTCTTTTCAACGCCCCGCTTTTTCATCCCCACCCACCATTTTACATAAAGTTGTGTAAATGTCAATATATTTACATGAATGGATGTAATTGAAATTACTGTAAAATACTACTCATAAACCACGACCCTGACAGCACAGTCTTTTGCCTCAAGTAGCTTTCCTAAAATATACTTTTTCTTCATACCAGCTTCTGTTCCTCTAATCTGTGCATTTTAGTCCTCTCCTTCATCTTCTGATTCTTCGTATTTACCTGGTACGAACTCCAATAGCTCGCCAGGTTGGCAGTTTAAGGCCTGACAAATTTAATCCAAGGTCGAAAAGCGTATCGCCTTGGCCTTCCCCGTCTTAAGAACAGAAAATGATGTAATCCACTGACCTATGACATAGGTAAAGGGCTCTCCCTTTGAGGACCCAAGACTAGATTTTCAAATTTATTCAAACCTTGACTAACCCCAAACATGAAATTGCTCGATCCTATATTAGGGTAGGGGCATCATGAAACGAGCTAAAATTGTAATTTTCCTTATCATCATAATAGGCTTAACGACGACGGTGACGCACGCTGACGTCCAGGTAGAAAAAAACTCCCATAAAAGATACCTTATGGCTGCGATGGGAGATTCAATCTCCGCCGGTTTATTCGCCGGCACATATCTGTCATGGTTTAATGCCGAAGCAGGTCTCCATGATGACGAAGTTAAAAACGTCGTCAGCCAGGTTGAAGCCACTGGCTTTGAAGCCATTAATCTCATGGGTACGGCCGCCCACCCTTTCGAAACGCGAACAACTTATTCATGGGCCACCGGAAAATCTATATCGTCACAATACATGCTGCTGAAATCTCAGATCCAAAAATCCGACCCCAACGCCAGGGTGTCGGCTTATAATGTTGCGGTTTCAGGCGCCTTCACGTCGGATCTTGTTGGCGAAGCAAGCCAGGTCGTAGCAAAAATGAAAACGGGCAAATTTGATTCTTTAAAATATGTCACTGTATTAATCGGTAGCAACGATGTCTGCCACTCACGCCCTTCAGGTGTCATGAAAGCCGAAATTCGTCAGACATTCTCCCTTCTCAGTCAAATTAACCAAGCTGAACCCATCCGAGTTCTTATGTCGGGTATACCCAGAATTCCCGAAACCGCAACTCCAGATATTCGTTCAGAAAAGACACTTTTTGGTCTTAGCTGCCGTTCCATAAGGGCCATTTTAGGAAGTTGCAAAGCCATGGCTGATTGGACCACTCAAGCCCAATACAATGCTCTCATTCAACAGATTCAAGGAGCAAACGAGCTCTTAGCCGAGGCCGCGGCTGATGCCAACAAGAGCTTCACTAATCTTGATGTTGTGTTTTCAAATCGCATTTTTGATTTCGATTTTGAAGGAGCAGATCTAGCTTTAGATTGCTTCCACCCCAATGCGGCCACCCAAAGTCGCCTTTCTCAAATTCTTTGGACGGCCCAACCGTGGTTCCAACAATAGTTTAAAGCCAGGTCCGAAAATGGCCAGCATAAGTTGAAATTCTCTGGTACACATTGGCCATGACGCCACAAGGTTATTATCGAGCTCTTCTCAGTAAAGATGTCCGTTTTGATGGAAAATTTTTCTTTGGCGTCAGGACGACCGGCATTTACTGTAGACCCATCTGCTCATCACGAAAACCCCACTTTCAAAATGTCATTTTCTTCAAAGAGGCGGCGCAAGCCCAAGAGTCTGGCTTCAGACCCTGCAAGAGATGTCGGCCCGAATCGACTCCAGGCACGTCCGCATGGGTGGGTAAGTCTGCAACTTTAACCAGAGCCCTTAAACTTATAAAAAGAGGAGTTTATGACCGAGAAGGCATTTTGGGCCTCGCTCAAAAATTGGGAATCGGAGATCGCCATCTCAGGCGTCTCTTTAATAATAAATATCAAAAATCTCCGAGAGAAACAGCCCTAGAAAGTCGACTCGAAACTGCAAAAAAATTAATTAAAGATAACTCGCTCCCCATAACCGACGTGGCTATCCTCTCAGGATTTAAATCTGTAAGACGATTTAATGATGCCTTCAAAAGACAATTTAAAAGCACGCCATCTCAAGTTAGAAAGGACCATAAATGATTTATTTGAAAATAATCAAAACTCCTATTGGAGAGCTCACTTTAATCTCGGCCCAAGGGAAAATCACATCGATCTACTTCGAAGGACGTGAGGACGAAGAAATCTTAAAGGCGGCCACAAAATCCAAGGATCCTCTCCTCGAAGAGACAGCGGGGCAAATCAAAAACTATTTTAATTACAAACTTGTGGAATTTAAGCTTCCCCTCAATCCGTTGGGAACGAGTTTTCAGAGGAAAGTGTGGAAGGTCCTCACTCAAATTCCCTATGGGAGAACAATCTCCTATGGCGAACAGGCCCAAATGCTCGGAGACTCAAAAAAAGCGAGAGCCGTGGGAGGAGCCAATGGAAAAAACCCTATACCCCTCGTGATCCCCTGCCATCGAGTTATAGGTAAAAGCGGAGACTTGACGGGTTTTGGAGGAGGCATAAAAATCAAGAAGTTTTTGCTTGATTTTGAAGCATCTAACCCATTGAAAAAGCTATCGAAACCTCATATTCAAATGACATTGTGAAGTTCATCCAGACACGGTAGAATAGAGTAATATTTTATCGTCTAAAACAAACAGTGGGATGATTTTTCGAATGGGCAGGACGTCATTACTTTGTCTTTGCATTTCTCTCTCGATCTCTTCAATGGCTTTTGGGGGTCTTGGCCAGAGCGAAAGTTCCTGCGAAGACGAAGCTCAATTCTTCAATGTCAAAAGTCATGAAGTGGTCACTAACGAAAAATACAAGGTTCATACCTTACGTTTAAATAGCGGAATGGTCATCAACGAGTATGTCGCAAACAACATCGTCTTTGGAGTCAGCTGGCGAGGCACGCGATATCATCCCCAATTTGACAAGCTTTTGGGCGTCCATTTCAACGAGTATAAAGCCCATGAAAACGAACTGCATCACCACAAGGGGACTCGCAATGAGACCCCCAACAGCAAAGGGAGTCGCTTCAGCACCCTAAGAACAACAAAGATAGTCATGACCCTTGGTGGGCATATGGGTTCTCCCTCAGGAAGCGCCTTTGCACCGAACTCTATGCCTGAGGGACTATCCATGGATGAAGTTCGATGAAAAACTATCTTATTTCTCTATGTATTTTTCTAACTAGCTGTGGAAGTAGCGTCCAAGTCGGAGGCTTAAGTAGTACTCCAGCAGTGAATTATCCTTGTCCGACTGGCACTAACGTGATGAAGGTTACGGTCAATGGCAGCCTTTGTAATGCCAGCACTATGTATATCAATATGCCTTGCGTGTCCGTCACGATTTGTGTTTCCGGGAGCCTTGTCAATTGTCAAACCGTCAACAATATTTTGTTAGACACCGGAAGTTTTGGCCTTCGGATTTTTTCTTCGGTGGTGTCGCTATCTCTACCTAACACGATCACGGGGGATGTGGCCGAGTGCGCCGAGTTTGGCTCGGGAAGAACCTGGGGTCCCGTTGTACAGAGCGATGTCTACATGACGGGGATCGGAAATGAACCCAAAGCCACCGTTCCCATTCAACTGATCAATTCCCAATATGAAGGTGGGGACTCTACTCTCTGCGCAGGCTCTTATGTAGGTCCTTCAGAGGCGGGATACAATGGTATTCTGGGGGTAGGCCTCTGGAACCAAGATTGTGGTAGTGGCTGTACGGGAGCCACTCCAGAGCCCACTTATTTCGCCTGCAACGGATCAACCTGCTCAAAAACGACAGGTGGGGCATGCAGCGCGGCTTATCCGTCTATAGGATATTGTGGTACCGCCATGCCTCTCACCTCACAAGTCTCAAATCCCATCCCAAATATTAGCTCTGGCCCAGACACCAACGGTGAAGTCTTGCTCCTCCCAGCGGTCAGTAACGGTGGAAATATCTCCGCCAATGGATGCATGGTTATAGGTGTAAACACCGCCACCGGAAACAACACGCCTGGGGCAGCCGTCAATGTTTACCAAGCCAATTCGAGTGTAGAAATGACTATCAGAACAAGCTCCCCCGCGGTCACAAATAATCAATACAGTTTTATAGATAGCGGATCTAATGCTATTTATGCCCCTTCGAATCTGGGACTTACGAACTGCAGTGGATGGTATTGCCCGGGCAATCTGACCACGGTAAATATGAGTTTAACATCGATCAATGCGGGAGCGGTAGCCTCCTCATTTTTAGTGATCAATGCTAACGGCCTCTTTAATACGGCCAACAATGCCTTCAATGATTTGACGGGAAACATCACTTTAAACCCATCGACAGATACGGCTATCGACCTCGGAATAAATTATTTCTATGGTCGCCCCATTTGGGTCGGAGTTAAAAATACAACTGCGGTCATAAATGGAATTACCTATAGCACCGGAGCGGGAAACAACCTTAACGGCTACTGGGCTTATTGAAAAAAGGTACCAGCTTACTTTTGGCATCCCTGATGGTATCGACGACGTCGGTGGCTTTTGCAACCACCTTGGGTCCGACTCCCAAAACCGAATCAACTCCAGAATGCAGAATGCGTCTCTCCAGTTTGGGCAAAATTAACAATTTTAGTCCTAGTACCGAAAGCGAAAAATTATTTATTGACTCGGCCCACTGGTTAAGACTTTTCATGGATACCTCTCGACCAGATCTCGAAAATCACCCTATTCCAGGCTTAGCTCCTTTACTTCAATCTTCCGGCTACGAGGTTTCACCCTCCGCGAAAGAATATATGATCCTTGCCACCGGTTCAGCAGCCTTGACCCCAGAGAATATTTCTCGTGTAAGAAACCTAGCCGTAAGGGACACAGAAACTTATCGAAACCTAGTTCATAAGGCTATAAAATCTGAATGGGGTTTAAGATCTCACTGGACGCAATAGTGAGATTATAAATACGCCTTCTTATATAGTGGATAAAATCTCTTCTGTCGTTAGGATTTTGATTTCGCAATAGAGGTTTAAAGTGGCGTTTGTCACTGCAACATTTTCAACCGTTAGCAACGCCAAAACCGCACTGGGATTACTCCTCCCAGGTTCTAATTTGGTGTCACTTTGTTTGATTAGTGGTGGGAGCAATGTCAATTAAACGCCATTCCCTATCTTCCCATAGGAACATTTTCAGCAGCAGTACTACGTCTTGTGGTTTTAAACTTCCATGAGATCTCATAGCACAACTTTACCATTACAGATTACAAATTGTAATCTGTAATTCGACACCATAACGATTAGCAAGGTAGTCGCAGAGAATAAGGACAAAAAGTTTAGTAATTACAATAACCTGTGATTTTTGGTGGGTCCGGCAGGGATCGAACCTGCGACCCGCTGATTAAGAGTCAGCTGCTCTACCAACTGAGCTACGAACCCGCTTAATTTTAGATAGTGCATAGCATCGAATGACTAAAGAGTCTAAAAAAATTTGGCCCCTAATTAAAGTCATAGGCAACATTGATCGTTAAGTAGCTGAGCAGACCCACTAGAGGAGAAGTATCCCTCTCACAGCCTAAACCAACAGCCCAGTTCCCCAAGGTTCGAGTCAATGTAGCGTCGTAAGTCCAACCCAAAGAAAGATCGATTGCCGATACTGAATTAATAAACTCTAATTCGACGGACCAATTATCAAGGGGGTAAAGAGTTAGGTCAAAATCTAGAGTACTTTGCGCAAAGTTGGTGATGGCACTGGAGAAGCCCCCAGCACCAAGTCGGGCAGCACCCGGTGCAGTAATAAAATTTAAGAAGTCACCGACGTTTCTATCGTAGAAATAGTAAGTGTAGGTGAGACTCGCACTCAATAATTTTGATGGTGAAGCTGAGGCTTCGCCTAAAGCGCCTATTTGCCTTAAATTATTGAACCCGGTAGTAGGACTCAATTTCTTATTCAAACCCACACGAGTTCCGTTGAAAGTCTGAATGTACTGAATATCTTTGGCTCCCATTTTTAATTTCAGTGAACTACGGAAGGTTTCTTCGTCTCCCTTTTGTCCCTTTTCCTCCAAGAAAAAATTGTAATAGATGTCCATTTCTGGACCCGAATCGACCAGGCTTTCTTCGGGGGTATAAGAATAGGTGTAATTAAAAACGGAGCCAAGGCCACTGCCAGCTTCGTATCCGGTCTCGGGGATGAACGTGTAGCTATGATCGACAACGTTATTTTGAACGGCAGAGGTCGCGGAGGTCGATGGGGCCTGGGAAAACCCAAGTTCCATGGACCAAGACCAATCATCGGTCCCTTTTGCATGGGAACCATCAATAAAATCACCCTCTCCGGTGAGAGTCTCGTCATATCCTCCCCCACCCAATTCAAGCTTTGATTTCAAAGAAGTCCCTTGCACTTGGTTGGCCCAAAGGAAGATGAAAGTACAGATGACAGTCAAATAATTCAACTTGCGCCTTTGGATCAGACTCATTAGCCTGGGTTTTGAAAATAAACTTTAGGCCATAGATTTTAGGTGAGCCACTTGAATAAGAAAACTCTTTTTCTACATCTTATCGTTCTTTTCTTAGGCGCGAAGGCCCTTTCGGTGGAAATATCGCGCGAGAGAACACAGTACTTCTGGCAGCCTCTGAAGGGACTTGGCGCCCTGACTCTCTCGGCCGGAGCCCTTGAAACCAATTATTTGACTGAAATTACTGGAGGAGATACCTCGACCTATCTACTGATTCCCACTTA
>JABDDW010000073.1 GCA_013287405.1 Deltaproteobacteria bacterium
GTTCATAGAAAATTGGGAACTCGATTGTAGTTATTCCCTTCCGGGCATCGGTCGGTTCCGCGTTAACGTGTTTATGCAAAGGCTGGGAATTGGAGCAGCTTTTAGAATTATTCCTGAGAAAATCAAAACAATTAAAGAGCTCCAGCTCCCTGAATCCCTTCTTGAAATTGTAAATTGCAGTAAGGGCTTAATCCTAGTGACCGGACCCACAGGGTCGGGTAAATCCACCACATTGGCAGCCTTAATCCACCATATTAACTCTAGAGAGCAGGCTCATATACTCACGGTTGAAGATCCTATCGAATTCGTTCATCCGTCGATAAAAAGTTTAATCAATCAAAGAGAAGTCCACGGTCATACAAAATCTTTCTCCACGGCACTGAAAGCCGCCCTTAGAGAGGATCCTGATATTATTCTTGTCGGTGAAATGCGCGATCTTGAAACCATAAGTTTAGCGATGACCGCAGCCGAAACGGGTCACCTCGTTTTCGGAACTCTTCACACCAACAACGCAGCAAAAACTGTGGATCGTATTATAGATGTTTTTCCCCAAGAGCAACAAGCACAGGTGAGGGTCATGCTCTCAGAGAGCCTGCGGGGGGTCATCGCCCAGTGTTTATTGCCGACCGCGGACGGTAAGGGACGTGTGGGCTGTGTGGAAGTTTTAATGAATACCCATGCCGTAGGGAACCTTATCCGCGAAGGTAAGACTTTCCAAATTCCAAGCATTATGCAAACGGGCCGCAATCAAGGAATGATAACCTTTGAAATGTATGCTCAAGACTTAGTCAGGCGAGGACTCATTACTCAAGCCACCTACGATGGATTTATAGGCAAGAAAACGGGCTCCCTTTCACAGGCTCAAAGCGTGGCTCAAGGGCCCCCCATTCCCAAGAAGGCTGGCTAATTTCTAGAAAATTAAAATCGAAGGGCAAACTGCCCCCCGAGGGCAGTGGCCTCCGAACTGGCTTTAGAAATTATCGGCGACATTAGAAATTTCGAGTCATTGTCAGCGTCTTCAGAATAGTCTTTTGTGGTAGCCGATTTGTAGGTAACGTAAATGGTTCCCGCGATAACTCCAGCCGCAAATCCCAAGCCAATATTTCCCAGATTATCTTGGGGCCTTCCATAAAAACTTAGAGTCGAAAGACCGAGAATGGCCCCACCAAGTCCTGCAAATAATATTGTGGCGAGCTGTCGACGGGGCCCACTCTTCTTGCGCACCGTTGTGTCTTGAGCGAAGGCCGAAGTTGAGATGCAAATAATAAGTAATAAGACGAGGGTTTTTTTCAAAAGGAGCCTCCTATCGGCGGATATAAAATGGCCCAAGGGGCCATTCGCTATCGATCTTTGAAACACTCACATTCTTTACAATTGCTCCCGAAGGACCAATTTTTGTCCAATTAATTAATTGCTCCACATCGGCCAAGGAACCTGCAACAACAATTTCTACTCTTCCGTCCGCTAAGTTTTCCACATGACCCATTAAATTGAGTTTGGCGGCCAACTCACAGGTGTGAAATCTAAAACTGACTCCTTGAACTTTACCCGATATTAACAATCTCCTGCAGACCATACTTTGACAATAACGGCCTGCGTTGCTATTTTATAGTGTTTTTTTAAGAAATAGACCGCTTTCATAACCGACCGCGCGACGAGGTCCGCAGTACCGAATATTATGAATGGTCTTATAGGTAGGTAGCCATGAGAAGTTTAGAATTAGATCCAAAGAATATTGAGCGGCTAGTTGACGCGGTCACTAATGAAGTTCATCGACGATTAGAAAATGTTAAAAGTGGAGACCCCATAAAGAGCCCTACACCTTCGACGGTGGTAACAGCCACGAGCCAAGCATCTCTAAGACCGGCGGACCTTGCCGCGATGATTGATCATACCTTACTTAAACCTGATGCCTCCCACGAACAGATTAAAAACCTTTGCGTGGAAGCGGCTCAATACGGATTTGCTACGGTTTGCGTAAATTCGAGTAATGTGGGCTTAGCTTCAAAACTTCTCGCCGGCACCGGTGTAAAGGCCATCGCTGTGGTGGGTTTTCCATTGGGTGCAGCTTCGGCCGCCGCTAAAGCTTTTGAAACTTTAGAAGCCATTCGAGAGGGAGCTCAAGAAATAGACACGGTCATCAATATCGGAGCCTTAAAGAGTAAGGACTATAAAGAGGTTTTTGACGATCTCAAAGGTGTGGTCAGCGCCGCTGGAAATATTCCCGTTAAGGTCATTCTTGAAACCTCAAGTCTCACCGAAGACGAAAAGATCATTGGGTGCGCCCTTTCGAAGGCCGCCGGAGCAGCGTTCGTGAAGACCAGTACAGGTTTTGCCGGGGGTGGGGCCACTGTGGACGATGTTAAACTGATGAGAAGAATCGTCGGCATAGACATCGGGGTCAAGGCCAGCGGAGGAGTACGCAACTTTGAGGACGCAAAGAAAATGGTCCACGCCGGTGCAAATCGATTGGGGACTTCAGCGAGTGTAGAAATAGTGACGGGTTCTTCCCCCAAAACGGACAAGGGATATTAGTTTTGCCAATCCTCCCCACTGAAATTATAAAATTAAAAAGAGACAAAAAAGAACTCTCTGGAGCTCAGATCAAGGAGTTTGTCGATAGCTACCTTGGTGGCGAGGTGGCCGATTACCAAATGTCGGCGTTTTTGATGGCTGTATTTCTCAACGGAATGTCGAAAAAAGAAACTCTCGCACTGACTCAAGCCATGCTCCATTCTGGAGCCATATTAGATCTTTCATCTATTGCGGGAAGTAAAATCGATAAGCACTCAACCGGAGGCGTAGGCGATAAGACGAGCCTAATTCTTGGACCCATCGCCGCAGCCGCAGGTGTTGTCGTACCCATGATCTCCGGTCGCGGTTTAGGACACACCGGAGGCACCTTAGATAAGTTAGAAAGTATACCTGGTTTTTCAACACAGCTTTCTTTGGAGCAATTCAAAGAGGCCTTGGGCCGATTTAAAATCTGCTTTATCGGGCAAACTAAAGAGATCTGCCCAACGGATAAAAAAATGTATGCCCTTCGAGATGTGACAGGAACCGTTGAATGCATTCCGCTGATCTGCGCTAGCATTATGTCAAAGAAACTTGCAGAAGGAATTGACGGACTTGTCCTCGATGTCAAAGTGGGCTCTGGCGCTTTTATGAAAACGCTAAAAGAGGCTCGGACTCTGGCCCTTGGGTTAAGCGAAATTGCTAAAGGGGCTAAAAAGAAAATTTCAGTACTCATTACAGATATGAATCAACCTTTGGGAAAGGCCATTGGCAACTCTCTTGAAGTTGAAGAGTGTCTTGATATTTTAAAAAATCGAGGCCCCAAGGATCTGCGAGATCTCTCACTTGAGCTAGCGGCCCATATGATTTTTTTGGGAGGCAAAGCTAAGAACTTAAGTTATGCACGTAATATTGCTGAGGAGATTTTGGTCTCTGGAAAAGCCTTGAGACTTTTTGAAGAAGTCATCCAAGCTCAAGGGGGACGGCTTCCCGTCCCTCATGCGAAACAAACGAGATCAGTTGTGGCCACCAGAAGCGGGTATATTTCCCGGATTGAAACAGAAAAAGTTGGAATTGCAAGTCTCCTTCTCGGTGCTGGAAGAAAACGGGCCGAGGATTCCATCGATCCTACGGCCGGTATAATCTTGCACTTTAAAATCGGCGACTCCGTAAAAAAGGGTAATGCCTTGGCCACTCTCCACTACAACAACGAAAAACCCGTCGATGGGGTGGAAGACCTTCTCCTCCAAGCTATTGACATTCGCTTGCAAAAACCCAAAACTCCCCGTCTTATACTAGAGAAGGTAGGACGATAATGGCCGAAGAGACGATTTACGAAAGATTGCACGAAACCGTCGAATTCATTCGATCTAAGACTCAAGCCAAGCCCAGGATAGGTATAATCCTAGGAAGCGGAATGGGCAGTGTCGCAGAAATTGTAAAATCCGAAGAAGTTCTGGATTACTCCACAATTCCTTATTTCGGAACCACTTCGGTTGAGGGCCACAAAGGTCGTTTGATTTTGGGCCATGTTGAAAAAGCACAAGTGGCTCTCCTTCAAGGAAGACTTCATCTCTACGAAGGTCACAGCATGAATCAAGTGGTCTTTCCGACGAGGGTTCTCTCGATGCTGGGGATTGAAGCCCTTATTGTCACAAACGCGGCCGGCGGATTATCTAAGAAGATGAGCCCCGGAGATTTTATGACAATCACCGATCATATCAATCTTATGGGCGATAACCCCCTTAAGGGTAAGAATCTCGATCAGATTGGCCCTCGATTTCCGGATATGACTGAAGCCTACGATTCAAAGTTCGCCGAAATCTCCATGAAGCTTGCAAAAAAATTGAAGATCGAAATGACCTCCGGAGTTTATATTGGTCTTCAGGGACCCACTTATGAAACCCCGGCCGAAGTGCGATATCTTCAGACTATAGGAGGCCACGCCGTAGGAATGAGCACTGTGCCTGAAGTGATTGCGGCCAATCATTTTGGGGTTCGTGTTTGTGGGATAAGTTGCATTACCAATTTGGCTGCAGGCATCTCTAAGAAAAAACTGAGTCATAGCGAGGTTACAGAGGTCGGAAAACAGGTGGAGAGCCAGTTTAAGGTTTTTGTAACCGAGCTTATTAGTCACCTCACGGAAAATTTAAATGAAACTCATTGAAAGAGCAGTCGAAGTTCAGAAAAATGCTTACGCTCCCTACAGCCACTTTAAAGTGGGGGCAGCAGTCGTTGGTGAATCTGGGAAGATTTATTGCGGTACAAATGTTGAAAACGCCTGTTACCCGGCCGGAATCTGTGCAGAACGCGTAGCTATTTCTCAGGCTATAACCAAGGGAGAAAAGAGCATCAAAGAGATTGCGGTCGTAGGGTCCGCGAATAAACCCGTGATTCCATGCGGGATTTGCCTCCAAGTAATTTCCGAGTTTGCATCCCCCGATTTAGTCTTCACTCTATCCTCCCAAGACCAAACCAAGGTCCAGAAACTAGAACTCAAAGAATTGCTTCCCCATATCTACGACGAGACTTTTCTAAAATAGTCTATCCGCTAACAGGTAGGAATCTCAGGAGTTCTACACGGTACCGGTCTGTCAAAAGATAATGGTCTTTCTCGACTAACCTGGACCCCTTTCTGAAGTGTTATTCTAGAGGAAGTAGGGGAGGAATGCATGGATGCAAACCTAAAGGGCCTATTTGTTCTTATTTCACTTCTTTTATTACTCACCGGTTGCTTTGAGCCTGGTCAAATTCAGTCCTCCGGCACCTGCACCAACAAGATGGTGCCTAATAGTTTTTTGGTGAGGTGGAACGGCGAGGTTCCCCAAGAATATTCCCAGTACAAGCTTCATCCCAACTCTCTTGTGACTCGTTTTTCTGGAGTGTCTAAAGAGGTTGTCGAAAAAACCATTCTGGCTAAACATAATAACGAATTCTTAGTCGCCGAGCCTGAATACGAAATCACTAATATTAAGACTGAAGCTGAGGCGGCGTCTGTCTCTGCGGAATCTATAATTCCTTCGGATTCCTGGGGACAGCAAGATATCCAAGCCAGCTCGGCATGGACCTATCTTAATGAGCGCGGGGACGGAGTCGTCGTTGCCGTTGTCGATTCTGGGATCGATGTCAATCATCCTTTATTGCAGAGCCAAATTGTGAATGGCCGAAGCTTTATTGGAGATCCCTCAGATCTCTCCGATGGCGCAGCCCATGGCACCCACGTTTCTGGAATTATTGCAGGCCAAGCGGGTCCAAATAACTTTATTGGAGTTGCACCCAACGCCAAAATAATGCCACTTAAGTTTATGGATGCCCAAGGGGCTGGCAATGCTGGAGATGCGATAACCGCTATCGTGTATGCCAACGCCCAAGGGGCAAAGGTTATTAATGCCAGTTGGGGAGGGACTAACTGTAGTGCCTCCCTTCAACAAGAGATCCTAGCCGTAACTCAATCCGGTAGCGTGTTTGTGAATGCGGCAGGGAACAGCTCTAATGATCTAAGTGTCGCTCCTGAGTACCCCGCAGTCTATCAGGTACCAGGTAAAATCACTGTGGCCTCCTATGATCCTTCTGGAAATATATCGGCATTTTCAAATTATGGGTTGCTCGTGGATTTAGCCGCCCCCGGAAATGGAATTTATAGCACCCTTCCACCGACGGACACTTCCGGAGAGGGAAATATGGGACTTGAATCGGGAACCAGTATGGCTACCCCTTTTGTTTCAGGAGTCGCAGCTCTCTTATTTGCCGCTAGACCTTCGGCCTCACCAGTGCAAATTGCTAACGCGATCAATGCTGCTGTTGTTTCCGGTCATATTGGGGTTCGAACCGGGGGACATGTTAATGCTTTCTTGGCCGCCCAATATTTGATGAGTCATTAGAGGTTCGGCGCTAAAGCCGACGACTTAATTTGCAGAAAGGCTGTCTTCTGTACAAATCAGCCACTGGGATCGTAAACCATCTGCCCCATCAGGCGTCATTACCTTAATAGCGAAAGTAGATTTCCCTTTTAGAGCTCGACCTGGAGGACGTAATACAATTTTAGAAGAATCATCCAACACATAGGTACTAGCAGGTAATTCCTGACCATGTCTCATCCACCAGACGTAGCCCTTGGGAGCAGAGGCAGGTATTGTTTCCTGATTTAAGAAGGCATTGCGTTCAAATCTTAAGGTCCCTCTCCCATTTGAGCAAAAAAGAGGGCTCGGTGCTGAAGCTAAATTATCGGCCAAAACACCTGTGGAACCGAAAATTAATGCCGCAAAAATAAAACGTGTCATTTGTTACTCCTTAGTAAAAGGCTTTATAGAGCAAGAAAAATGCCAGAACAGGCACATCCTCTCGTTCACTCAATCTGCCACTCCGGAAAATCTTTCAAAGGCAAGCCGAAGAACGTCAATACGCCCTGTCTACACGGGTTCTTTGTAATTTTGTGTGGAACGAATAGGGAAGGACCTGTTCCCAGGTTTAAGGTTTCAGGTAAGCTGGAATCAGGTCAGGGAGCCGGTCAGGGGACCGGTTCCTTTGGATTTGAGTTCAGGGTGAACCTATGCAATTTATAAAGTGAAGCTCCAAGTTTATCGTATCTAGCCATTAATTCCTTTTGCTCTAAAACAAGGAGCATACTTTCGCACTCCCTAAAAGAAGCTAATGCTATTTCATAGAATCGAGCCCTATCCTTGAAGGAAGTCTTGGCACTACCTTCAGCCAAGTTATTAAGAATGCTAAGGCTTGCTCTTTGAAATTGGGATCTTATAAAACCTGGCATTTTCACCTTTGAGCAGTTTTTGTAAAATTCCAGGGCTAAAGTGTGGGTTCTAAAATTTTGAAGCATCTTAAAGTTCTCCTTTTTAAAAAAATTAAGTTTCACTTGAGCGGAACTTAATTTTTTTAAAAAGGAGAGTCAGAATGTCGCTTCAAAATTTTAGAACCACTCCCTGGCCATCGAATTTTACAAAGAC
>JABDDW010000074.1:0-5021 GCA_013287405.1 Deltaproteobacteria bacterium
GATTGGTTTAGTTCTAGTTTATAGCGCGAGCTTTGTCTTTGCCTCTGAAACTTATGGCGATGGGTTGTATTTTTTTAAAAGGCAGCTCGTCTTTGTCGCTCTTTCTTTAGTGGGCTTGGGGTTTGCCAGCATTTTTCCATATCCTTATTTGAAAAAGTTTTTCTGGTTTTTCTTTATTGTACTGATTTGTTCTCTGGTGTCGGTATTTGCACCGGGGATCGGACATCGGGTTGGCGGCGCCGTGAGGTGGGTTTCGTTGCCTGGGGGTTTGAGGTTTGAACCGGGTGAACTTGCAAAACTCATGAGTCCTGTGATTTTTGCTTACCTGCTTACTTACGAAAGAAAAGAAACTGATTCTAAAGGGAAGTTTTTGTCGGTTATCCTCATGGTAACTCTTCTCCCTATCCTTATTATGCTCAAGCAGCCGGATTTCGGATCATCGGTCATTTGTTTTTTGGTTGGAGCCACTCTTCTTTTTTGCTTCGAACTGCCTTGGCGCTACATGTTTATCACTGGGGTGGTTGCCGTTCCTGCCATTTACGCTCTTGTTATGGGTAGTACTTATCGCAGACAGAGGGTTTTAGCTTTTCTCAACCCGTGGGCGGACCCTTCTCACGGCGGTTTTCAGGTGATTCAATCCATGCTGAGTCTGCACGCCGGTGGATTTTGGGGAGTTGGAATAGGCAAAGGACAAGGGAAGCTCTTTTTTCTTCCTGAGGCGCACACGGATTTTATTCTTGCTGTTCTCGGCGAAGAAACGGGTTTTTTAGGTTTGATTTTAGTCCTTCTGCTTTTTTCGTGGATTGTTTTTAGAGGCATTCAGATCGCAGGTCAATGTAAGGATCCCTTTGGACGACGACTTGCTTTAGGGCTCAGTTCCCTGATCGCTTTTCAGGCCATAATAAATACCGGAGTGGTAACGGGCCTTCTCCCTACAAAGGGGCTGACCATGCCTTTTCTATCTTATGGCGGAAGCAGTTTAGTGGCAGTGAGTTTGGCTTGCGGAGTTCTTATTAACATTCACTCTCGGAGCAAAGCCTAAGATGCATGGTTTGCTCATTGCCGGAGGTGGCACGGGGGGGCATATCTATCCCGCTGTGGCCATTGTTCAAGCTGTAAAGAGAATCAATCCCAAAACAGAGGTCGATTTTGCCGGTACAGCTAAGGGATTAGAAACCAAAATTATTCCTAGAGAAAACTTTCCCCTTCATCTTATCAAAATCGGACCATTAAACAATGTGGGATTTTTCACAAAACTTTGGACCCTCTTGTCTCTTCCCTTAGCCGTTTATGATTCCATGAGATTGATTTTAAAATTGAAGCCAAAAATTATTATGGGAGTTGGAGGTTATGCTTCTGGGCCCGTGATGGTGGCGGGAGTCCTTCTAAAACCCTTTTTAAAATTGAAGCTTGCCATTTTTGAAGCCAATGCCTTTCCGGGGCTAACCAACCGATGGCTTAGTCGATTTGTTTCCGTTTCTTTCACAAACTTTGAAATTTCTAATGTATATTTTAAGAATCCAATCACTGTAGGAATTCCGGTAAGAGAGGGATTGACCCCTGTGAGTCGCCTCCCCTCAGAAAGATTACGTGTCCTTATTTTTGGCGGAAGCCAGGGAGCAAGAGGAATCAATATCACCGTCACTGAAGCCGTTAAGCTCGGGGGGGATTGGTTAAATAACGTGGAATTTGTTCACCAATTAGGTAGCACCGATTTTCATAAATTTGACAACCTTTATAAAGAACTCAAACCCAAAAATATTAAATGGTTTGAGTTTTTATACGATATGCCGGATCGTTATAGTTGGGCAGATGTTGTCGTTTGTCGAGCTGGAGCCTCCACTCTGGCGGAACTTGCGGCTTGCCAAAAGGCGGCAACTTTGATTCCCTTCCCTTACGCTTCCGATAATCACCAAGAAAAAAATGCTCAAGCCATCGCCGAGGAGAATGCAGCTAAGGTTATACTGCAGAAGGACTTTACTCCCGATAGTTTTAGAAATTGGATTCAAGACTTAATAGAAAATAAGAATTTAATTCCAGCGTACGAAAAATCAATCTCAAAGTTTTTTAAACCTAAGAGCGCGGAACGTATTGCCGAATACCTATTGGAAAATTTGCAATGAATTTAGGAGAAGCGCACATACACTTTATCGGAATCGGTGGCATCGGAATGAGCGGCATTGCCGAGGTTCTGGTGAACATGGGTTGCTCGGTAACCGGCTCCGACGCCGCTGTAAACTCACAGGTCGAGAGACTTCAGGCTTTGGGTGTTAAGATTAAAAAAGGGCACTCAACGGAGAATGTCCCAGAGCCTTGCGATGCTGTTGTGTTTAGTTCCGCCGTGAAAAAAAATAATCCCGAACTCATTCAAGCGCGCAAACGCAAGATTCCGATTATTCAAAGAGCTGAGATGCTAGCCGAAATTATGGGATTAAAAAGGGGAATTGCAATTGCGGGAACCCATGGAAAGACAACGACAACAAGTATGGTGGCCACCATGTTACTGTCGGCCCAACTTGACCCCACCATCGTTATTGGGGGGAGGCTTGACCTCATCAAAAGCACAGCGGCTCTCGGAAAAGGAGAATGGTTTGTTGCTGAAGCCGATGAAAGTGACGGCAGTTTTCTAAGACTGAGTCCGGAGATTGTTGTGGTCACCAATATAGACAATGACCACCTGGATCATTATCACGATTTTAAACATTTGATGGCCACCTTTGAGGAGTTTTGCAAAAAGATTCCTTTTTATGGTGTGGCGATCCTATGTGCAGATGATCCTTACGTCTCAAAGCTGGCCCTGAAATTTGACAAAAGGCAGATGACCTACGGCTTAAACTCTAAGGCGCGGCTTAGGGGAATTAAGCTTCAATCCACTCAAGAAGAACAGAAACTAGAGGTGGAATTGGATGGTCGCGTGCTAGGTGAGCTCCGCCTAAAAATTCCGGGCAAACACAATATTTTAAACGCTCTTGCTGCGGTAGCCATTGGATTAGAACTTAAACTTAGTTTTGAACAGATCGCTAAGGGCTTGGCTCAATATCAAGGAGTGGATCGAAGGCTCCAGAAGAAAGGGCAGTTTAAGGGTGCCGTGATTATCGATGATTACGGCCATCATCCTACGGAGGTTCGCGCCACCCTAGAAGCGCTACGCCAGGCCTATCCTACCGAGCGACTTATTGTGGCTTTTCAACCTCATCGGTATTCTAGAACTAAAGCCTGTTGGGAGGATTTTTTGAAGTGTTTTAGGGGAGCGGACATCGTAGGAATTCTGGAGATCTACAGTGCTGGCGAAAAGGAAATTAGAAATATAAATTCAAAACGACTGGCGAAAGCGGTCGTGGGTAAAAACATTTCTTACTGGGGTGATCTGAAGAACGCTCACAAAAAGGCAAAGATGCTTCTCAAATCAAATGATATTTTTCTGACCCTGGGAGCCGGAGATGTCTGGAAGGTAGGGGCTGAGCTCTTAAAATCGTGAACTTCAGTGTAACGGTTTCTAAAAATGTAAATCTAGCTTCAAAGACGAGTTGGCTTATTGGGGGTGACGCAGAATTTTATAGCGAGCCTGAATCCCTTGAAGAGTTGAAAATACTTTTAATGAAGGCCGAACAGATGGGGATCCCCTTTCAAGTACTGGGAGGGGGAACAAATGTTTTGATTTCGGATCTAGGGATCAAGGGACTTGTAATTTCTTTAAAAAAACTTACGGGCATAGAAGTGCTGAAAAACGACGAATTTCTCAATTTTTGGTGCTTTGCCGGTACTCCCAAAAGCGAAGTTTTAAGATTATTTCTTAAGCAAAAACTTCAACCTGCAAAAATGTTGGCTGGCCTTCCCGGTCAAGTGGGTGGAGGGGTCGTTATGAACGCAGGAGTTTCAGAAAACCTTACCCCTAGAGAGTTTAGCGAAATTGTTGAGGCCGTGGAGGTACTGCGTCCCGACGGGCATCTGGAGGAGATTTCTTCTAAAGAACTAAAGTGGGCCTACCGCCACTGCGAAGGTTGGCATCCGGGAGTTATCACTCGTGTTAAAATTCTCTGGCCACGGACTCCCGATGAAAATGTAATCCCAGAGGTTAAAGCTCTAAACTTGCTTCGTCTTAAGAAACAGCCGTTGGAATGGCCTAGTTGTGGCTCAGTTTTCAGAAATCCTCCCCTGGAGTCCGCCGGCAATCTCATAGAGCGTGCAGGGTTGAAAGGTCGAAGCTGTGGGGGCGCCCAAATATCTGAAAAACACGCCAATTTTATTATTAATCGGGGGCAAGCCAAATCTTCTGATATCGAATCTCTGATGCAGCTGTGTATTCGAGAGGTCAAACGCCAATTTTCCGTCGACTTGAAATCTGAAGTAGTCTTCTTGAAGTAAGTTGAAGAGCTTCCAAAATGGCTTTGAGAGATTCATTCACATCGGAGTACGTCACCGAAGGTTGATTCTTAAGATAGGCCCCTAGACTGTCTGGATTTCTTAATCTCGCAAGGAGCATCTGCTTAAATCCATGGGTGAGCTCGAGGGGAAAGTCCTCCGCAAGTCCTGCCAAATTAAAGTCTTTTGAAGTGAAAAGGCTTAAGGAGGTCGTCTCGCTTTCGTAAGTGAGATAAAATAATATTAACGAAATCAACCGTCTCTTGAAGAGAGGCATTTTTCTTTGTCTTTCTAGGTTATTAATGTTCATCAATAACGAGAGTTTTTCAAAAATCTTAGTTTTTAAAGCCGCTACTTCAGAAGCCGTAAGATGGACCGATTCTCCGCCTCTTGAGGCTGAGCCATTGATCTCGTTAAATCGGGAGTTTAATATGAGGTTATTTGAAAGATCACTTCTAAAGGTGTCTTCAGAGTCCAAGCTGTAATTTCCAAAAATTCGGATAAAATAAGTAGGATAAGCACTGGCAAGATTGAGATCCGCGATCGTAAAATCCTCTACGGTGGGAATAAAGAGATTCTCCTTAACGAGACGTCTCAAAGGGCCTTCATAAGCACGAGTTCTGCTATAAATTCCTCCGAAGAATTGAGAGGCATAATTT
>JABDDW010000074.1:5031-7252 GCA_013287405.1 Deltaproteobacteria bacterium
GTTACCCGTCCCTTTTCGTCTATTGAAGCAAAAAGGCGAGCGGCATTTTCCGCAAAATAAAGAAAGTCTAGTTGGCTAATGGAGTTTGTTCGAAAGCTTTTTGACTCGCCCCGGAGTTTGGTGAAGGTGTTTTTTATTGCTCGGTTCACAGAGCTGGCCAAGTTATTATTTCCTTCTCTAGCCATAAAAGCGGTCTGGCGAGAGTCGATTTCAGCATCAATTTTTGTATGAACTTCGGCAACGAGGGTGTGGGGGACGTATTCTAATGACCGATTTAAATCGAGGTGGGTTTCGAAGATTTGCGCTATTTTGGCGATTTTGATCCTATTTCTTAAGTCGGGGTCGTCCATATCTAAAATGATTTGAGGCGCTTTTTTTTCTATTTTAGGGTTGGGTACGATTTTGAAAGTGGTGAGATTCTTCTCGGCTAGTCGTAATCTACAAGCATGTAAAAGGTCAGAAAGAGAAGCGGCATATCCTTGGCTGGAAAGACCTATTGCGTAAAAAAAAGAAAAGACAAATAACTTTCTAAAGAGACCAGACATTAAGTGCATTTCCCCCCTTTGAGATCTATCTTTTAAAATGCTCAAGCTTTTTGTATTGATGTAGGATCTTCTTGTCAAAGAGTTTAATCTTAATAAGAGTTTTCAAAGAACAGGGAAAGATGGGAGGCGTAAATGTTTTGGAATTTTTTACAAAGTACAGTGATTCTCCTCACCATTACTTCGGTTTCTTTTGCTCAAGATATTTCTAAGTCAATTTCGACTTTGCGGAAAAATAAAAACTTTGTACAAGTCCAGGCTGGGAACGGATTCAAGATCGATCTTAAGTACGCAACGACCGATAATTTTGTCCATCAGAATATGTACGGTGACTTTAAAGAATGCTGGTTGGAGGAGTCTGCGGCAAAGAAGATTACAGTGGCTCTTCAAAACCTCCGTCTGCAGAAACCTCGATGGGGATTTGTTTTCTACGATTGCTTACGCCCACGGTCGGTCCAGAGAATTATGTGGGCTAAAGTTGTAGGCACCGAAAATCAAATGTACGTTGGCGACCCCGATAAAGGCTCTGTTCATAACTTCGGTTTAGCTGTAGATCTAGGTTTGATCGATGAAAATGGGAAAGAGGTCGATATGGGTTCTGCTTTTGACAGCTTTGCCCTAGTGTCTCAGCCGAAACTTGAGGAAAAATTTCTCAAAGAAGGTAGCCTTACCTCCACTCAAGTTCAAAACCGTCGGACTTTACGGTCGGCCATGGAGGGGGCTGGATTTATCCAACTTCCCCACGAGTGGTGGCACTATGATTCTGTTTACTCTAAAGATTTAAAAAAATTCCAAATTGTGGAATAAGGGTTAAATTCATCGACTCAATTTTTACTTTAGATCCAAGGTTTAATTTAAAATAAATCATAGCGCCAAATTTCAGGGTTGTTCTCATAACACTTCAGGTCTTCCCCTTGTTAACCGGTCCGAAACTGGCCACAAGAGTATCGACGAGATTGCCGCCAAAAGTTTAAGAACCCTTTAATTTCAGAATCATCAGCTGAACCAACAACTTTGCTTTCGGATGCTTAAAGACGTAAGCGCCATCGGTCGACTCCTTGTCTATAGTCCTGCTCAGCCTAACGTTTCTTAAAATTATTTGTCGGCTCTAAAGCTATCCAGTTATACTTACATAAATAATGAAAAAACGCGTGGCTGTACTCATGGGGGGAGTTGGAAGTGAAAGGGAAGTAAGCCTTCGCAGCGGGGCGGCCTTCATCAAGTCTCTTGAACGTCTAAAGTATCCGACCGACGCTATCTTAGTTGGGTCAGATCTTCCTCTGGTCATGAGTCAAATCAAATCAGATTGTGCGCTCATCGCTCTTCATGGGAAATATGGCGAAGACGGAACCGTACAAGGAATCTTGGAATATTTAAAAATCCCCTATACAGGGAGCGGAGTTTTAGCCTCAGCTTTAGCTATGAATAAGGTAGCCACCAAGCAAATTTTGACCCATTGGGGAGTCCCCACTCCTGGTTGGCAACTCGTGAATTTATCTGAATATAAGTCTTTGGCAGCAAACAAATCGTTAATCGAAAATAAGGCTTTAGAGATGAGTCTGAAACTGCACTTTCCCGTGGTGGTTAAGCCTGCCAGGGAAGGCTCTACGGTCGGCTTAACCATTGTGCGAAAGAAGGAGGATCTGGCTTCTGCGCTTGTGCTAGCCGGAGAATGTGAT
>JABDDW010000075.1 GCA_013287405.1 Deltaproteobacteria bacterium
AAGTTCTGGGCTGTAGGAAATTTTTTGTTCTAGCCCCGCGATGAGAATCCGAGTGGGACTATGCTTTTGTCCTTAAAGGGTCGCATTTCATAACACCTTGCTCGGAAATTATTAGTTGAGGGGTTTTAGACGAATTCAAGGCAAAAAGGGGGAGCCCCAGAAAAGCCAGGGCTCCCAAATCTAAACGTAAAAAAATTTATGCCGCCTTCGGAGAAGTATCTTCGCCTTCAGGCAGGGCACTTTCTTCTGAGGCAGGTAGTAACAATGTTCCTGAAGGAGAAAAATCATTGACGGGTAAAACTGAATATTTCACCTCAAGAGAACCTGAGGCAAAGTTCTTTAACTTGGAGAAGACATTTGCCCCTCAGAGTTTACCTGAGCTTCAGAAAACCTATGAGACTGAAAAGTTAAATAGAATTCTTGCGGCTGTAAAGAGTTCGGATTCTGTCGCTGATGCTGCAAAACGACTTGGAATAGGGCGAACGAGCCTTCATACATTGTTAACGAGAATGGGCATCCGAAATCAAGTGAGCCTGAAGACCTGAAAAGCAGGCCTTTAGTACCATCGTTAAATTCTTGGGACCCGTCAGCGATAATGGCGGTCACGATGTTGAGAGATTTGGGCCAGAGGAATTATAAGGACGTTCGTCATGCACGCACATTTCGAGAAAAATTTTACTCCGTATTCCAGTGATTCTAGAACAGAGCACCGAAATCGAATTTCAAAATCTATAAAGGAATTACGAAGATCTGGCGACATTTTTTCCTCGAGCCGCTTCGAAGTTGGAGGAATTTCCGCCAACAATGCGCGCTTTCACAGGCTGAAATTTTTTAGAATCGTTCAGACTTCATGATCAAAATACCTCTGAGAAATCTGATTCGAAATTATACCCTCTAATGGCCATAGAATCTAAATCACGAGCAATTTGTGACGTCACCAAAATATTTTCTCCTCCGATGACGACCTCAAAAAGATACTTTTAATGGCCTTCCGAAAAGACTCGGTTGCCCTCAGCAGAAAGTCGTATGAACTGTGCTGTCATCCGAGCAGCGAGGATGTGGAAGATTTGATCAGACGCCGCTTCAGCAGTCTGTGTTTTATGCAGGTCGGACAAAAGATAGAGCCTGTGGATCTCAGATTCAGATAAATGTAGATCATTTTTTAAGGTAATGAGCCGGTTGAGTATTGAAGAAGGTGTTTCAAATCCTGGTTGTCTCATTCTAGTGTCAATATCTTTTCTGACATCACCACTAAAGGTGTCAGCCTTCCATATTCGCCCTATGATTCCAAAGCCTTTTAAATCCATGGCCAACTTATCCCTGATTTTTTGAATTTCACTACTTTCAGGACTCACGTGATCTAGTTTTAAAAGTGCAGCGATATCGTTTCTAACGCCAGTGGTATACAGATCTAAACGACCAGAAATAAAATGGAATTCATAATCTAACAACTTAAGTAGGTCTTCGTTTTTCATTAAGAGAGGATCTTCTGATGCTTCAACTAGGAAGCTAATCACGGGATTCGAAATCTGTTGGATCTCCTCAGGAAGAAAAGCAAATCCAAACAAATGTCCATTCAGATCATGCAGATGATAATAAAGAGCATCTGCAGAGACAGGAAAGAGTCTCTGGGCAAAGAACTTAATATAATTAACGTCTGCCACTTCTCCGCCTGTTATATCTACGGCGGTCCAATTGACGCGTGGCCATCCCTTTCCAACTGTCTTTTCGTTCCACTTTTCTGCAAGAATATTAAATGTTTTCGCGTTAGCGGGCATTAGTAGCGTCTCCCCAGCCTGAAGGACCTCACTTTTATCCCAGTCACGTATTGAGTCATTGAGGAGGTAGCTAAAAGGATTTGATAAATATCGACTACTACCAAGTAGCTCTACTGGTTCATTGATTCCTCTTCTCAGCGAAAATCCCAGTGAGTTGGGAAGAAAAGGGAAGTTTAAGAGAAGCTCTTTTGTTTTACCAAGAACTGGGCCTTGACTTTGAAGGTGGGAACGATCACGCACAAGTGACCTAGAAAGAGCATTAAACTGAAGCTCGCCGATGCTGAAAGAATACTGAATACGTAAGTTCCTTTCTTCGCCCTCTAGGGTACTAATCTGGTAGAGAGTCTCATTGCATCGTTTGGCGGTATCGGACGAAGCGTTTCCTAAGCTCGAAAGCAACACAATAAAAAGTGAAATACACCGTCTTTTCATACGGAAAACTGTTGCAAATTAGCAGCCACTCATTGAGAGTTTTGAACCTATGCCGAACCAGCTAAGGACAACATTTTTAGTTGCGCGAAGCCGGTTTAAGGCCATCTGCTAAAAAGTTCGACGACACTACCTAAACACCCCCCTTACACCTATTACGGGTTTGGAAAACATAGTCAGTTTACTTTGGAGCACAATAGAGTTGTCAGAAAAGTCAGTCCTTTGCTCCCCAAAGTGCTTCATTTTGCTAAGTCAAACTGTAAAGAGTATTATCCAGATTTAAATTAAATTTAGCGGTTTTTGAAGGAAGCTTCGGGAGAAATGCAGGCTTGGAATATGCCCCCTCTGGGCTTTGGAACTTAATTTTAACTAGTTCACGGAGATCACAATGAAAGAATTTATGCTTTTGCTTTTGCCATTTATATTCCCAACATTTGCTCATGCCGCATGGGACAATATTACATGTATGCGTAAGAGTTATAGTTTAGCCGCCTAGGCCTTAGATCCTTAGATTGAAATTAACCGTAAATAATGGAAAAACGGGTAATTATTTTAGAAGAACAGAAGGCCCGCGAAGCTAAAGAAGCCAAAAGACTAAGGCTCGAACAAGAAAAGCAATCCCGTCAGAAATTCCTTCCCGGTTCCGATCATTTTATTGCTACTGAAGATCAGCCTTCAGCAGAATCGAAAATTCATGTCGAAGCGAGTTGAGGCGATATAAGAGTCGTGTGAGTTTCTGTGGGTCATGGTTGCCGTTTTCGTCGGTGAATTTTTTGATATATCTAATGGCATCATAAAAGCTTTGATTGATTCCACCGTTCAAATCTGGCGGCTTCAGTGGGTAACTTGCTACTTCATAGCGGGATTGGATTTTTGAAAGAGCCGTAAAGAATTCACTTCTCAAAGTCTCTTGGGTGACGGCTGCATAAACAAGTGTCATCCTTATATCCCGGTGGCCCAAGAGATCCTTCAGCGTTGTGATGCTAAGTCCCGCTGAAAGAAGTGACGTGGCAAAACTATGCCTTAATCTATGGAGAGTAACCTTGCCAGGGATGGCAAGGCCTTTTGTAACTTCGAGAAGAACAACGGCAAATTGGTTTCGGCTTCGTCTTTTCCCTGATGGATTCGAAATTAAATATTTGCAGTTTGTTCCAGGCTCAGGCCGGGAGCTATGATGCCTTTTTATTTTTTCCACGACTTCAAGGGTTGTGGGATCTATCGGAATGATTCTTTCGTTATTTAGCTTACCGAGAGGCACTTTTAAAAACCAATGGCCGTTGAGATCTTCCTCAACGCAATCAAGTGTCAGATTCCTAAGTTCTCCAACTCGTAAGCCGCATCTTCGCATTAATAAAACGCCCAAGAAATCGATGTCGGTGCTACTCGTGAGTCTTTTTTGAATCTCCAAATCAACATTTACAGGAAATGGCCTTGGTAGCCTTTCTTCTCTCCTTGGAATGTCATGGGATGAGACAAGTCGATCTGGTTCGATCTTTAATTTTTGATGTTCAAAGAGCCAGTCTAAATAACGCCTGAATTGAACAAGCCTTGCATTGCGTTCATTGGAACCCATTCCCCGCTCTTTTAAATAGAGCATGTAGTTCTCACTGTCAGTTCTGTCGATATCGTAGGGCCGTTTATTTGTCTTCCAATGAATTTTATAGAAAGCGCCCAACATAGATTTATAACCTTGGACGGTATTAGGTTTATTTACGGCACAAAGAACTTCAATAAATCTGAGTGCGAGTTCTGGGAGTTGGGCTTGTTTGCCTTTGACACAGCCGGCGTTATAATAGGGGAAAAGTTTTTTAGAAAACCCGTCTGAAATTTGGCCTTCGTCTTCGAGCCATTTTATATAAGTGCGCAAAAGTCGAAATGAGTTTCGCCTGGTGACGAGCTTGAGATTATGTCTAGCAAGGTCTTCGTCGAAGTCAGTCATGTGACAGAGTTCCAAGTTTCCCAACTCAAGTTTTGATTGGATCATGAATCTGTAAAAGTGATGAATGGCCGCACGATATAAATTTAATGTATTTTTGCGCCTCACCGTTGAAAGCTCACTTAGATATTGTTCTGCGATCTCCGGAAGAGGCTTACTTCGAAAGTGCAGCATACCTCTCCCCAATACGTTTCATTGCTGCGTCGTAGTGCTCTCTGATATCGTCAATATTGAGGTGAATATAAATCTCTGTTGTCTTAATATCGGACTGACCCAAAAGGGCCTGGAGTGTGGTTATGGGGGTACCAGCCCGAGCGTGGTCGGAGGCAAACGCGTGTCTAAATTGGTGGGGTCGTGCCTTTGGGATGCCAAGTTTATTCCTGTGGTAACGAAAGAAAACTCGAAATGTTTCTCGATTTAATTTTTGGCCAAAGTTTTTTCCTTGAAGAATAACAAAAAAACTCTCACAAAGGGTGCGTGGTCGTTTCAGTTGAAGATATCTTTCCAGAACTTGCATGAGCTGAAATGGCATTGGGACTATCCGCTCCCTCTTACCTTTACCCTGAACGCGTAAGGAACTTTGGTGGAAGTTAACATCTTCCATGCGAAGGCTAATGACTTCCTGGGATCTCAATCCACATAGGAGCATCGTAAGAACGATTCCCAAATCCCGATAACGGTTGAGATCAGATAAAAACTTATCGACGTCGGTTGGTTTTATAGCGTTGATTATTTCTTTTGGAACTTTAACTTTGAGCTCTAAGAATGGCTTTCGCCTGGCTGCATGCAATCCAAGCCTTGTTCGCCTTGGCCCACGGTAGTATCCTTTGGGGTAGAGCACGCCGGGGGCATGAGGAACATTGTTATCAAAGCAGAATCTATAAAAACATCTGGCACACACGAGCCGCTGGTTAATCGATCTTGGTTTTAGGCCCTCATTTTTAAGATGGAACATCCAATCTTGAAGAGTTTTTTGAGTAAACGTTTCAAATTTATTCCAATCATTCTTTAGCCATCTGAAAAATGACAAAAGCCCAAAGGCGTATGATCTCACGGTATCAAGGGAGCACCCTTGAACCTCAGCGGCTTCAAGAAATGAATTGGCCTTCTCAATAAGTTTCCCTTCGCCCTCTAAGCGGTGTGACTGTGAATAACTCCAAACTTTCATACCCCTCCTCATGCTCTTTTTTGTCGGAGCCGAGGAGTAAAGCCAATCTCTTCGATCATCAAACGGTGTGACGTTGCAAACTCATGAAACCGGTCAAAAGAGCCTTTGGGATCAACAACTTCCACGATATCAAGTTTACGTTGCAAACCGGCTCGCTTAAGCCTCATGCGAAGGTTTGTGAGCTTTCGGTTGCGCTCAGTTGATTTGGAGTGCGTGGCCCTGTAGGTCTTCCAAAAATCCGGCGGCCTTGCGTTTTTTATCTTCTCACGAATGTCTTCCTCGGCTTCGGGATCGGCCCGACGGTAAAGTCGCTGGTACTGAGCCCGATGTTTGCGGCGGCACTCAACGCTTCCACAAGTTTTTTGACGACTCCCCAAACGAGGGGTTGGTTGATAACTTTCTTTACATGAATGACAGCGAGCTTGGTGGCGAACCCCAGATACTGCCTTGGGAAAATCCAGCATAGACGCTGAACAATATCACTGGACTCCGCATGATGACGGAACCCACCGAAACCTATACAATTCTAAAATATCAAAGGACTCGACAATGCCCTAATGGACTTGTAAATTATATAAGAATAAAGGCCCCATAAATGGGGACCTGCAATAGTGAAGAGGCGGGTTGCGCTTTTTGAATTGGGAACGTGAGGAACTTTCGGGACTGATGGAAATTTAGAGCTGCTGTTTTGCCGGTTCTTTCTCTTGGGAGCTATGGATATTTACCAGTTAATTCCAGAGATAGTGGCGTGGAAAAAAGAGCTAACCGCAGCGAAAGAAAAAGAAGAAGCTGAAAAAGAAAAACTTGCTAAAGAGGAATTGAGAAAAGATACACTCTTAGCCAAGCTTTCTGAAGTCCCCGAGAAAGAGACGGAAGGAATCAAGCTCTACTAAAAATAAAAAGGTTGTTATGAATAGAGGCAGTGTCTTTGAAAAAAGATTCTGCCTTTATTTTTTTCACAACACTGCCCGGAAAAGGTCAAAAATTTTATTTGAACATGCCGTTTCAAAATGCTCATTCAATCAGACCTTGGGTAAAGACCCGCTTGCATTTCCATTCTTGACGCTGATTCGAGAGGTGGGCCCTTGAAAGAAAATCCACCTGAGACCCCGATAGCGGTAAATTTAGTTGACGATGAAGTACAAAAAACTTCCAAGGACCCTAGAACATATGATGAGCCAGAATCAATCCCGTCTCTTCCAGTTTCATTAGGAGGTCTCGTCTTTTTTCCGCTAAAACTTTGAGCCGTCGTTTCTTATATGGATGTATCTCTGCCACTTCAAGTACGATGGACGCAAGATCTGCGACCTCGTTATTGCTAGAGGATTTGAGTGATTTAAGCCGGGTAACATTCTTCGCAGAAATGTGGGACTGATTTAGAAAGCCAAAAATTTCATCTTTCTGCTCTACGCTTTGACGTTCTTCAATTGGAAGCTTCTTGCAATCTCTACAGATGTGATCGCGGTGCCCGCTTCCCGAAAAGGATTCATTGGATCTGGATCTTCCACATATACGGCAATAATGCCCCACCGATTTACCTCTTCTAAATAAAAGGCAGTTCTAATTCTTTTCATCAGGCCTATCAAGTGACAAAGAGACTTCTAAATCTGATCGGTATTATTGGTTCATCAGACCCACCTGACAATAAAGCGTCCACTGGGTAGAGTTCTCGACCGGCCCCACCTTGAAGGTCACATTCGAAAGTAGCACTCAGCTTTTGACCAGTTCCGAAGTGCATTTTAGGCCCGACCTAGGGCCGGACTTCTGTGAAGTGGTTGCTGATCGCCATAAAGTTTTTGAAGAAACTTAAATCAGCGCAGTTACATTGCTTATTACGGAATTTTTCTTCAGCGATTTTTTGAAAATCAAAAATTCCTGCCAACGAATACGAGCATTATCC
>JABDDW010000076.1 GCA_013287405.1 Deltaproteobacteria bacterium
AAAAACATTGAGGGTAGGGAATTATACTCGGTAGTTTCAGTCCAGGTCTGGCACGGTCCTTGTAGTCTTTTTCTCCAAGGAAATGGAAACGTGGAGGGTTTCGTTATGAAATATTTCGGATTCTTAATTTTGGTGATCGCGGTGAATGCCTACGCTCAAAGCTCAGAAAATATAGATACACGGCAGATCGCTACAGTCCAATGTAGGACGAGCTTGCAAGAGAAGGTCAGTTACTGGCAACTGGATAACACTTACGTCTTTACTCCCGATCAAAAATTGATCTGGGTGTTAAATGATGTCCCCGGTGGAGTTCCAACTCAACGCTATCGTACGACACTGACCCGCGCGGGTGAGGGTTGGAATGCCGAACTCATTGATGGCCCCAACGCTGAAGCCCTAGGTTCGATTCCTTTGGGGTATTGTGAGGTTATTACCTTAGGACTTTACAGCAAACACGGCACTTAATTTCGAAAAGGTACCTGGTACCTTTTTACACCAGTGAAGTGAAATCCTGTTTATATAACGGACGACTCTTGACGCAGGGTAATCCCCTCTAGATTCATCGATGCGTACCACTTTGGCTTGGCACCGAAGCTGGGTCAAAGCTCCTAAGTTTAGGCATAAGAACATAGAATCGTTAATCTTCATTTCTGACAAAGGGTCTAGAGTTTTCGAAAAGGGAACGAAGGCGCCGCTTTCAGAGAGATCAAATGTCTTTGATCGGAAAACCGTCTGATGACTGTACGGACTCAACATCATGGGGATCTCCATACGTTTTCGAGGAGGGGTTTGCCACCATCTTTGCCGAGGATTTACAAAAATCGTTTTAATTTCTGAATTGAGAAGGGGGAGATGGGCTATAAAAAATGCTAAAGTGGCAAAATAGGTCAGGCTTACGGAATAATCATCAGAGACTGCACTTACAAAACCGTTATTTATCCCTACGAGTATGAGGAGTACAGGTGTGAATATTTTTGTTATAGAATGAGCCCGGTGGATTGATACCGCAGCAAGGACGGAAAATCCCATAACTAAGAAATTAAGAAGGGAAATTTTAGAAAGAATGGCGTCTACTTCCGACAGTCCATGATTATATAGGACCATAATTTGCACTGGAAAAGAAATGGCCGTGAGAACAAGAAAAGCACTTATATAGTTTAGAACTTTAGGTTTTGTTCGCATCATGGGCTCCTGTCTGGGCTGCCGCCTGGTTAAGGACCCTCTTCTTGGGAAAAATAATCGCAATAACTTGTAACTCGCGCTACGTAAAGCCTTGCTTCCCCTAGCTCTGGGGCATCTTGAAGCCAACCGTTACCGAATCTTTGCAAAGCGTAATTCACCCGTGCGGGGCCGGAATTGTAACTCGCCAAAATAGCCGAGCTTAATGCTCTCTCCGGATCGTTAGAGGTGTTTATAAGTTTTTGAAAGTTCTCTTGCTTATGCCAATAGTTGTTTAGAAATTTAACGTAGGCAGTTCCCCCTCTTATTGAGTACTCTGGGTTGAGTCTCCATTCATTTTTAGAATTAATCTTCCCCCGCATCACACGCATTCTGATAAGAGGTAAAGACATCTGGTTTATATCGGGGTAGCGTGGCCAACCTTTGTAGGTCTTTATAACTTCGGCTTCACCTAAAGGAGTGATTTGAGTAAGGCCAATGGCTTTGGCCCAACTTACGGCTTTTGTATCAAAGCCTGATTCTTGAGCTACCAGGCCGGCAATGAAGTTGGGGTTTATTTTCTCTTCTTCGCCCATGGCTTGGATCATCGTTTTTACACCAAAAGGCATTCCAATTTCGTGAGACGAAGCTAAGGTCCCTGCAGAAAAAACGGAGCAAGAGGGAGGGGTATAAATCGCAAAAATGGGCTTCGTATTTATGTTTCTCATATAGCCGAAGTAGACATGGTTTGTCTTCAGGGGTTGGATCCGCAAATTCGGAACCGTCAACTGAAGTTTTGTATGTTCCTGATTAATGAAAACCCGCTTGGCCTGCCAAAGAAACTTCTCGCTCACATCCAATTTATTATAGAAAAGTCGAATCCTGTAATCTGGCCCTATCCCTACGGGATCTTCAATGATGATCTTGAAGTCTACCTTTCCATGTAAAACCTGACGTTGGGGGAAAAATTTTATCTTTACCGACTGAGTCGCAGCTGTATCACCCGAAAAGGTACCCGGTACCCCTTTTTCTGTAAAAAGATTTGGAGTTCCAAAAGGTGTGGTTGGTCCGGCACAGCCTAGGGTTGTGCACAATGCAGCCAAAGGCCATAAGGTTTTGATAAGTTGTAGATGATTCATGATGAAGGCTCATCGGAAGGTCCAGGTCTTTCTAAACGCCGTGCGCTAAAAATTTGTGTCTAAAGGTTAGCCAAAAAAGTGAGACCGTGAGTACAGAGGCGTTTCAGATAACAACGTTTTCTTTATGGACTCCGAAGACATCTCGGAAGGCGTGACTTATCTCGCCTAGGGTAACTTTGTTTTCAAGGGCCGTGATAATAACAGGCATAAGATTATCGGTACCAGCTGCGGCATTCCGTAAAGCCTCGATTTGCTCTCGGACGATCTTTTGTTTTCGCGATTTTTTGTAGCGCTTAAGGCGGACCACCTGCCTTTTCTCTAAGGTTGCCGAAATCTTCAGAGTGGGAATTGGGCTTTCTGCCCCTTCTTGATAAGCATTGACGCCAACAATGACTTCTTCTTTTAATTCTAGTCTCTTTTGGAACTCATAACTTGAGTTTTGAATTTCCTTTTGGATAAACCCGCTTTCTATACATCGAATTACACCTCCCAACTTTTCAATTTGAGAAATATACTTTCTGGCCCCTTCTTCGATTTGGTTGGTTAAGTTTTCAACGTAGTAACTTCCTCCCATGGGATCAACGACGTCCGCAACTCCTGTTTCACTAGCGATGATTTGCTGAGTTCTTAAAGCCAAGGTAGCAGCGGCCTCAGTAGGTAAACCCACGGCCTCATCCTTAGAGTTGGTGTGCAGACTTTGAGTTCCTCCTAAAACCCCGGCCAGCGCCTGGATAGCCACCCTTACCACATTGTTCTCGGGTTGCTGGGCCATTAGAGAAACTCCTGCGGTTTGAGAGTGAAATCTTAGGACCCAGCTTCGCGGATTACGCGCTTTAAAACGGTCACGCATAATATAAGCCCAAAGCCTGCGGGCCGCTCGGAACTTCGCCACTTCTTCAAAAAAATTATTATGAACGTTAAAAAAGAAACTTAAGCGTTGGGCAAAGTCATCGATATTAAGGCCCGAATCAAGGGCCGCTTGAACATAAGTTATTCCATCAGCCAAAGTAAACGCGACTTCTTGAACCGCCGTGGCCCCTGCTTCTCTAATGTGATAGCCACTAATACTCACCGTATTCCATTGAGGGACTTTATCTTTGCAGAAAGAAAAAGTATCAGTAATAAGCCGCATACTTTGTTTCGGCGGATAGATGTAGGTCCCTCGAGCAATATATTCTTTCAAAATATCATTTTGAATGGTGCCCTTAAGTTGGTTTAGAGGAATTTTCTGCTTCTTTGCTACACAGATATAGAGGGCCAAGAGAATGCTTGCCGTGGCGTTTATGGTCATGCTTGTTGACACTTGTTTAAGGGGAATGTCCCTAAGCAGGGTCTCCATATCCTCAAGACTCGAAATGGCAACGCCGACCTTACCGACTTCACCCCGGCTCATAAGATCATCGGAGTCATAACCCATTTGAGTTGGCAGGTCAAAAGCGACACTTAGCCCCGTTTGACCTTTACCCAAGAGCATTTTGTAGCGCTTATTACTCTCTTCGGCCGTACCAAAGCCTGCATATTGGCGCATTGTCCAAAGCCTGCCTCGATACATGTCTTTTTGGATTCCTCGCGTGAAGGGAAATTCACCAGGGACGCCGAGTTTTTCCGCGAATTCACGTTCCCCGACGCCATCGCCAGGATCGAATAAAAATTTAGTTGGCTTCAAAGGTGACAAGGATGGCTCCCGTATCCACGGACGACCCCTCTTTGAACTTTATTTCTTTGATGACGCAGTCGTGGGAGGCCTTCATTTCATTTTCCATTTTCATGGCTTCCATAATAAGAATAGGTGAGCCCTGAACAATCCTTTGACCTGGCTGTACAAAAACCTTAACGATTTTTCCAGGCATTCCAGCGGTTAAGCTATCTGAAGAAGAAAGATTCCCGGAGCCTTTAAGGGATTCATGAAGGAGGCTCTCGTCATTGTGAATTGTGATGTTTCGGTAGCTATTCCCCGTATAAACGGCAAACCCTTCTTTGATAGGTACTGTATCAAGCATGTATGACTTGCCATGAAAGAGAAATGAAATGGCATCATCAAATTTTGTGTAATTGAGTTTAGAAATTTGAAAAGCCTCTTGGGGCTCACCCTCTTGCTGAAGTTTAACGATCCAATGGGTCTTTGACTCATCGACTTCGACTTGGTATTTCTTTCGTTTAATTTCAGCTTCAAAATACATCGGCTGTTTACCTCAGAGAAAGACGTCGGCCAAGACGCTTCCAGTTACTGACCAAGTTGAGATCCCATACGCCTTTATCTTTGTGAGCATTGAAGGCCTCTACTGCGGCGGTGATTAAGAAAACTCGGTCGTCAGTTGTAGAAAAAAGCTTGTCAAAGTCTTGAAAGTCTTTATCCAGAAAATGGGTTGAGAAATCGCCTTTCATAAACTTCTCATTTTGCATAATTTTCTTATGCAGAGGGATATTTGTTTTAATACCCGTAAGAATAAACTCTTCCAAGGCTCGCCTACATCTCGCAATAGCGACCTGCCTGTTATAGCCCCAGGTGCTGAGCTTAGCGATCATAGAGTCATAGTGCATGGGGACTTCATAACCGGGATAGACATAACTATCAATTCTTGTAAACGGCCCCTGGGGATGACGACATCGTACAATTTTTCCGGGGCTCGGCATAAAGGTGATGGGGTCCTCAGCATAAATTCGAGCTTCGATGGCCCAACCATTTTGTTTAATATCAGATTGCTTGAAACTAAGGGGCGCCCCAAAAGCTACGGTGATTTGTTGTTGGACGAGATCTACGCCCGTTACAAGTTCTGTTACGGGATGCTCGACTTGAAGGCGAGTGTTCATCTCTAAGAAATAAAAATTCTTTGTGTCGATATCGTAAATAAACTCAACAGTCCCAGCGCCAGAGTAGTCTACGGCTTTTGCAGCTTTTACGGCAATTTCACCCATGGCATTTCTAGTTTTATCGTCAAGAGCTGGGGACGGTGATTCTTCAATGATTTTTTGATGGCGGCGTTGGATAGAACATTCTCGCTCAAAGAGATGCACCACACTTCCGTGGTTATCTCCAAAAATTTGAATCTCTATATGTTTTGGATTAGTGATGTATTTTTCGACATATATTTTATCATCACCAAAATAACTTAGGGCTTCTGATTTTGCCCCTCTGACAGCACTTTCAAGTTCTGTATCGGAAGAAACCTGTCGCATCCCTTTGCCGCCACCGCCGGCAGAGGCCTTTATCATAATGGGGTAGCCCATTTGTTTAACGAGCGCTCGGACTTCTTCTATGGTCGAGACGGGGCCATCGCTCCCCGGAACAATAGGGACCTTTGCTTTTTTCATCATCTCACGGGCAGAGAGTTTATCACCCATGGCGCTGATAGCATAAACACTTGGACCAATGAAGACGATTCCTGCCGATTTGCAGGCTTCCGCGAAGTCTTCATTTTCGGAGAGAAATCCGTACCCGGGATGAATGGCTTCCGCCCCTGATTTTTTTGCCGCTTCAATAATTTTAGGAATGCTGAGGTAGCTTTCTCGGCTCGGAGCTGGGCCGATACAATAGGCTTCGTCGGCGAGAAGAACGTGGAGGCTATTTCGGTCGGCCTCACTAAAAACGGCGACAGTATTTATCCCCAACTCTTTACATGCTCTGTGAACGCGTATTGCAATTTCACCGCGATTGGCGATGAGGATTTTTTTAAACATTAAGGCTTCTCCTATTCATACTATAAGGGGATATTGCCGTGCTTACGGGGCGGATTCACGTCCCTTTTATTTTTCAACATTTCTAGCGCGTCTATAATTCTTCGGCGAGTTTGTGAGGGCTCAATCACTTCATCAATATAACCTAGCTCTGCCGCCTTATAGGGATTTGCAAAGGTGGTGCGATAATCCTCGGTTAATTTATCTTTAATCCGGGCATCGCCATTAGCTTTGAGAATCTGCTCTCGGAAGATAATGTTTACAGCTCCGTCAGGGCCCATCACGGCTATCTCAGCCGTTGGATAAGCCAAGTTCACATCGCCTCGCAGGTGTTTTGAAGACATAACGTCGTAAGCTCCTCCGTAGGCCTTTCTTGTGATGATTGTAATTTTGGGAACCGTGGCTTCGGCGTAGGCATAGAGAAGTTTAGCTCCGTGTCGAATGATGCCTCCGTATTCTTGTTCTGTCCCCGGTAGAAAGCCCGGCACGTCCACAAAAGTAACCAAAGGAATATTGAAGGCATCGCAGAACCTTACAAATCGTGCGGCTTTTACTGAAGCTTTGATGTCGAGGCACCCTGCGAGATTCAGTGGCTGGTTTGCTACAATACCTACACTTCGTCCGTTGAGTCTGGCAAAGCCGATAAGAATATTCCCTGCGTAGTGTTGTTGCACTTCAAGAAAATAACTCTCGTCC
>JABDDW010000077.1 GCA_013287405.1 Deltaproteobacteria bacterium
AGAATATTTAGCCCAAGTTAAGCCGGACCATTGGCTTAAATCCATTTTGACAAGGGGAGAATCCATGGCCGCTCTCCCTGGATCAGCAGATGATTTTATTGACTTTACATTAAATGCTATAGACCTCACACCCACCCGGCAAAAAAAAGTTGAACTTCTTGAACAAGCCTTAAGCGTAGCAGAAATGACTAAATCCCCCCGACACAATGAACTCCAAAAAATAATGTACAAGGTCGCCCCAAGGTTTAATCCTCTTCCTGAAGACTGGTGTTCCGTCGGAATGGATGCTTTTTCCAATCACGACTACCCCTTATCAATCAGGGCTTTTGAAAAAGCTTTAAAGGTTCAAAAAATTCCCCTCAACCTAAAGCGCCAAATTTATGAGAACCTAAAGATCTCCTACAAAGCCGTCGAAAAACGCCACGAAGCATTAAATATGGCAAAACAGCTCTGGCTTCTCGATGCCTCTCAAATTAAAAACCGAGGATTTAAAAATGCTTTATCAAGTGGGCTCAGTTATGGGCGGTTTGTCTGGACTGACCATAAAGACAAGGAAGCCCTTAAAACCCTTTCGAAGCTAGAGAAATTGGTCCAAGGAAGAATCAATTTAGCCGAGCTCTATCTTCTTAGGGGACGAATTTTTGAGGAACAGGGTAAAATTAAATCCGCTCTAAATTGGTTTTACAAAGCGTCCGAGGTGACATCGGATACCACGTTAAAAAATTCATACTCCTGGAATTACGCTTGGTTGAATTATAAGATTAAGAATTATCCTGAGGCGGCGAAAGTTTTTAAAGACATGTTAGCCATAGAACTTGACCCGGGTAAAAGATCCCAAGAAACTTTTTGGCTGGCTAAATCTTTAAAAGAAATAAAAAACCTAGACGAATCTCGGCAATTTTTTGAGAAGAATATTATAGATGATCCGATAAGTTATTATGCCCTTCTTTCTTACAGAGAACTGAAGCTTCCTCTGCCACCGCCCTCTAAACTCATCCAGCAGGGTTTTTTTGGCAAAATTCCAAAGCGCCTTCCTTCAAGTCTAAAAATCGACTGGAATCAGTTCGATTGGCTTATTTCTGTCGGCGAGTTGTCTTGGTCCAGAGATTTTTTGGATGAGGAAGCTCCGTTACCGGAAGGTGTACCTGATCAATTTGAGGACATCTTTAATCGCTACGCTGAAGCTTCCTACTACTCTCCTATTTTTATCCGAATTCCCAAACTCTCTCCTGATGAAAAAAATCGGCTTTTTGCTCTTCACGGCGATCTCATTTTTCCTCACAAATGGGCCGATTTTGTCGAGCAAGGGAGTCATAAATCAGGGCTTTGGCCTGAATACATTTTCTCGATTATCAGGCAAGAATCGGGCTTTGACCCCTTGGCTATAAGTGGGGCAAACGCCTATGGCCTCATGCAGATACTTCCAGGCGTCGCCACGAGTTTTCTAAAAAAAAACACCCCAGCGGATTTGCTTGACCCTCAAAGTAACGTCTTATTGGGGTCTCAACACTTGCGAAGATATTGGGATGAATTCGGGGGACAATTTGTTCTCACTACAGCCGCCTATAATGCCAGTGTAGAAAAGGTGAAATCTTGGGTTAAAAATCGTTACCAAGGTGATCCCCTGGCATTTATCGAAGACATTCCTTACGAAGAGACGCGAATCTACGTCAAACTCGTTCTCAGGAATTTTATAAGCTATCAGCGAATGGCTGCCGGCAACCAAAGTATCCCATTTCCCGAGTGGTGCCTTGAGGGCATCCAAGTGTCTAAAAATTAGTCACTCCACCCCCCACACTCCTTAGTTAATTCAGATATTTAACTTCTTTTTTTACGGCACTCCCCTTGCTCTAAATAGAAACCAAAGGAATCAATTTAAACGGGGGATAACAATGAATCGAGACCTCAAAATCTTACTTCTCAGTTTTGGGCTCGGAGCCTTAGCCATGATCGCTTTCCACATTGGAAGTGATCTCCTCGCCGAGGACGGTTCTAATCGGCTTACCAGTGTCGGTACACCCCACGTGGTCGACCCCGATCCCAGTGAAGAAAAATCTGTAATCTTTAACGACGCGAGCATGCAAAAAAATTGGGGCCTTATGGGGACCCACGGGACCAGCGATATTAGTGCTAACAAAGCTTGGCAGATTACCCAGGGCGATCGCCGTATTATTGTCGCTATTATTGATACGGGAGCCGATGTTCATCACCCAGATTTGGAATCCAATATATGGAGAAACCCGGGAGAGACAGGCCTTGATGCCAACGGAAAAGATAAGTCCACCAACGGTAAAGACAATGACGGAAATGGGTACATCAACGATGTCAACGGATGGAATTTTGTAGATAACAACAACCAAGTCGTCGACAACCATGGTCACGGAACCCATATATCCGGCATCGTGGGCGCCGCTGGCGGAAAGGGCGGAAGCATCAGTGGAGTTTGTCCCAAAGTCAGCCTTATGATTTTAAAATATTTTGATCCAAAATCTAAAGGCAATGACAATCTCCGAAATACCGTAAGAGCTATTCGTTATGCTGTAGATATGGGCGCAAATATTATCAATTATTCAGGTGGTGGCACAGACCCTAATGATGATGAGTTTGAAGCCGTGAAATATGCCAAAGATCACGGAGTTCTTTTTGTCGCCGCTGCGGGTAACGAACATTCAAACTCAGATTTATCTCATTACTATCCTGCGGACTACAATCTTTCTAATATCATTTCTGTCACCGCCATTGATCCTGTGGCCAAGGTCTTAAAGAGCAGTAATTTTGGAAAGACTTCTGTGAACATAGCTGCACCGGGAGAAGGAATTTACTCCACACTTCCTGGTGGAAATTATGGATACATGACGGGCACTTCACAAGCTACGGCTTTCGTTTCTGGAGTGGCTGCTCTAATTTTATCTCACAATAAGGATTTCTCTGCGGACCAGGTCAAAAAACAAATTATCGCGACGGCCGACGAACTTCCCGGTTTGCGGGACAAGAGTTCCAGTGGTGGTAAGCTCAACAGCTATGCGGCTTTGGCTAAACAGCCCAATATTCCCGCAACAGGCATCGCCTCTTCTCGATCCACGGCTCAGGCTCGCGTTCAAGTAGGCGTGATCGGTCAGGCCGGTGTTATCGGCTCCCATAACAAGAGAACAGAAAACAGTATTTTATTTGGTACCGGAGGCGAACCTTCGATTGGTGACCCCTCAAGCGACAATAACCATGTTTTATTAAGCAATTTGATAAAGGCCATCAACCGTCCCCTAGCCGGGGCACCGGGCTCCCCCGTTTTGCCGGAGAAATCAGTAGATACAGCGAACCATTTGTAGACCTTTGGACTTTTTGGAACTCTTTCTGGTTTCTTTTGAGTGCTTTTGCTTAAGTACTTTGGGGAATTCTTTGCATTCCTATGAATTTCTATCTGTTCACAGGTTTTTAAGGTTTCAGGTAGACTGGAAACAGGTCGGACGCCCCTAGTTCCAGAGGGAACCTACGCAATCTATAAAGCGAGGCCCCAAGTTTATCGTCTCAAGCTAGTAAGTCCTTTTTCGCTAAAATAAAAAGCGTACTTTCACCCTCACTGAGTTCCCAAATCTGATAGCCGTTGCCCGAAGCCTTTTCCTAATGTTCAATTATATCGAAGCTCCCTCGGAGACGGCTCCATATATTATTGAAATCCGCAGATAAAACTAATTTGCAAAACTTCCTTCGAACCTTTGCAGGAATAATCCCGCGAGTCGTTACTGGAGCAAGGAAGGGCAACGCCTGTGGGAAGTTTTGGGACTCCTTGGCTTATTCCAAACTCCTGACCTTCGGAAGGCAGTTTAAAAACACTTCAAATTACATCGCAAAAAATACTCTTGAGACTTTTGGTATAATACCAAACTCTCCAGAGCTCGTCATTTATGGCCTGGTTATTGCACACTTACCCCTTATGATTTTATCCATTCAGAGGTTTAATAAATGAAGAACTTCATTGTAAACGGACTCATTTTCTTTTTGCTGTTCTCTGGATCGGCCACAAAAGCCATTGCGGGTGGCACAATCCAAAGTGTGGGAAACGTGACATTTGGCAAAGACGGGAAGGTGGTGCACATCCCAGAACCTGGACTCATGTATGAATCTAACGACACCGTCCCTTTGGCTGTTGAAACTTTGTTTTATCAAGGACGGGTAGCATTTGTTCCTCTGTCATATAGCAAATCGATTGGCTTATATGAAGGCATCGTTATTTGGAACAGACAATATTATAAACTAAGTCGAAATAATTTCAATGAGGCCTCAAAATGGGAATTGGTCCAAATGGATCGATACAATGTAAGTCCCAAGGAGAATCTGATGGCTGTTATTCACCTAAGAGGATCTAAGTATATTAGCCAAGCTTCTTATAAGTATCAATTTTTGTCAGGAATTCATGCCAAACCTAACGAGGCGATGCGTTTAGATTTAAATTCTATTTTGACTCAGGCTGATGGGAGAAAAAGCCTTGAACTTTCAGATACAAAACTTCCCTCTCTTATGGCCTCTTTAGCTAACAAACAAATTGAAGGTTCTCATTATTTATTGATTGATTCGTGGGCAAGGCCACTTTTCACGGCCGGAATTTTAGTGGCAGGTAGCAGTGTGGCGGGATGCGCGCTCGAAATGGCTGCAATTGCATTGAGCCACTAACCACTTGTGATTATTACAAAGTATGTCTCGGAAAAGATATATCCGCCGACCGACGAAGGTCATACTTTCGACAAGAATCCCATAGGGCACGTGATCATGCGTTCCAAAACTTACTTCTTAAAAGGATTTTCCTCAACCTTAGGTTCTTCGTCAGGTGGCCAGAAAAGGGCGCGAAGCCGACCCTTTGCTGGGATGTACTCGCTAGCTCCTAACAGAAGTTAGTCCCTAATCGCACGGTCAGTCCCACCGTAAATTGCTGGAGATGCCGTCCCCGTTTTTCGCGTCTAGCATTTGGTTTTGGGCTCATTTCAGGACTTGAAAATTGTTCTCGCTTTCACAGAATCTATTTGAAATTTAAGGATGGAGAACAATATGGAAAACCACTTTCGGGTAATTCGCCGCGTAGTCCTAACTCCTGCCAAAATATTTTGACGTGTAAATGAAAACAAGGATGCTCCCGCCAACAGCGATCATGGGGCGCGCTTGCGGGATGAGAATGCCCGAAACAATAATTAAACCCGAAATGAGAATCATAAACTTGGCGATTCCTGCCCAGCGGCTCACTTTTTTTTCTTTGGTTTGGGCGGTAATATAAGAAAAGGTGGCCAATTCAATAATTTTGTTTTGCATCCGATTTGCAATGTCTTCTGAAGGATTTCCGTCTAAGATATGTCGATACTGGGCGCTGGCGAAAGCCAAGTTTTCACGGGCTAAGCAGGTCTGAATAAAACTCTCGTGACGGGACTCGTCTGTGTAATTCGCCATCAAAACATCCCAGGACGCAGAAAGCTCCGGTGTCGCCCCCTTGGCAACGGGGTCAATTCGTTTTTCCTTCTTAGCCCGATCAAAAATAATTCCGCATTTTGGGCACTCAGAGTATTTTGCATCAACCTTACTCCCGCACCGAACGCAAACTCTCTTGGACGGCGCAGAAAGCCCAGAGCTGGTCTGCTTCTCGTTCTTTTCGATAAGTCTTGCAGTAATAATATTAACGCCGGGGGGCTGGGGCCAAGTAAAGGCAAACATTTTTGGACAAGCCGTGCATTGAAAGTGGGATTCGCCCGGAGTGAGATCCTCCGGACGTACAAAGTACACTTTTTGACACCCCGGGCAACTTACCTGAATTGGATTCAATGTTGATCTCCCCGCTCTCGTGGTAATAACATACAACGTTTTCTCAAACAAAAAAAGAACAGGCTTTGAGTAGAAACAAAAAAAGGACCCTTAGATTGATAGACCGCTTTTGCAAAAAATATCGAATCGAAAAAAATGCGCTTCTTTGGGGCCTCCCCACCGGAGTATTATTTTCGACAAGTTACCCTCCATTTCCGGCTTGGGCCCTTTTTTTTGCTTTTGCCCCTCTCTGGGTCTATTGGTATCGCACCACGAATATTAGAAATATTTTTGTATCGGGGTTCGTCGCCCAGTTCACCTTTACTTTGATAGGATTTAACTGGATCGCTCACACGGCAACAGAATATGGTCATCTTCCATTAATTGTAAGCCTTCTTATTCTCGTAGGCTTCTGCTGTTTTGCCAGCTTAAACCTAGTCCTTGCTGGCCTCACGGCGGGATATATCAAAAAGAACTGGCCCATGGAGCCCGTTCGCTTCTTTTTTCTAGCCGCTATTCTGTCAGGATTTGCTGATCGATTCTATCCCATGATCTTCCCTTGGAATTCAGGATATCCACTTCTTTTTAGCCATCTTAGATCTGCCCAGCTCGCCGAGTTTATCGGCTTTAATTTACTCGGAACCCTGGTTTACTGCGCCAATGTTCCTTTTGCTCTGGCGCTCACGAAATTTCCAAAAAAAGGGTGGAGCACTCCTCTTCTCTTTTTCGTCATTGGTCTTTTTGTTTTTGAAT
>JABDDW010000078.1 GCA_013287405.1 Deltaproteobacteria bacterium
GCCGAACTTCTTAAAGCTGCAAAGGTTAGCGTTGTCGTCACTTGCGGTCCCCAAGACGACCACTTTGTCAGAGAGACGGATATCCTCAACGTTAAAGATGTGGTGGCAGTCCGAACTGAAAGCGGAGAAGAGCTCTTAGGACTTCTCTCCTTAGCTAAGGCGGTGGTGGTTCCAAGTACCGGTGTGGCCCACTTAGGGGCGTCACTAGGAGTTCCCGTAATCGGGCTCTACAGCCCCGTGCGAGTGCAGTCTCCTAAGCGCTGGGCACCTCTGGGTGACAAAGTGCAAGTTCTTGTTCCCAACGTGCAATGCCCCGGCATTTTTAAGTGTTTAGGAGAAAAATGCCCCCATTACGACTGTATGGAGCAAATTACTGTGGATTCTCTAATGTCGTGTGTTATGGATAAATTATGACTCCGAGTTCGCAGCACCTTTTAGGTGAGATTGATAAGATTAAAGGCAAGAGAATCCTTATCGTTGGTGATGTGGGCCTTGATGAATATGTTATTGGTTCAGTTAGAAGAATAAGTCCTGAGGCGCCAGTCCCGATTGTCGAAGTCAGTGGGGAAGACATGCGTTTGGGCCTCGCCAGCAATGTGGCTGCTAACGTGGCCAGTCTCGGCGGCGTTGCTATGCTAGTTGGGGTGGTGGGCAGAGATGAAGCTGCAAATGTCTTTGCCGATCAGTTAAAGAAATACAAATGTTCTCCAGAGTATCTTATTGTAGATGACGAAAGACCAACGACCAGAAAATTAAGAGTTATCGCCGGTCAACACCACATAGTCCGTGTCGATTTCGAACGTAAGAAGTTTATTACCGACGAAGTGGCAGGGCGACTTTTGGAGAGAGTTCGCAATCTTATAAAATCATGCGATGGGGTTATTTTAGAGGACTATGCTAAGGGAGTTTTGACGGCCGACCTTATAAAAGCGGTGATCGACGTGGCTCACAAAAATGGAAAATTAGTGTCGCTAGATCCTAATAGAACAACTCCGGTGGATCTTTATGCTGGTGTGGATTATTTCACACCCAATACCGATGAAGCTATTGCGCTTTCTGAGCTGAAATTAGACGACCTTCGAAGTCCCTCCGATTCATTGCATGAAGTGGGTTCTAGTTTGCTGAAAAGACTGAATGCTCAAGGGGTGATCGTTACACGAGGTAAGGACGGAATGAGTGCTTTTACAAAGTCAGGAGCTCCGCAAGGACAGCACTTTCCGACCTTTGCTCGGTCGGTCTTCGATGTGACCGGCGCCGGTGACACAGTTATAGCCACTCTGACCATGGCTCTGACGTCAGGTTTGTCGTTAGAAGATTCTTGCTTGCTTTCAAATTATGCGGCCGGCGTAGTTGTCGGGAAAATCGGTTGCGCTTCTACTTCGATTGACGAACTTAAAGAATATATTCTTAGTCATACTCAGTAAACACGGGTCAACTGCCCGTCATTTCGCTCGTTTCGGCCCCCGCCGTAAATACCCTGTTGTTCGGACCCAAGATATGGTAATAATCACCCTTTAGAGATTTTCAAACATGATGAAAAATTTTTACGACCTTACCTTAAACGAGCTTGAGGACTTCTTCAAAGTCCAGGGTAAACAGCGCTTTCGGGCCGAACAGCTCTTTCGTTGGGTTTATCAAAAGGGCACGACAAATTTCGATGAAATGTCGAACTTGGCAAAAAGCTTTCGTGAGGAGGTCAAATTTCTTCTTGAATTTCAGCTTCCAAAAGTCACCCAACAATTAGATAGCGTCGATGGTACGAGAAAATTTCTTATGGCGGTTGAAGGGGCCAAAGAAATTGAATCAGTTCTTATTCCCAACGGTGATAGATTGACCTTGTGTGTTTCAAGTGAAGTGGGTTGCGCCATGGGATGCAAGTTCTGTTTTACTTCAAAGATGGGCCTCATGCGAAGACTTAGTGTCTCTGAAATCGTAGGGCAATATCTGAATGCTGCTCAGAGTCTCGACGACGGCCGGCGCATAACCAATATCGTTTTTATGGGGATGGGCGAACCCTTAGATAACGTTCAAAATGTAACAAAGGCCATTGACATCATTCATGATCAAAGAGGGATCGGATTTGCAAGACGAAAGATTACGGTTTCAACGAGCGGTCTAGCTCCTCAAATAAAACACGTTGCCGAATCCGGGGTGCGGCTCGCAATTAGCCTGAATGCGACCACAAACGAAATACGGGACACTATTATGCCCATTAATCGCAAATATCCCCTCGAAGTATTGCTTAGAGCTTGTAAGGAGTACACTGACGAGACAAAAGAAATGATCACTTTTGAATACGTCCTTCTCAAAGGTGTTAACGATAGCCGAGATGACGCCCATCGCATTGTGAAACTCACTCGGGGAATCCCGAGTAAGATAAATCTTATTCCGTTTAACGAACACCCAGGTTCAGGATTTAACAGACCTGCCTCAAAAGAAGTTGGCGAGTTTCAGAAAATTCTTATGAGCCTAGGTAAGCATGTGCTTGTTCGAAAAACCATGGGGAGAGATATTTTCGCGGCTTGTGGCCAGCTTCGATCCGCCATGGAAGCTCACCCTAAGAAGATGGCTATCAACTGATGGGCCATATTCTCGTTGTTGGAAGTCTGGCCTACGACACGGTTAAAACTCCTACGGGAAAAATTGAGGGTGCTTTAGGGGGAAGTGCTAACTACTTTGGCGTAGCAGCGTCGCTCTTTGCTTCTGTTCGGGTCGTCGGTGTTGTCGGTGAGGACTATCGAGCTGAAGATTCTGAGCTTCTTTCCAAAAAAAACATAGATATTTCTGGGGTAGAGCATACGTCAGGAAAGACTTTTCACTGGGCGGGAGAGTATGACAACAATCTTAATGAAGCGAAAACCTTGCGCACTGAATTGAATGTTTTTGCTAACTTTCACCCGAAGCTTCCTGAGTCATTCAAAGATAGCGAAATTATTTTTCTGGCCAATATTGATCCTGCGTTGCAATTGGAAGTCCTTAACCAGGTGACCCGGCCCAAAGTGATTGCCGCTGATACGATGAACTTTTGGATCGGAAGTAAGATGAGCGATCTTTTGGTCATATTAAAGCGACTTGATATTTTATTAATTAATGAAGCAGAAGCCATTCTTTTGACTGAGACATCCAATGCCATTCTTGCAGCAAGAAAAATATCGACTATGGGGCCGAAACATATTGTGATTAAACGAGGGGAATACGGCGTGGTTATTTTTTCAAATAACAGGTACTTTTGCCTTCCGGCCTATCCCGTAGGCGAGGTCGTTGATCCTACCGGCGCCGGTGATACCTTTGCTGGAGGGTTTTTGGGTTATATCGGCAAAAGTGGACAACCTCTTAGTCTGGATCTTTTGAAGTCCGCAGCCGTTTATGGGACCCTTTTGGCAAGTTTTACAGTTCAAGACTTTAGTCTCAACGCTATCAAAAATTTGACGTTTGAGCAGGTCGAAATTCGTCGACAAGACTTTCGACAAGTCGTCTCCTTTCCCACTTAAGTCCTTAGAACTCCTGCCCGATAAGAAAACTGGATGAGTAACAAGAAGAAAGATTTGGCCGAAGAACTTGTCGATTTCTTGCTCAAAGAAGATGAACTCAAGAAAGCGATTCATGGGCCTGATAAATTGGATGATCTTGACCGCACCAAACCTATTTTGGTGCAAGAGCAGACTCTTGTAGACCTTTCTTCTTCAAAAACTCTACCGAAGACGGTTTTGATCCCCAGTAACGAGCCGGCTCCGACTCCGTCCCCACCCTCTCCTCCTTCAAAACAATTTGTGAGTCAAAGAGCAAATGTTGTATTCAACGAAGTAACTCAGCTTATGGCGGGAACAGAAGCTGTAAAAGTGGCTCAGGCCAGAATTAACACACTAGAAAAGGAAAAAGAAACTCTCCGCACGGAAATCGATCTTTTGTTGACTTCAAGCGAAACCATACAGAGGAAGTTTAACGAGCTCAAGACCCTGCACGAGAACCTAGAGCGCAAACACCGTGAAAAAACTGAGATTCTCGAAGATGAAAAGGCGGTTATTAAGACGCGGTTGAACGCGAAGGAGGCTGAGCTCAGTGCTTTAAAAAGAGAAAACGGAGATCTACTTTCTCGTTTTCAAAGTGATTTGAGAAAAATTCGCGTGCGTGAGCGAGAGCTTGAGCACAGGCAAGAAATTATTCGGGCCGAGATGGTCACAGTCGTACGAAGCAAAGATGAAGTTATAGTCGAGCTCAAGCGGCAATTAGAAAAACTTCATTTTGAACTTGATAATTTTAGAGCGAAGTCTGCCGATATGAATACAAAGTTTAGCGAATTTAATGATCGAAATCACCGTACGGTTAAAGCTCTCCGACTGGCCTTAAGTGTCTTAGAAACAGGGGATGTTGACGAAAAATGAAAACGAGAGTCATTTTTTTAGATGACGAGCCCAAAACAGCCCAAAGGCTCCAGAGGATCCTCGAAAGTCACGGGTATTCTGTTGGAACACCAGGAACTCTTGAAGAAACATTTAAAGAGGTCAATGCGAACGGAGCTGAAATCCTCATCCATTCGGCTCATCGTTCAAACACCTACAGTGAATTGTGCGAGGGTTTTTTTAATCAATACCCCCAATTTCCAAGTCTCCATTTGGGGACTGGGCCATCCGCAGAAACCTATGAAAAAAATCTAAAGGGTGCCTTTCATTCTAAAATGAGACCCCTCACTCCGCAAAGAGAGTTCTTAACCCGGGTGAGGCGACTTATCTTTCTCGGTCGACTGAGTCGTCAGAACTATGCCTTGTCGAGAACCGTCAAATTGCAAAATAAAATTGATCAGTTATTTGAAACCTTGGATGCAGGTGAGCTTAAAGAGCGCACCGTAAAATTTTTCGATGAGGAGTTTAAAGCCAAGAACGTATATTATTTAAGTGTTGGAGGATATGGCCACTTTTTACAAGAAATGTGGAAAGTAGCTACAGTTATGCCTTTGGATCAAAATCCGTTAAAGCATCAACTTTGCTCTTCAAAGAAATCCTCTGAGACCGAACTCAGCGGTATCTTGGCCAGAATTTCAGGTCGTCTCCCTCCAGGATGGGAATTCAGAAACAGCCGAACCTGTTTGGACGATATCGTCTTTATTCCCCTTGTGGGGAGTGCTTCAAAAAAAATCTGTGGTCATGTCATGATGGTTGAGCCGACATTATACGGGGATCAAGCTTTAGATAAGACACTTCCTTATTTAACGCGGGTCTTGGGTCGCCATTTCGATCATGCACAGAATTTTGCCAATGCAAAAAGCCTCAATTACATGGACGACCTTACGGAACTCTATAATCAACGCTATCTAAAACTTGTTCTGGATAAAGAGATCAATCGGGCAGCCAGGACAAAGACCAGCTTTTCCGTTTTGTTTATGGATATAGATCATTTTAAACAAGTTAATGATACAAAAGGGCATGTGGTTGGGAGTAAGGTCTTAGTTCAAATGGCTGAGATCCTGAATCAACATATTCGAGCGACAGATTATGGGTTTAGATACGGTGGCGATGAGTTCATACTTATTTTGGTAGGCTCAGAAAGCCAGCAGTCTCTAGGTGTTGCAGAAAGAATAAGAAAACAAGTTGAATCCAGCGTTTTTCAAATAGATGGAGTCGAGATTCGATTGACGCTCAGTATTGGAATTGCCACTTATCCCGATCACGCTCACACGAAAGAGGAAATACTTGAGCTTGCTGACCGAGCCATGTATTGTGGAAAAAATAAATCTCGCAATGTTGTCTATGTCGCAAGTTAAGAAATATGAAAAGACTCAAGCTCGTCGTAAGTGATTTTCACCTGGGTAAAGGCCACATCCTTTCCGACGGATCTCTGAATATTCTTGAAGAATTTTATTATGACGATAAATTTATCGAATTTTTAGACTACTACTCTACCGGGGAATTTACAGACGTCGAAGTTGAAATCATTATAAATGGCGATTTTCTTAACATGCTACAAACCGATTATAAGGGACACTTCACGACTGTTATCACTGAGTCCATTGATTTGTATAAAATAAAAACCATTGTTGAAGGGCATAAGGGAGTATTTGATGCTCTGAGAAGGTTTGCCTCTCGCCCAGGAAAAACTCTGACCTATATTGTTGGAAATCACGATCAGGGAATGCTGTGGCCGAAATGTCGTGAATACTTTGATGAAGTTTGTGGGAGTCGACTCAATTTTAAAAATATAGTCTACTTTTTTGATGGGGTGCATATCGAACACGGGCACCAGCATGAGGCCGCAAATAGAGTCAATCCGAAGAAATTCTTTTTAAAACAAGATCTTCCTGAACCTATTCTAAATTTGCCATGGGCTTCATTCTTTTTTATCAATTTTGTTTTAGATATAAAGACTCAAATGCCCTATATCGACAAAGTGCGTCCCTTTAGCTATTTCATACGTTGGAGTATCGTCAATGATTTTTGGTTTAGTGTTAAAACGATCGGACGACTCGTTTGGCATTTCTTTGTTA
>JABDDW010000079.1 GCA_013287405.1 Deltaproteobacteria bacterium
AGGTTGTCACCCACAGATAGGAAGCGAACAGGCAACTTTTCAAGAAGATTTAAGATTTCATTGAACGCCGGACCGCAGCTACAGATGCGGCCAACATCCGCAACAATGATAACGTCGATTTTGCCGTACTTAACGTCTTGGATAAGCCGGTCACGTTCTGGCTCTAAATTGTGCGTTGAATCGTCGCATTCGCTGTAGTGTTCAATGGTGCTGTTTGAAAGTTGGCCGTATCGGGCGACAAATCTCTCCAATAACAACTTTTGAAAGTTCAGGGAGTCCGCTTGCTCTGGTTTGGCTTTGAGGTAAAATGCAATGCGATATTTTTTAATGTGGGTCATTGGGCACCTCTATTTTTAATGACCAAAAGTTTTCCCCAAGTTTTTGTTTTCGATTGTTCAAGAAGGCGAAACTCCGCCATTTGAACTTCTCTTATTACTTTGGGGAGTTGGCCCGTAGCTGAAGCAATGATCGTTAGTGCAACAGCGATTTCAATAATTTTGTCGATTCCCATTCGGAACCTTTCTTTCTCGCCCCAAAGAGAGCGTTTAAAGTTGGGGCTGGCTAAGAAGCCAAACCCCAACGAATTGCTAGAGCTTTCAGGACGACGGCTTGTAGCCGAGGACTCATTGAAAATGACCTATCAAAGATGTCAACTTTCGCTGGAGCTCGATCCGTCCACAAAGATTTCGCCCAAGAGAGGCACGCCCTGTGGCCTGAGCCGAAATCGTTTGCAAAGATGTTGTTCCAGTTGATGTCTTGGCGCTCAATGTTTACATGAGGCAAGGCTTTTCTCTTAAGCTCGTCATCCGATTCAAGGATCGTAAGAACTGCACGGAGCTCTGGAGGAAGTGATGGCTTTGGACTTTGTTGTTTTTCGGTTTGATCTAACATAAAAATTTCCTTTCTGTTAGGGGGCCTCCGTAAGTGGTTGCCCTTCATAGGGAACCGGGGCAACCAAGAGGAGGCAGGTAAATGGAGCGAAATGAAGCCCGTCGAACTCCCATTTTTGGGGACACGGGGCATGACAAATCTTTCTTGGCGTGCCAAGTGTATGAGACGGAAAAAGCTGAATGCCAGCGTAATGCCTGGACCCGCGAGGAAAGGGATTTGTAGTAAAGGGAAAACGAAAACTGAAAAGAGGTCATTGCCAACTCCCTTCAAGGTCCTTGGGCGTAGTCGGTAAATTCCTTCCGGCAATGAGCGAGATTCCCCAGGCCGTCCACTTGTTGGCCTGGCGAGGCTTGATTCCCATGTCGTTTAGATTGCGGGCGATGGAACTGTAGCTGCGACCCTGTTTCCTTAGATTGAGGATGCGGCGGACCACATGAATCTCTTTTGGGTGAATTACAAGCTGGCCGTCTAGGAAGTCGTACCCATATGGAGCGGTCCCGCTGATGGGCCTAAGTTGACTTAGAGCTTTCCCCTCTGGGGTCTTAGTACATGGGCGAAGGGGAATGCCAATCTCAATAAAATGCTCTCTCAGCGTGGTTTTTGGGATGTTTAGTATTTTTGATATTTGACGGAGTGAACGGCCTTTCTTATATAATTGGGCCGCCTTTTCAGAAATGCCTGGACCCCTCAAGTCAGAAAAGGTAATAGTTTTACGGGCCTGGGATTTTTGAGTAATTGTCGGAACCGGGTCACCATTATCCCAGATCTGATACATGGATCTTACTTCTCACCTCTAGAATCTAACGGAGGCAAAATGCCGCGATTCGATTCCCTTCAACAAGAAATTCATATATGAAAGCAAATCAGCTCGGGAAACCGTTTAGTCGATTCCTAGTGTGGATGTCTGCCCAAAGACTTAACAGGCGATTGTCACTTTTTGGCTTTATTTTAATGTTGAGTTCACAACCCTGTTATGGAGCTGAAAGGAAGCCAAAGGATTTAAACAAGTGCAATTTTTTACTTCAAATAGACCGAGCTGGGGAGCACCCAGTTGGAAGTGCCAAGAGCTTCGTTAACACTTTCCTTAGGGATATCGACGAAATCTTTGGCAACTTCTTCGCCAACCCATCAAACACCGCCCCATTCTTTAAGAATTCCAAAGAAGCGGTCGCTTATCTAAAGCACACACAGGCTAAAGTTTTGGACATCGGGTGTGGTCGCGGGCTCCCCGTATACGACTTGCGTAGCCGAGGTGTTGACGCTTACGGCATTGATGGTACTGATGCCCTCTGGAGCTGGGACACTTATGATCGGGTTAACCTTCGTCGCAAGCTCATGGGTCGATTTAATAAGTGGGCCCTTAAGAATGGGTATACATTTGAACCATACGAATATGAAGAGGGTGGCGGTGGCGGCCAATGGGACGAAGACATGGAAAAGATTACGAAATGGGAAGCTGCTGCAAAAGAAAAAGGAAGAAGAAAAGTTTGGCAGGGCTTAAAAAGGGATGATCAGGTAACTTGGGATGATTGGACTGCATTCACAAAAACACTCCCCAAGAAAATGCTAGAGAAGAACGGCCTAAGAGAAGGAAATCCTCTCTACTTAGGAGATGCTTTTGCCATGCCTTACCCAGACGAAACTTTTGACGTTGCCTATTCTTACATGTCGATTTTTAATCGCGTTTTGTATCGCAATGATGCTGCGTTTAGAAAAGGTTTGAAGGAGGTCTTCGCGTTTTGAAAGTTGGGGGCGTATTTTATACCGAAGGCGTTGAAGACTCCATGCTTGATCGGGTTAAAAGAGATTTTCCGGGTGTTAAAATCTACAGAAATAAATCAGGGAGTGGCGTAGCTTTTGAAAAGTGCGGGCATCTGTAAAACCAGTGGAAATTATCGACCTCATAAAATAGCCCGACCAAAACCTCTTGAAAACATGAAATTTCCCGACGCAAATCTATACGGAGGCCGACCGTCGACAGCCTTCGAAGTTGTCCAAGATCTCACTGGAAATTAGTCGACGCTGTTAACTGATACCTGATTTTCTGACGAAACTCCAAAACGTCAATGCGGTCACGGCGGCCAGAATGGTCTGTGAAAAAGGCCTTACGTCCGACAGAGCTAATCGAGATCGAACGAATTTAGAGCTGGAGTCCTAAAGTGCGAGAACCGCTTGGCCTTTGTAAAGCCGAGCCGGAAATTGTGGTCAATCATTTGGTTTTCGGCCGTTTTGCAAACAAATCAACCGATCAAACTATTTACAATTAATAATTCCGATGGTGTCACGTTTTACGCCGTCTGCCGACATTTTACCGTTACGAAGAACCACCTCTGCAACTTTCAGCTTGGCCTGTTGAATTTCAGTTAAACTTCCCAAAGCTCTATCAAAGCAATTGTGCCAAGCTTCAACTGTGGTTGCGGGCACATCCAACTCGCTAACCATGGGTGATTGGATGTCGGTGCCACGAAAGCTAAAGACATCATGGGGCGTATCGTTGTCATTGCAAGATCTATCAAAAGCAAAAGATATGTCCGTCATTGCCAAATTGCTTGTCTCATGAAATGGGATACAATCAGCTGCAAGGGTCGCCGACGATGGGAGTACGAGGGACGCTAATAAAGCTATTAACGAGAGTTTCATGGACATTCCTTTTGATAGCATTCCGAAGTTGTTAGGATGAATTTCCTATTAGTCAACCGTGCCTATCTTTCAAGTTTGAAGTAAGCAAAAACTGAGCGAAAGCTTAATAGGCGTAAATCAGAAGTGACGCCGAAGAACCGTCTATGATCTAAACAAGTGCCTTTCTACGTCATTCGGCCCCGAGTTGAACGCCGCCAACCGCATCAAAATTAAGAGACTAAATTCACTAGAGATCGGCGCAAAACGAGGATTGAAGGACAAGCGAGAACTTTCCAAACTCCTGGTTTTCAAAATTTGATCATCAACCCTTTGTCTTCTCGTCAACCCCGAACAAAATCCAAGGATTACTTACCAACGCAATGAACATTCATCGGCTGTGACATAGGTTGAACCTGGGTCTGTAATTCCCACAAGTTAGTGATCACATAATAGTCCGGGGAATAATCGACCTTCATAACAGTAGAGGTTAACTGGTTGCCGTTGAAGTGTGGTAGCACTTCGCGCCATTCATGCCCCATTGCTTCCACCAGGTCCTCCGCATTAGGAACAGAAAACTTTAAATCATTGATCCCATTCGTCATTCTTTTTACTTCTCCAGACTGACAAACCCGATCTTCTAAAATTTTGCAGTTGAGCGCGTTCTTGTCAGGAGTGCATTGCGTGAAATCAACGGTAAGAGAATCTTTAAAGGAATATTCATTCACGAGTTCTTCGGACCAAATTTTTCCAGAAGTGGTGTCTTTCCAAATCTCAATTTTACCGATGTCGTCGACATTTCTGGACACGAGTTTCCAGAGTGCCCGTCTATGTGGCGAATCTATGGTAGCGTCACGTAGTCTCGAGCAGTCCGTCAGTCTTTCGTTAGTAGCTCCTTTCAGTCCGCAAAGAGGGACTGCAGATTCGGACTTTTGGATACAACGAACTAGACTCGGCAAATTATCCCTTCCTTCGAAGAGAGTGCCGTTACTCGCAAAAACGCCTGGAAAATTATTGATCTTGGAGGAAGTCCAATAGACCTGAAGGGTTCCCGACGTTTCTGGGAATAGTGCCGCCAAGTCCCTTTTGCCTTGGTCGCTTAAGACGCCAGACTGATCGAATTCAAAGCTCGAAGCGAACTCTAGATAATCTACTTTTGACGGAACTTCACCTTCGACGCCAGCACATCCGGCAATAGCCGGCGAACTTGTGACCCGATCAGAAGTATCATATTTTAATGTCGAGTAATCTGAGCCCACTTTAAGTTCTTTTACTCGCCAAATCTTTCCCCCTTGATCTTTCCAAGCTGGGCCAAAATTTCCGGGCACGGTAATCTGCGTGAAAGTTGCTATCACCTTGCCGGTAGACGTGTGGGTCGTATAAGTAGTGTCCGCACTCGCACCAATGGTAAACATCACTGCGAAGAAAAATAGAATTGTTTTCATTTTAACCTCCATCAAACCGAGAAATTTTTCACCATTGAGCACTTAGAAAAGGGACCCAGACAAGGATAGTAAGCTCCCCTTTAGGGCTGTCAATCATTCTTTGGGATAACGTTTACGTTAAAACTTACTGAAGGAGGATTTGTATAGTAGCTGCAGCTTGCAGCCAGCGTTCCGCAGCCATTAACTTCTTTCATCGAGTTAATTTGGTTGGCAACTCTATAACACGAGTTATACATATTGCTGGGACCTGTTCCTGATGGCCTGGTCTGCCCCGGAGTTCTAAATACGTTCACAGTGACTGTTCCAGGCCTACCATTACTAATATCTGAATAGCTTTGGGGGCAAGATGCTGAAAAAATCGTATCCCCACCCGTAGAATTTAGAAATGCAGGTATATTTTGACACGCGTGAGTTTCGAATTTTCCAGTAAAGGTAAATTCAGTGGTTGTGCATACGGTTTGATCTGCCTGCGCTGCCAAAACAAATAGACTTGCGATAACGAAAAATAAAGAACTAATTAAATTTGACATACCCTTTCCTTCTAAAATTTTATTCAAGACACATCTAATACAAATTCCAAAATTCTATCAAAATATCAATTCCATGGTGGGCAATGCATTTCTTCGCTGATAGGGCTTCCATCCACCTTGGAGTTTCCGGTGAAATGTGACTTAAAGGTCCTCTTGTCCCCGCTATATGGATCAACATAGTAATCTAATCGAAAAGGCTCTTGGCTCACATATTGAACGGGATTGTCGCTTAAACCTGTATTGACCACGTAGACCGGAGCGTAGTCGCCCACTTTTACCGAATCTTTCGATACCTCAGCCGAATAACTGATTCGAGCGGGGTTCAATTGGCTATGCTGGAAAACATTAATTTCGTATTTGCCTGATCCGGCGTCAGTGCAGTGCTCAAAGAGAATAGTCTCTGCTCGCACTGTTTGAAAACCGAATAACGCCAAAAGCGTTGATAGCAAGAAAAAATTTCTGTGAGTGGTCGGATTCTTCATTCGAACTTCCTTTCAAGATATTTGCAAAACACGACTGAATTATAGAGTATGAAACGGTGAACTTCAATGCGTTGGTAGGAGTTCAAAGCATTAAGTGTTTGCGGAACTAGTAAACAGATTTAATTGTTGAAAGAATCTTTGGGCAAGAACTTAAGAAGCCATTGAGAGACGCTATTTTCTCCGTCGTTTATATCAAGACGAGTAACAAAAAAAAGAGGTTCGGGTCCTAAATACGACTCCAGTGCGCCACTATCCTTGTTGACTGTGAGCTGTTCCAGCGAATGATCCACGACGTGGTTAACACCGACGACTTCAAAACTATTTGTGGATTTAATAAA
>JABDDW010000080.1 GCA_013287405.1 Deltaproteobacteria bacterium
GGAAGTTGTAACGCCCTTTGGGCGTACGGAATATAAAGGTCAAGAGGGTTACTTCCAATCGATTCAAGATTGGAGCAAAAATTTTCGTACGGGCCGCGACTTTAGCCTTTCCGTTGAAAAGAGATTTAATGAAGAGGGCGAGATCGTTGCGAAACTCTCGGGGACAATTCAAATTAGTTTAGGCGGAGCCGAAGTTGCCGTTCCAACAAGTAAACATGGCTGGACGGAGTATTTCACTTACGATGAAAAAGGTAAGATTTCAAAACTTCGGGTGATGATGAATATTGATTCATCGATAGTCGAAGGTCTTAGCTATCTTAAAGCTCGGCCGCAGTAATCGAAAAGAAGTGCTGCGATGGATCCAAGAAATCCCACCGCGGCGGTGATGACTATTCCCCTATAGGCAGTTTCTATCGAAAAATGTGTCCCAACAAAGCGGCCTATTAAAAAGATAATCGGAATATGAATGCATGACGCCAGGGCATCTATTTTTAGGAAATCTAAGAGGGGCACTTTGCACACACCAACCGCGAGATACACGGGACCCCTAATTATGGGTGTAAATCGGGTTAAAAAAATTGTTAAATTGCGGTGACGATGGAGGTGGCTGAGAGCCTTTTCAAGAAGATCTTTTTTTAAAATCCAAGAGAATGGGGGAACGTTAAGAATCCTCCGGCCTAACTTCTTGCCGACAATAACAGGGAAGAGATTTGCGGGAAGTAAGCCCAGCTGCGCGGCGAAGATTGACTCCAAAAAACCTACCCGTCCTTGACCCCAAAGGACCCCCAGAGATAATAAAATAATTTCTTCAGGTATGGCGGCTAACGCTAAACCCTCTAACAATAAAAAAGCAGCTAGGAGCTCAATTTGAATAGCACTAAGGCCGGTGATCTTATCTAGCATGGGATCATTCTAGGCTTAGAGGGAGGCTCTTTCCCTGATACCTTTTTAAAACAGCTGTCCGACCAAAGAGAGGAATGGCGATATACCCCCGTACTATAAGAGTCTCAGAATCTTTGAGTCTTGCTTGGGCACTGTAAAATGACCCGCTATCAGGATCATAAATCCGTCCACCTTTCCAATACCCAACTTTGGTGTTCTTTAAATTCTCCAAAACCCTCAGACCTAAAATCGATCTATTGCGTAACTCTGGAGTTGGGTTAAATTTATCAACCTCATTTTTCTTACCCGCCGGGCGACTAAAAATCACCCCTTCGACGGAGTCGCCTTTGGTCTGAATTTCTATAACGGTGTGATCTTGTTCCAGCATCCAAAGTCCATCTATAGAATCCGTAGGGGCACTTTCACTCAATGATGAAAAACTAAACGCTGCCAATGCGAAGAATATTTTTTTCATAGGGCGGGCGTCCTCCTGGTCTAGAGAATATCGCCCCTCCCTCGAATAGAATATGAGGAGTCTATTAAAACTTCGTTAATTTCCTTGCCCGGATAGTTGACCTTTTCCACGCTAATTCGTCCTTCTGGACCCTTTAGGCTAAGCCATGGTATAAAAAAGGCCGTGGACTTGAATTTGGAGCTGAAGAAAAATCCTTTCGTTCTCGCGCCCATGGCGGGGATTACCGATAATGCCTTCCGGACTTTTATGCGTGAAATGGGTTGCGGTGTAATTATTACCGAACTTGTTTCCGCCTACGGTATCGAGTATCGAAGCCAGCGCACTTTAGATCTAATGAAGTATGCAGAAATCCAGAGACCTTTGGGTGTTCAGATTTTCGGTGAAGAGGGAGAAATTTTAGCCAAAGCTGCTCAGTACGTCGAAAGCACCGGCGCTGATTTTGTTGATATTAATCTCGGATGCCCCGTGCCCAAAGTTGTAAAAAAAGGGGCCGGTTCAGCTCTACTTAGAGATCCGTTAGCGCTTCAAAAGATCTTAACTCAAGTTAAAAACCGAATAAAAATCCCTCTAACCATCAAAATCCGGACCGGCTGGTGTGATAAGACTATAAATACATTAGACATTGTTAATGCGGCCGCTGATGCCGGAGTCACTTGGGTCGCCATCCATGGACGCACAAGGGCGCAAGGTTACTCCGGTCTAGCCAACTGGGATCTGATTAAAGAAGTTAAATCCAAGTCACCGATTCCCATCATAGGTAATGGGGATATACAATCGCCGGCAAAAGCCGTACAAAGATTAAAGGAATCAGGTTGCGACGGGGTCATGATTGGTCGTGGCTGTTTAAAAAATCCTTGGATCTTTCAACAAGCCCAAGAGATTTTAAACTCTGGAAAAGAAATTCCCTCTATCAAAAGGGACTTCAATCAATCGCTTTTTCGTCTCAAGAGGCTCACTGAAGAACGAAAGGACGAACGGTACTCCCTTCTTACAATGAAAAAGTTTACGTCTTGGTTTTCTGCGGGTTATCCTGGCAGTCAGAATTTTAGAAAGAGTCTCTTTCAGGCCACTAAGCCCGAAGAAATTCTTTCCTTAGCTCAAAATTATTTTTCTCAACTTGATATTGCGGCCCAGCTCGACACAAGCCATGAAGCTTTTCTTATGGGAGGCCATGGCTGAGGCGCCATAAGGTACCAGCTTACTTTTGGCATACCAAAAGTAAGCTGGTACCTAAAGTACCTAAAACCAAACTAAAAAAAGAAAATCGCCGTTAAAAATAAAACGGGAAGAAGAAAGCCGACACTCCAGAGCATGAAACCGAAAAAAGAGGGCATTTTTATTCTTTCACTTTCTGCAACCCCCTTCACCAAAAGGTTGGGACCGTTTCCGATATAGGTGAGGGCTCCAAATAAAACCGATCCGCTGCTTAATCCCAAAAGTAAAGGTTCAGAGATCTTCGAACCATTTTCCAAACCAATATTGGCAAAATCATTCCCTAAACCTTGGGCTATGGCAAAAAATGAGGCATAGGTAGGAGCATTATCTAAAAACCCTGAAAGGACTCCTGAAATCCAGTAAAAAGCCCACGGTGTTGAAATTCCGACTTCTTGAGCGTGGACTTCTAAATATTTAACTGCAGGGATCATCGTTATAAAAATGGCTCCAAAAATGACAGCCACTTCCTCAAAGGGTTCCCAGCTAAAGTTGTTCATCATCGTGATTTGTCGAGGCGTAATGCGGTGATTGAGATAAATGATGAAGACCAAAATAAAAACCCGTATTGCGATTTGCCAAAAAGGGTAGTCCGGCACAAGTTCTTTGGGCAGGAGCAAACCTGCAACCATCAGAGGTATAAGGAGCAATGTTTTCTTTCCAACTATTTTGAAGTTCGCCTTGATATCTTGTTTTAGTGGTCCACGAAAGTCCGGATCGTTAAGATAAAAATGAGTGTCAAGAGCTAAGAAAATTCCAATGAGAGCTGTGATAACAAAAAGCCAAATTGGAAAAAGCTTTAGAGTCCACCAAAAGGGGACCCCAGACAAGTATCCTAGAAGGAGTGGAGGGTCGCCCAAGGGACTGAGAAGGCCTCCCGCATTTGATACGATAAAGATGAAAAAAATAATAATGTGAACATCATGTTTTCTCCCCCTGTTGCTGCGAATCAAGGGGCGAATAAGGAGCATGCTGGCGCCAAGGGTTCCAATGATGCTGGCGGTGAGAGCTCCAAAAATCATAAACAACATATTGGTGACGGGGTTAGCCTTGGGAATTCCATGGACGTAAAGACTTCCTCCTATGGAGTAGAGGGCCCCTAATAAGCAGATGAAACTTACATAGTCGGTGAAGGTTCGTAAAAGCCAATCGACATTGATGGCTAAGGTTAAGGCGAGTACGGGGATGCTCAAAACGGAAAGAAAAAGCGTATGATATTTGCGCCAAAACCTAGGAGCAAGGCTTGGAATTATACCTACTCCCATTAAGATCATAACAAATGGGAGCATTGACCAATATGGAAGTTTCATAGCTTAAAGTGTAACCTTGTCGCTCTCCAGTTGCAATTTTCCCCTTGTAGAAATAAACATTTAGGGATGGAACAACAAAAAATTCGAAATATTGCAATAATTGCTCACGTCGATCACGGAAAAACCACTCTTGTCGATGGCCTTTTACGACAAAGTGGGACTTTTCGAACCAACGAAGTCGTTGCCGAACGCGTTATGGACTCTATGGATCTTGAAAAGGAACGCGGAATTACAATCATGGCGAAGAACACCTCTGTTCATTATCAGGGCTACAAAATAAATATCGTAGATACTCCTGGGCATGCTGATTTCGGTGGCGAAGTTGAGCGAACGTTGAAGATGGTCGACGGTGTTATGCTCTTAGTTGATGCTTCGGAAGGTCCACTTCCTCAAACCCGTTTTGTCTTGAAGAAGGCTCTGGAGGAGGGATTAAAAGTCATCGTGGTCATTAATAAGATTGACCGTCATGACGCTCGAATTGACGAGGTGGTCAACGAGGTTTTTGACTTGTTTATTGATTTGGATGCAGCAGATTGGCAAGCTGACTTTCCAATTATTTATGCCGTCGCTAGAGAAGGATGGGCCGTCACAGATCTAAAAGATCGCGAGGCCCCAAGTAAAAGTCTAGAACCCATATTTAAGGCCGTTATTGAAACTATACCGGGCCCCAAAGGACAGCCTTCGAATCCTTTGCAAATCCTCGTGACTAATATTGGTTATAATAATTTCGTTGGTAGGCTCGCCATTGGTCGTGTTCGCGAGGGGACAATCAAAGTAGGAGACACGATCGCCGTTTGTAAAGCCGATCGAGTTAATAAGATTCGGGTCGTGGCACTTTATACCTACGAAGGTCTGAAGCAAGTTGAGACACCCAAAGTGGAGGCCGGGGATATTTGTATTATTGCCGGTGAGCAAAATATTGAAATTGGGGACACCCTCTCTGATGCTGAAAATCCCCTCCCCCTTCCTAGAGTCGTTGTCGAAGAACCTACAGTCAGCATGCTTTTTTCTGTTAATAATGGACCCTTTGCCGGCAGAGAGGGGACTCAAGTCACAAGTCGAAAGATTTTGGAGCGTTTAGAAAAAGAACTTCTCTATAATGTATCCCTGCGTTTAGAAAAAACAGAGACCACAGATTCATTTAAAGTATTCGGCCGAGGGGAACTCCAGCTTGCAATCTTGATTGAGCAAATGCGGCGGGAAGGGTTTGAGCTTCTTGTCAGTAAACCGAGGGTCATTATTAAGACAATCGATGGAGTGAAGCACGAACCCATGGAACATGTTGTCTTTGATATTCCCGACCAATTCGTGGGGATCGTTACAGAGAAAATGGGAACCCGTAAAGGGTTTATGACAAATATGCACAACAAAGGGTTGGGACGGGTTCGTCTGGAGTTTACTGTTCCGTCCCGGGGTCTGATTGGATATCGTAGTGAATTTCTAACGGATACAAAAGGCACGGGACTTATGAACACCATTTTTGCTGGCTATGAGCCTCTAAAGGGTGAGATTGCCGGCCGCATGAACGGAGCCCTTATTGCTGACAGATTAGGTCCTTCGGTCGCCTATGGATTATTTCACCTCGAGCCTAGGGGGCGGATATTCATTGGTGCCGGAGTGGAATGTTATGAAGGAATGATTATTGGCGAACACGCTAAGGACAATGATCTCATCGTGAATTGTTCCAGAGAGAAAAAATTGACCAATATGCGCTCTTCTGGCGCCGATGAAGCTATTAAATTGACTCCTCCACCGGTCATGTCTTTAGAAAAAGCGATGGAATGGATTAATGATGACGAGCTTATTGAAGTGACCCCAGAATCGATTCGATTGAGAAAGAGATTTTTGGATCCCAATTTACGTAAGCGCAATGAAAAGTCTGCTGAGTCTTAGAGAAAATGGTCGAGATAGTCGCAGAAGGTCGAAGTTTAGTTAAGAAATATGGCGATAAGACTGTCGTTGACGGTATTCATTTTCAGATCAAGCGTGGCGAATGTTTTGGTTTTTTGGGTCCAAACGGGGCGGGAAAGACGTCCACTATGAAAATGATGTACTGTCTTTCGCCGGTCACAAGTGGAGAGCTCTTCGTACTTAATTTGGATGTAAATACTCGGGGAAGAGAAATTAAATCTCGAATCGGAGTTGTTCCCCAAGAAGATGGTCTGGATACCGATTTTACGGTTTTAGAGAATCTGACCATTTATGCTTCGTACCACAATCTCTTGGCCGATGTGGCTGAAAAGAGAGCCCGCGAGCTCCTTCGATTTATGCGGATAGATGAAAAGTCGACCTCCCCCGTGGATCAGCTTTCGGGGGGGATGAAGCGGCGCCTGGCCATTGCTCGGGGCATGATTAATAATCCCGAAATGCTTT
>JABDDW010000081.1 GCA_013287405.1 Deltaproteobacteria bacterium
ATTCACTTCCCACAACAGGCCTTATTGAATTCCTCTATTCTGAGGCAGGCAAGGTCCGGGACGGCCACTTCCTGGTGCAATCGCCGGCAAAGTATGGGAATCAAATTTTTTATTTTCTACAGAGGCCTGTAAGCCGCCCCGGAGCTGGCGTCGGAACGAACTTTGGCCCGCAGAAAAAACCTGTCTGGGAATTCAATTGGTTCGACCACGCTCATACCGTCCCTGTTTTGAGCATTCATACTTTTCAACCTCCCGGAAGCGATTGGGATGGTTTTGATCAAACCGTGAACATGCTCATGAAAGGAAGCCAGAATATAATTATTGATCTTCGAGGAAACGGCGGAGGTGACGACGCTGAAGGCAAAGCTCTAGCACAAAAGCTATTGGACTCTCATATTTTTCCAACACCGTTCAAAGCAAGCACGATGATGCAGAATCGTTACTCATTGGAGATCTTCATCAATGGAATCGACTGGTTTGAGGCAACCTGGCCAGGGGGCGATAAATCGGGAATGGAGGCCATGAGAAATCAAACCCAAGCTAAGCTCTTACAGGCCATTGCCGGAACACTACCGCTAATTGAGGTTCAGGATTTTTCAAATCAGAATCCAGTTCCAGGGCCTAACTCATATAAAGGAAAGATCTTCATTCTTATCGATCGAAATACAGATTCCTCAGGGGAGTCAACGGCCGCAATTCTAAGCCAGCTGCCCCGAGCTCAGTTGGTGGGTGAGAACACAGCAGGCGGGATCTCCTTTGGGACACTTGGCATTGTTGAGCTGCCGAATTCCAAAATTCAAATCGGAATGGGCATCAATTATTTATCTTTCCGTGACGGTAGTTTAAAAGAGCTCGCCGGTTTAGATCCGACTGTCCGAGTTCCCGATAGTACCGATGCTCTCGATTATTTGGTGAAATCGGGTCTCTTAAATCATTAACTCCAGATCGACACCTGTTCTGTGGGCGTGCCGCGACCCTACCATCGAGTGAACATTGGGCGCTAGGGCCTGTTAGGGATGAAAATTCTTCTCATCTCTCCAGAATCATTGCAGTTGTTGTCGTCCCTAATCTGGTGTATTTTAAGGGGCCGTTTTTTTGGAGGACTCATGAAGAAAATTTTATCTTTTTTTAATTTAGTAATTTTTATTGGAAATAGCTTTGATCTGGATTAAGATAAATGCAAAGATCCAGCAAAAAATGCTGTCCTGGCTCAGCTCAGCACCGATTTCCCCAATCAGTCTTATGCGCGTGTTGCTTATGTAGGTACATTGAGCAAAGGCGACCTCAATACTTATAAAGTCTTAATCCGGATTAGCGAGGAAAGTTACGAAGTATATAATGTTAGCGTCACGAGAGATGGACAAGTGTGTACAGCTTCGAATCCTCGATTTGTGAACACCACGGTTGTTCAAGAGGAAGGGGCCTGCTGGTCAGGAAATCCTGGGAGCCAAGTTTGTTCTCCAGCTACAAAGAAAGATTGTGTGGCAAGTTCGATTATCACTATCAATACATGGAATCCTGGTAACTGCCCAAATTTTTAAGTTCAGAGTGTGCTATGTTCACAACCCCTAGTTATCGTTAAAAAGCGAAGATGCTAAGACGCGTCGTCGGTGAGTGAGGAACTCCTCTGGCTTCGGCAAGAATCGTACTAGTCATATGGTCGAGCTGTTCAGAACATGTTTCAAATTGAGTCGGGCTGTTGAATCCTATCAACCGTACCTAACCACGTACTGTGCGGTTCTGCTTGATCGTGTGGCCCAAGACCCTCGAGCACAATCAAATCAAGTTCTTTATCCCCTTCGTGAGTTTAAGCAGCAAATTGAGGCTCAGTTAAGTGAGGTTCAAGCGCATGGCAAGACATGGATCGAACTTTTATCATGGGAGAATCGAGAGGGAGCAAACCTAAGCCCCCATACTGAAGATATAGTGACCGATGGTCCCCTCAAGCCTTCGGCAAAGTCCGAGTTGAAGTTAGGCAAGGTCCTGGGACGTCTCGATCTACTCGAAGAAGATTTGGTCGAGTTCAACCCTGGATCAGTAAGTTATGCCCGACAAATAAAAGGTACAGATGAAATACGAGAATTTTTGGATTCCGTAGAACAGGGAACAAAGTCTATAGAAGAGTCATTGAGACCCGAGTTCGACTCTAAGTTTAAATATTGGAACGGTAAGCGGACTGACGATGCCCTTCGAGTTGCGGTTTCATCGTTTATGGGTGTTGCGATACCTGTCCTGGTTTTCTCAAGCTTTTCAGTGCAAGATATTCTACATAACCCGATAATGGCTGGAAATGTATTTGCACCTTATATTTTTAGAAAAGCGTTCCCTCGGGCCTTGGATTACTTGGTTGCTCTAGTAACCAAGGGTGGGAAAAACGATGAAGATAATAAGTGGTATTACAGGGCAACTCAGTTTGTTGAAAAAAATAAAATCGTTAGGCGACTCCTAGAACACCCTGAAAAGAATGCGTCGGTTTATTATGGCTTCGGGATACCAGTTACGAATGAACTTGCAGACAGTATGGTCCGTGAAGAAGATACTCCTACGAGGCAAGAAAAGATCTTTAACTCAATCCAGCAACATCGGACATCTTTTGAAGAAGAAGATATTCGATGGGCCTTCCTCGATTTTATATTTTACTTTGAGCCTGCAACCAACTCTCCCATACTGATTGTAGCTAATAGAATTAAAAAGACCTTTGTGGTTCCGGCCCCCAAAAAGAAGGAGCAAAAAAAAGGAGCAGCGGCAATCAGAGAACAGTTGGAATGGTCTTCCCGGCGCAGTGCCAATCAGGAACTGAAACCTATTGTTTGCTAAGAGGGCAATGGTAATTGAGATATTTTTCGGTGAAGAATTTATGAGTAATTTATAAGATTGGGAAAAACTGCGCTTTCTAAGCTTCAAGCTCCGAAGCCTTGGACATTTGATCGAGACCCAAGACACCGACCACGTTCGACCCGACGACATTGAAGAGGTTCAATATGGGCTTTCGCATTTAATTAACGAGATAAGCTCAGAAATTCGCGGCGTTAGCCAGCGCATCGAAGAGAAAGAAATCAAATCGCATAAAAATAAGTAACCCAGTCGGCCCCCCCTAAGTCGAATTCGGTGTCGCTCGCCGGACGAACCCGGTTTTATCTAAACCCCTTTATTTCCTGCGAATCACGGAAAATAACAAAGAACCTGAAATATCAAAAGACTTCCTTTTTGGGGCACTATCGATGTCAATTACTTATACATATTTTATCTTATAATTTTGAGTAGCTCCGCCTTTGGCCGGGATTTCGACTCTCGATGACACAAATATTGGGGCCTTTTTGAGCGATGGCACGCTTGCATCTAGAAAGGTCTGAAGGAGTCTTATGAAAACATGGATTATAGCCCTGACCCTTATTTGTCTTTCGGCAAGCGCCGAAAATGCCATTGATAGCCGCGAGTCTACAGACACTGTGCGAGTTACAATGCGTGCTTCTCAATCCGGAGCACTGGCTATTGGTAATTACGGCGTGCTAGCCGCCAGATTGAAAGCAGAACTTGGCGCTGATTTCCTCGAACTTTCTCGAATAAAAAGCGACGGATACTACTCTCTAGAAATGGAATTTGTATTTAGAAACGGCAATCGTTATACGACGGCAGTTTGCAACCATGTTTATGAAGGCGACCAATACGAAAGGAACGTGCTAGTTTTTTATGATCAGCGGGAAAATTCATACGCTTGCAAACTGTACGATAGTGCCCATCATCTTGTGACAGATTTCACTTTTGAGTATAAAGAATTCCCGGGTATACTTCATCCGTTTCCATATGAAGTTAAAGTTCCTTTTACGTTTTAGTATAGATGAATCTTCGCTGCGGTCATCAACCACTCATTTGCAGGAAATTTTCCGACGAGAATCTATACCGACGACGACCGTTGACAGCCCCCGAATTTGTCCATGATCGCGCTGGAAATTAGAGAGCTTTGTTAACGCTCGGCTGCGTTTCTGACGAAACTCCATAACGTCAATGCGGGTGCGGCGGCCAGAATGATCCGTGAAGACGGCCTTGCGGCCGACAGAGCTAATCGAGATCGAAAGAAGTCAGAGCCGGAGTTCCAGGGTCCGACGACCGCTTGGCCCGTGTTAGGGTGAGCTGGAGATTGTGGTCAAGCATTCCTTTTTAGTCACTCTGGGTGCCATTCATATGGGCGATCTAAGAGGTCTGAATCATTGGTAATATTCTCAAGTGCATGGGCTTCTCTCAAGGATTAAACAGGTTTTCGGAGGCGAGCTTCTCAAAGCCCAAAGATCTCCTCTTTAAACGAAGCCTGTAGGAAATGAATGGCCTGTCTTTTGATAAATAAGAGTGATGTGAACGAATTCGAAGGAGTAAGTCGTGAGATATTTAGTTTTTTTTCTGTTTTTTAGCTTGGTCAATGGGTGGGTAATTTCCTCAGAAGCCGGTCCTTGTATTATAAAGAAGGGATCCTTGAGGATTTTTGATCCGCAGTTTAGTCAAATTGCCTTTAACGGTAAAGGTGGCTTATCCTTATTTCTACTGAATCATCAAGGAGGTGTCGCTGAAACTCATGATATCTCTTGTGAAGTTACCGAGTGTCAGAACAGAGCGCAGAAAATAATAGGTCTTTTAGGGAAGATCCATAATAAGGGTTTTGCGGCGTTTTTTGATACTGCATCGATCAGTGAATGGAATATCAACAGGGCTGGAGAGCAGCTCGTTATCTTTGCCGGTTGCCAAGATGAATATTTACCTTACCCCTATTCTCCGTATTCCCAATACCCCTCCAATTGGTCCGTCAACAGGTAAAGTCGCTGGAATAAAGGTTTGTGATGATCTCGGGCATGGATAATCCTCCATGCTCATCAACTACTTGTGAATAGGATTTTTCTTGGTGATGAAATTATATTCTCGACGACTTTTTTGGCACGCAAATCCTGACCCGAAACACAGTAGACTTTTATTCAGCGATGCCAGAACTTGAGCTGCGGAGAACCAAACACATTAGTAGGCAGCCATCAGTGCCGGCCATTATGAAGCGCAATCCTGGTCGTATGTTTGTGAAAACAGATGGTTCGACCGTCGAACTCACAAGCTCCAGCCATCGCCATTTGCCAGTAAAATCGAACTGAAAAAATGTGGATACCATTGGGTCGATGGCCTGGAGTCTGCAGCTATCGATTATTTGATGAAGCCTTCGAGGATAAAATCGATTTCATTTGCATTTTTTACATTTACGTCAATGTATTTAACAAAGAGCTTCGCCGCTAGTGATGAATTAAATCCAAAGTCCCTCTACGAATCCATAGTAAGTCATGTCCAGAGTCATATGCCGTTATCGAATTCTCCAGAGGCAACAAGAGGCGTTTCTAAAGTTCCTCTTTGGAGGAAAAATGCAGTTACTGAGTGTCAAAACTTACTAACCCAAATCAGTGGTTCCATAGTATCTCAAACTCTAAAAACTTTTGGTTTTAAAAACCTTGTTCATAAGACCACGATTCAGAAGGTGGTCTCAATCATTAAAACGGGAATACTACTGACGGGAGAAAAAGTTCCAATCTATGAACCCATCGGTCTATCATTGGGAAAAAATATTCCGGGGAAAATATTTTTAGACTTATCCCAATTGAATGAGCCCATACGGTATCAGAACTTTTTTAATTTTAGCGACAACTATAAGAACCCACAGATTGGAGCTGATAAAGAAGCGGTTTATCTTGTCTTTGACCTTTCCGTCCTTGATTCCCTAAAGTTTCATATTAGCATTTTGGGGTGGACTGCATATGGGAAGTACATTCCTGAACAGCATTTTCACTGGACTCAAAAGGCAAACATAGAGGATTTCTTGCAGTGGGCCCTAACATTAAATGAGGGGACTCTGCCTCCTTCTCCTGGAGAAGTGGTCGTTTATCAGGACATTCCTCTTTTGGGACTAAAAAGTATTTGGGTAAGTCAATCATCTGCAAACGCCATGAGAGACCTTTTAGAACAAAACGGAATAATTAAAGTGAATGGCTTTGATCTAAAGGATTTTATTAGGTCGCCACAATAACATATGGCCATCACCTAAAAGATCAATCTCAATACCTCTCAATAACCCTTTGTAAAGATAACCTTTTGGGGCGTCGTCTATGAGAGTTTTTGTTTCGCGATGCCGTGGAGAGTTTGCCTTCTCGAGCGAAGCGGTCAAGTGGTGAGGTGGTTGAAGATCAAAATTTTTTCTTCACTTTGACAAGATCTCT
>JABDDW010000082.1 GCA_013287405.1 Deltaproteobacteria bacterium
TCGGCTCCGGCTTTCTCGACAGACTGAATTTCCTCCTCGATTTTAGCAAAGTGGGAAGAAAGAAGACTGGGTGCGACTAAAAATTTATTTTTAACCACCCAAATATTCACCTTTCGTAAAAGGATAACCCTTCAAATATTCCGATGCGGGTTGCCGAGCACGACTTTCGGGTTGAATCACCGTGATAAGTAAGGCCGTCGCCCCTCCACACTGCACGGCAAAGCCATATTTATCTTGGCTCACCAAATACCCCGGAGGTTGTGCGCTTTTAAACTCTAGAGCCTTCGCCCGGAGAATCTTCAGTTTTTTTCCAGCACGGGTTGTCCACACTCCTGGCCAGGGACTAAAGGCCCTTAACTGTGCGCAAATTTGACCTGCTCTTAGGTTCCAATTGATGAGACCCTGCTCTTTTTTAATTTTTGGCGCATAGGTTACCTGGGATTCATCTTGGGGAATAGCCTTGATTTTGCCATCGATATAATCTTGAAGATGACGTTTCACAATATCTGCCCCTCGGTGAGAGAGCTCCGAATACAGCTTGGGTGCATCCCAAGATTCGTCCAAATCCATCTGTGATGTAGCAATAATATCCCCTGCATCCAACGTAGGAGCCACCTTTTGTAGAGTCACTCCGGTGACGGGGTCCTCACTGATGATGGCCCAAGCGATGGGCGCCGCCCCCCGCCAGCGAGGCAGGATACTGGCATGAACGTTAACGGCTCCTAACCTAAACAACTTTAAGAAATCTGGTTTTAAAATTTGTCCAAAGGCAACCACAACGGCAATATCGGGTTTAAGAGCATCTACTTTGGTAAGGATATCCGGTGCGCTTACAGACTCAGGTGAGAAGACGGCGATCTTTTTGGCCCGTTTTCCCTTTTCAATAAAGTAATTATCCATAACAGACTTAACCCGAGAAGGTTTCACTTCTAAATTGCGTCCCGCTGGCCTATCGGGTTGGGTAATAACACCGACCACATCGAAACCAGAGGTGTCACTCAATAGAAATTCGAGAGTGGGGCACGCAAAATCCGGAGTCCCTAAAAATACAATTTTAGCTCTCATCAACCGTGTTTCTTTATTTTGGTTTTGATTAAGGTTCTCTTAACGGTACTTAAACGGTCAATAAAAAGCTTGCCGTCGAGGTGATCGATCTCATGCTGAATGCAAATGGCCAAAAGTCCATCGGTCTTTATGAAAATCTTCTTATTGTCAGGAGTCAGGGCTTCAAACTCAACGTATTCAGATCGGGGAACACCTTCGGCAAATCCCGGTACGGATAAACAACCCTCTTCATATTTTATTGTTCCCATCTTTTTTAAAATTACGGGGTTAAAAAGCTTTAAAGGAAAGGGGACAGCCCTCTCAAGGGACGTCATTCTGGACTCATCCACTTGACCGAATTCATCACGGTATCTCGTATCAATTACGGCGAGCCGAATGGAGTGCCCCACCTGGGGGGCCGCGAGGCCAACACCAGGGGCTCCATACATGGTTTCAAGCATATCGCTGGCTAAACTCACCAAACTTGGAGTGATCTCACTCACTGGCTTTGCTACCAGTTTCAGAACCTGTTCGGGGTATTTTTTTATATTTAAGATGGCCACGAAAATTACCCTATCCAATTACTTTTTCAGGCGCAAGAGAAAGTAAACGCTCACGCCGAGCATTAAAGAATTGGGCAACCAGGCGGCAAATACGGGCGGCAAGGTTCCGTGGGAACCTAAACTCATCCCTATAGAGACGAGGGTCCAATAAATAAAAACAAAAAAGAGACAAATCCCTACGCCCAGGGCAAAGCTTCCGCTTCGATCTTTAGACACGCTAAATGGGATTCCTAAAAAAGCCATGACAAAACTTACAAAAGCGAAGCTAAATTTTCCGTGATAGGCGACTTCATATCGAATCGTATCAAGGCCTGCTTCCTTATTTTTTCTAATATAGCGGCGCAGCTCTCGGACGGTCATAATGTTATTATCGATGTCAATTTCTTGAAACTCTCCGGGCCTTTCATCTAAGGTGATGGTCTTTTCTTGAAAAGGTTGGGTCAAAGGAAAGCTGTTTTCTTCTGCGAAAAGAGTGACGGTACCTTTGCTTAATAGCCAGTTAGCTCCAGAAAACCGGGCCTCCTCAGCCGTTATCAATTGAACAAGGCGCCAGTTCGAATCGAAATAGTAAATGGTCAAACCTTGCATCAGGCCCTTTTGGGGGTTGAAAGTTTTAATATTGTAAATGAGATCTTTACTGCGGTACCAAATCTTGTTGGTCTTAACTGTGTAGTACTCGTTGGGCCTTTTTAAGATATCCACATACATAATGTAGTTCTGCTTACGGGTGGCCGGCGGCACTAATCGGTCGCTGACAAAAAAGCTACAAACCGCGATAATGGAGGTCACCATAAGAATGGGGAGAGCCACTCGGGCTAAACTAATTCCTGAGCTAAAAAGAGCTATAAGTTCGTTACTACGGCTTAATATACTTATCGTAAATATGGTTGCCATAAGGCAACTCGCGGGGGTCATAAGATAAATGATATTTGGTACCTTATAGAGGTAGTAAGACCACAAAGTGGTGCTGTCGGCTTTGAGCTGCCAAATATTAGAGAGCATATCGACCACTAAATACAGTGTCGAAAAAATAGTAAGTGAAGCAAAAAAGAACTTGAGGTACTCTTTTGTAATGTATCGATCAGCTATGGAGAACACGCTTTTGAGAGTAAAGCACCTTGACACCCAGGGCAACTCAATCTAAGCGATTATTATGGCATTGAAAGTATTACTTGCAGATGACAGCGCCGCTATTAAAAAAGTGGTCCAGCTTTCCCTCCAAGATCTAGGCTTAGAACTAAAATCCATAAGTTCAGGCAAAGATGCCATCGAACTAGCCCGACAGTTTAAGCCTGATATTGCATTTATTGACGTTATGCTTCCTCAAAAATCAGGTTACGAAGTGGCCATGGAGATTCGAAACGATCCCCAATTAAAAAACGTCCCCATCGTTTTGCTTTGGAGCGCTTTTATGGCTTTTGACGAAGCCAAATATAAGAAGTCCGGTGCCCAGGCCAAGCTTGAAAAGCCTTTTGAATCAAAAGCGCTTCGCAGCCTGGTTTTGGAACTTGCACCTTCTCAGGAAGCCTCGGCGAACCCTCTTGCCCAACATATTGACTTACCCCATATTGAATTCGAAATCCCTATTGGGACCGTGCCCCCGGTCAAAAAGAAAGGCGAAAAGCCTACTCAACCTAGAGCGGAAATTAGAGTGGAAACTAAAACCGAAGTTCCCCCTCAGTCAAAACCTGAACCTAAACCCGAGTCCCCGGCCGAAACCAAGGCCGACCCGAAACTGGAACTCAAAAGCGATTGGTCCATTTCAGACTTTCAGGATCTCAATGTTTTTTCAGCGAGCCTTATTGATTCCAAAACTCAAATGACAAAGTCAAATGCCGTGCCGATCCCCGAATTTCTACCAAAAACTGAAACTCCCGACCCCTCAAATTGGAATAACGACAACGAATGGGTCAAAAAAGACTTGGGAAAGTTCAGTGTTTCGGTCCCTGAAGAAGAAAATAAGGACGCGGTTCCCTTTGAATACTCAGAAAGCAAAATCGTCGATACAAGTTTTTTATTTAGACCTGGAGAAACTAAGAACCCTTCTCCTGAGCCATCGCCCGCTCCAACTTCTTCGCCCCCTCTGTCCCCCACGTCCTTATCAATTGAAGAACTGGGCGATCTAAAATTAGAAGCGAGAGAAATCATCGAAAAAATTGCTTGGAAGCTTGTGCCTGAAATTGCCAATCAAATTATTAAGGAAGAACTTGATCGTCTTTTGAGCTCGGACAAGTGAATCTCGACGACCTCATCGATATCGCTCTAAAAGAAGACATACCTCATGGTGACATCACTACGGACCCCCTAGGATTGGATTCAAAGACAGGGTCAGCAAGACTTGTAGCCAAGCAAGATCTCGTTCTCTCCGGTGTCGATCTTTTTGAAATGACCTTTAAAAAAGTAGATTCAAAAACCACAATTATATGGAAAAAAAAAGACGGAGACCAAATTAAAAGAGACTCAATAATTGCTGAGATCCAAGGAACTTTGCCTCACCTTCTCAAGGCCGAAAGGGTCGCTCTCAATTTTTTAGGGCATCTTTCAGGAATCGCGACTCTAACTTCGAAATATGTAAATGAAGTCCTGCATACCCCTACAAAAATCATCGACACCCGAAAAACCACCCCATGCCTCAGGATATTAGAAAAATTAGCCGTCACTCATGGAGGGGGTCAAAACCACCGGATGAGTCTTTCAGACGCAGTACTTATTAAGGAAAATCATATTCGGGCTGCCGGAAGTATTACGATAGCCGTTGAAAAAATTCGATGCAAAGCCCCTAAACTCCCTATAGAGGTCGAAGTCACTTCTTCAGAAGAGATTGACGAGGCTCTGAAACTCAATGTAGAAAGACTTCTCTTGGATAATATGTCCAACGACGAAATTTTATCTGCCGTAAAGCAAATAGGAAAAAGGGCAATAATTGAAGCTAGCGGCAATATGACCCTTGACCGCGTCAAAAGTGTCGCTAGACTAGGGGTGAATTTTATAAGCGTCGGAAATATAACTCACTCTGCCCCGCAGGCTGACTTGAGTCTACTTTTTGGCAAGCTTCTTTAACTTAGGAGAAGAGGATTTTATGAGCGAAGTTACATTTGATCTTACCGAAGCGACTGGGAGAGTTTGTAAGCGTCCCAATTTCGGCTGGGATTTTATTGCCCTGGACACTGTTGACAGCACTAATAGCTATGCCAAGGCAAAATGCGAAGAGTTTGTAAACCCAACGCTCATTGTGGCCAAACATCAAAGTGCTGGACGGGGTCGCGGGGAGAATACCTGGGCTGATGAAGGAGAAGGAAAGAGTTTTCTTTCAACTTGGTCTATTGGTCTTATGGAAGGTGCACCCGACCCTCGTTGGACATTAGGAATTGGCCTATACTTATTTGAGTCCTTAAGTGAAGCCTTCAAGACCGTGCGTTTTAGTTTAAAGGCGCCAAATGATATTTGCATTGGAGATAAAAAAGTCGCTGGAATACTCGCCGAAGGAACAAGCGAAGGCGGTATTCACAATTTGCACGTGGGAATTGGGATTAACGTTTTTTCTTACCCCACTGAGCATGCTCAAACAGCCACCCATCTTAACGCCTTCTTAGGTTCCGCAGGACTAAGTCCAGAAACCTGGGGTCAGTTTATTGATTACTTCGGAACACGCCTTATTAATTTCGAAAAGAAGGCCCTTGATAGTCAGGGAGGATGGCTTAAGCGATTATCAGGGCGGTTAGTTTCTGCGATGAATAGGTATCCTGGCTACCAAGAAAACCCAATTCAATCTGTTCAAGGCGATGGCACCCTCGTTCGTGAGAAGGGCCAGATCAGCTGGAAAGAACTTTGACATTTTCGATTAAAAATATAATAATTTCAGCTATTTAAACTTGATAATATTCTGAATGATTTTTTTTTAGAGCCGTGAAACGTCTCCGAAAATAGCTCAATTCCAAGAGAACAAAGCCCAGACATTGGCATGTGGGTTGCTCTAGTAAGAGTCATCTACCCCCTGGGCGACTTGGTACCCCCCTACCCCCTTACCCCCTTCCAAGTCGCCTTTTTTTTGCCAACACTATTCATTGCCGAGGTACCTACTATCACCCAGTATTTTGAGATTCTTTATGATGCTGTGTGGATTTATAGGCAAAGGGCTTCAGGCAACGGCCATCGGTTTGGGGAGTGGTTCTTTATGATGCTGTGTGGATTTTAGGCAAAGGCTTCAGGCAACGGTCATCGGTTTGGGGAGTCAGGGTGGGGGAGGTTGATTCACCAATTTATACAAAGCCCCACCTAAGTGATGAGCTTTAATCTTTAAGTCATTAAGGTCTTCAGCTTCAATAAGAGATTGCGTCTCTCGCAGCGAAGCGAACGCTATTTCATAAAACCTGATCTTATCTTTAAAGGATCTCTTAGTTGATCCTTCAGCCAGATTTAATGGAATAGATAATGCGGCTCTGCA
>JABDDW010000083.1 GCA_013287405.1 Deltaproteobacteria bacterium
AATGATGCTTCCGTAAATTCCATAGTTTCTTACCCCTTTTCTGCAATCAATATAAAGCTCCTTCTATTATTAAATAAAATAAATACTGTATAGCATTGTCATAAATGATTTTAATGATTACTCAGGAGGGCATCATAAATTCTGACTATGATTACGCTGCATCTATCTTATTTGATCAATATCTTCCGTGGGAGTAGTCTGGCGAATATGAAGCACTTTCATGCCCATATCTACTTTGCGCCCAAAGATATCGAGCACGCTCGTAACCTTGCTAAATATGCCCTTTTGATAGAACTATTTGAATCCGTCAAATTCCATGAACGACCAATAGGACCTCATCCAACGGGCATGATTGAAATGCACTTTGGTGATTCGTCTTATACTTCTGCAGTGGAATGGATTGAGACTCATCGTGGAGTTTTCTCGGTACTCATTCACCAGGACACGGGGGATGATTTTAGAGACCACTCAGATGGTATTCGGTGGCTAGGCAAAAAATTACCGCTCGATTTTGCTTTCTTTGAACTGGTTCAATCGCACCCCGAACTTCGTGTTCATCAGTAACCTAGTAAACGCCTCGAAGCTGTTTAACGGAGCCGCCTCCCGCCTCAGACGTCAAAAGATTTCGCCAATGGGAGTCAAATCATTTTTTCAAACTTCTATAGATCAGTTCAATCCACCGGTCTGTAGTTGAATAACCATGACTGAATGGTTCCAATTCTGCGGGCAGTCCCATTTTTTTAATTTGTTCCAAAGTTTTCCCTGCTTTTATTTTTCTTTTCACAGTCTCAACACTGGTCAGGATCATTCGATAGTGTTTCTCCAGCTCGACTTTCCCAGTTAGAGGTCCGTGTCCGGGGACGATTTTATAGTCATCAGAAATTTGTCTTAGCACGGCCTCGATATTCTGGATGTAACCTTGGAGGCTCCCATTGTGTTCTGGGTGAAATATTGGATACATTCCAGAAAAGTACAAATCTCCCATGCTAACTACTTTCTGATGAGGGAAGAATACAACACTGTCGCCGTCTGTGTGTCCTCGTGGGAAATGAACAATCCTCACTTCTTCGCCACCAAAATATAAAGTCAGGGACTGATCAAAAGTGATTGTAGGCCATGCTTGAGATGGCTCGGGAGGATGTCGTTTATTCCAAAGAGTTTGCTCGGACATAAGTCTATTTCGTACTTCACTTGCGGCAATTATGGTCGCTGACGGACCAAATACTTCGTTGCCCCCTGTGTGATCATAATGAAAATGGGTGTTGACAATGTATTTCGGACTGCTCCCTTTCAGTTCTTTGAGCTTGGCAACCAACTTATCTGCCATTTGGGCAAAATCATCATCAACCAGAAGGGTGCCATCTGGCCCAATTAAGGCTGTGATATTTCCTCCTGCGCCCTCTAACATATAAATCGAAGAAGTGATTGTAGTAGCCTTAAATGTTTCTTTTGAGAAATCGTCGTCTGCTGCCAAAATGTTTCCGAATGAGGCAAGAGCTGCTATTAAGAATATTACTTTCATTGCATATTTCCCTTCTCAATCAGGTTTCGAGTATTTACGACCGTGGCGAATTCACCATGCAGACTGGCTAAGCTTATGGAATGAACGAGATCGCCCGGATAAGTTGTACCATTTTGATCTTTGCGATCAAATGATGTAGTGGCATCAGAAGCTACGTAACAGTTAAATCCAAGATTAGCCGCCATTCTCGTAGAAGTCGAAACGCAGTGATCTGAGGCGATTCCCGAGAATACCAGATTAATGATGCCAGCCTTTCTTAAAATAGTTTCTAAGTTCGTCCCAATGAAACAGCTATTCACATTCTTCTGAATGATGGGCTCGTCTCCCATAGGTTTAGCGCAGTCCATAATCTTTACTCCTGAATGGCCCTCATGGAGTGGAGATTTTAAGTTTCGAGATAAGTGCTGTATGTGAAAGACTGGCCATCTATTTTCTCGCCAATGCTTCAGCAGCGAGGCCACATTATTTTCCAGCTTAGGATTGTTCCTCTTCCCCCAAATGGGGTCATTGAAACCATCTTGCATGTCTATGATCACAAGTGCTGTATGTTCCATTGTCGCTCCTACAAATCTCTGTGACGGTTGCTATTTAATACAGTCTGCTCCATTCGATTCTGGTCTTTGACGAGATTGACTTGAAATCCGTTCACCAGCTCGATTTCCTGAAGACCATCGACGTGCATTTTCTTCTTTTGAAATTCAGGTTCGGTACGCACTTTTGATTTGGCCTGATCAAAATTTTCTGCTGCAACAAACAAATTGATGTGTCCTTCATAGATCCCTTCGCACAGCTCTGAGTCATAAAAGCCACAATGAACAAGGTAAAGTTTCATAGTTGGATCCCTTCCGACTTAACGTCGATATTATTAATGATGCTAAATTTATCAAAACGTGCCTTTGCAAAGCTCGCGTATTTATCCGAAGGATTTCGATAGCCCACAGCGCATGCAGCCAGTGTGCGATACCCTCTGCCTTCCAGACCCAGTATCTCGTCATATTGTTCCGGGATAATTCCTTCTAACGGGCAAGTATCAATATTGAGCATTGCGGCTGTCGTGACCAATGTTCCCAAAGCTATGTAGGCCTGCCTTGCCGCCCACTCACTTATATATTTGCTCTTCGGGCCCCTGATCAAATCGTCGACCATCATTTGAAAGTAAGGCACAAAGGATTCCTTCGGCATGTTACGAGCCTGTGCAACAACAGACACATGGCTGTCAATATATGCTTCATTAACTGAGGTTTTAGAGGTGAACACCACGAAGTGAGAACAATCTTGGACCTGTGGTTGATCAAGCGACGCGGACATTAGTTTTTTACGAACATCTTGATCTTGAACTATAAAAAACTTCCAGGGCTGCAAACCATAGCCGGACGGAGTTAAGAGGAGTGCGGATTCAAGCAACTCCCAGTTCTCTTTTGAAATTTTCAGGTTTGGATCGAAAATTTTAGTCGCATACCGTCTTTGAAGGGACTCTAAGATGAATGATGAATTCATAACTGGCTCCTTCCCAACGCAGTTGATGATAAATTTGATGTGAGTTGAATACTTTCACTTAGAAGTGACTTAATCTCCGCCTTCAACTTGTCGATTGAAAATCCAACTTTCTGTTGAAAGAGCCCGTTAATAACGTCAATCCCTTTGGGAAATCCGTTGAGTCGAAGTTTTGCTTGAGGTTCGATACTGAGGGTGTCGATGGCATCAAGCAATTCGTTGATAGCTATTCTTCGGCTTTCCGAACCATAAATCATTGACTGGGTTAAACCATCAAGAATGACGCCGATGAGGAACGGAATTAAGTGGGACGTAAGGTTTCCCCGTTGGGCAGGACCAAAATATGATTTCAATTTCTTATTTACCCTAGCAGCCACCTCCCCCGCGAATTTGTATCCCTCGGAATTTAAGCCTGCAATGTGGGCAGTGATATCGTGCATGTCTTGAAAGATAATTTTGCCGCTTGATACCAGCTCTGAATAAAGCATGACCTCATTGTTTCTCAGCACCCAAAGTTGGTCGCGGTAAGACATAGTTTTAGGGTTAAATTCTGTGAACAGAGCTCTTTTTAACCAGTCTCTGACAATAACTGGAGCTAAGCCTTGGGATCTTATTTTCGATGCGATTTTAGCCGGGGAAATAATAATATCTTCCCCACGGCATATCACAAGCTCTTGAAGGGGCGGAACTGAGATTAGGATTCTTGGAGAAGAAGAACTAAAGATTCGAAGACAATAACTTTCTCCGAAAGTACCAATTTCTGCGTTCAAGCTTTGACGATCCGCAGGTCGCCCTAGCAGTTCGCCGTTTATGAATTGTGCTAATTCATCGTTAGGGCCGCCCAACTCAGATAGAAGACTGTAGCAAACAAGGAGGGAGGAATTGTCGCCCGCAATAACTGGGACGGTTTCATCTTGGCATTCTAGCCACTTCTTTAATGCTTCGATAGTTTTACCAGTCATTTCTATTTTATTGAATACCGACACAAATCCTCCCGCCCTCTCATTAAATAGCTTCGTCGATGAGACCCAATATCCATCGTGGGCCGTGGAGTGCTGCTGACAGGTACTCTCCTTTGATAGCCTCTTCCGACAGGCCATTGATTTCATCCAGACTCATCGTTTCTTCACTTTGAGAAGCTGTATTTGTTACTTCCATTAATTTCCTCCTGGTAAAGGTTGCCGGGGATTCGGCAACTCATGTTGAGAAACTACCGCTTAACGAAATGTTTGAATAATTCATTATTATAATGTATTGATTGCTTTAAATGAGTTTATTAGATCCGCGCCTTCAGGCGTTTGTATCCATTGTTCGCAGCCAGACCGTCCATGGTGCTGCTAAGGAATTAAAGCTCTCTCAGACTGGGGTAACTCAAAGAATTCGAGCCCTAGAATCGCAGTTGGGGGTGACTTTATTTACCCGATCTCGGCGGGGCATGATGCTCACTCAAGAAGGCGAAGCCCTGAATCGCTATTGCGTGGGAGCAGGGGATTTAGAAGGAATAACACTTAACCAAATCATTGGAGCTGGCAAGAGTTCGACGATTCGAGTTAATATCTCTGGCCCAACCAGCATTATGACATCTCGGATTGTCCCTTCCTGCATTCACCTTTATGAGAGATTTCCCAGTCTCTTTTTAAACTTTGAAATGAATGATTCTGAAACAAGAACGGCTCAACTCAGGCAGGGGTTGGCACAATTTGTTATTATTCCGCCGGAACAAGTGGCGAATGAAATGGACAGTAAGGTTCTCAAGCCAGATAGATATGTTTTAGTAGGATCTCCGAAATGGAAGAATAGAAAAATTTCTGAAATTATAAAAGCTGAGAGAATTATCGACTTTTACGAATCAGATCAGACTACGTTCAAATATTTAAAGAAATTTAATCTTTTTTCGACAGCAAGGCGGGAGCGACTGTACGCCAATGGCAATGAGGCCATCGTCAAATTATTTTCTGCCGGAGTCGGTTACGGATCTTTAACTTCAGAAGTGGCAATGCCTTATGTTGATCGAGGAGAAATTGTTATCCTAAATGGAAAGAGCGTATTTGAAGATCATCAGGCATTGGCTTGGTATCCAAGGCCTGAGATGCCCCACTATTTCATGGCAATCGTTGAAACAATTAAGTGAAGTTCAACGAGTTGGGAAAACAATAAGAAGATGCCCGCCACTTAAAGCGGGCGCAATCCACAATGACTTTATTTTAAACGAGCGCCGACACTGAGTTCAGCAATAACAGGTAGTTTAAAATCAGGATAAAGAGCTTCGAGTTTACTAATAGCGACATCTTTCTTCAAATCGCCTTTGGTTAGACCCATAAAGTTTTGGATGTAACTGGCATTTGCACTGATAAGTGCTTTATCACCCGTGGGGCCATGACCAGGCAAAATCATCTGGATTGGACCCAGGGAACTAAGTTTTTCTAAATTCTTAAGCCATCCTTCTGGTCGATCTTCGGCCAGCCACAGATGAACGCTGCTGTACACAACGTCTCCAGACACAAGGGTTTGAAGAGATGGAATATAAAGAACAGTGGCATTTTCGCTTTCCCCAGGGCCGAGTTTTATTACTTGGATTTTTTCACCCTCAAGATCCAGGAAATTTGATTTAAGGGCAGTTGGCAAAATAAATCCGTCTGCCAAATCATCTTTGTAAATAGGCTTCCAATAAGAAAGTTTTCCCTGAGCCGTTTGTTGAATATCTTTAATCACTTCAGGCGTTGCAAGAACTTGGGCACTAGGAAATTCTTTTGTGAGGATTTCAAGACCCAAGTAGTGATCGGGATGACCATGGGTGATGAAAATAGTTTTAAGGCTACGACCAGATTGCTTTACCATTTCGGCCACTTTTTTTGCTTCTGATCGCGTAAACTGCGCATCGACAAGGATGGCCTCTTTAGCGCCCATGATAAGATGGGAGTTCACGTCAAAACCACTGTCAGAGGCTCGTTGTATCGAATTACGGAAAAACCTCTCAGCGGATGAGAATCGATAATTGGAGAA
>JABDDW010000084.1 GCA_013287405.1 Deltaproteobacteria bacterium
TTCATTTTCGCCTAATCATCGCTTGTATTTAGAAGGTGACGATTTGGCAGAGTTCAAAGAGCTTAGTCAGGCCTTCTCGGAAGGCTCAGGTACTGGGCTCCTCTACCTTGATTTAGCTACCGATGTTGTCACGGAAGATCCCGCCTTTGCCTATTGGAAAGACTTCGCGAGGCTCTACCTCTCTCTTTTTTCGGCAACACCGAACCTTGAAAAGTATCGACTGAAAAATAATTTTCTAAAAATTGACTTGGACTCCGATGACCTCAATCGATTTCTCTTTATGGTTCCGCCGATGAAGGGTGCTGAATATATAAATCAAGAGTCGCTCGCGAACCTTTGGAACGAGATTGGAGAAACACTTCAAGACGACATCCTTAAATCAGATCAGGAAGTACCCGAGTATTTTGCGAAAAGACACTCTTCCGTCAACCTCCTTGGCCGGGTCTGTTTTCATCTTGCGGAAAATAAAGCGTCCCCTGATACGCCATTTGCGTTCTTAGCCACGTATGCCCGTCAGATTTCAAAGGAAGGTAACCTTCAGCATGTCCCATTAAAGGTTGCGCTAGAAGAACCGTCAAAAAATAAAAGTCTTTTTTTGCGCCTACTTTCACCTGTGCAAAAGGCCACCCGCGAGAGCCCTTTTCTTTATAAATTAGTTCACACGGGCGACATCTATGAAACTTTGGCCTGGACTCCGAAAGAGGCCTATACCTTTCTAAAGGATATTCCATTATTTGAAAAATCAGGAATTGCAGTTCGTGTTCCCAATTGGTGGAAGCCCAAAAATCCAAACCGGCCACAGATTTCAATAAAACTTGGCGATAAGACCCCTAGTCAAATGGGGCTAGATTCGTTGGTTGATTTTAATATGTCAGTCGTTCTCGGTGAACAAGAACTTAGCCAAAAAGAAATTGAGGATCTTCTAAAGGTTACGGAAAATCTCATTTTCTTTAAGGGTCAGTGGGTTGAAATTGATAAGGATAGACTGAGCGATCTTCTATTAAAATGGGAGACGCTTTCTGAGGGTTTTGAAGAGGGAATCGGTTTTGGCGAAGCCATGAGACTTCTTTCTGGTATGGATCAAGGCCCGGGGGATGTGTCGTCAGAGAGCGAACGAGGTTTCACCCGTGTCATATCTGGAAAGTGGCTTACTCAAATTCTAAATGAAGTCCAAAGCCCTGAAATTGATAGGCAGGTTGATCAAATTTTATCATCTAACCTTCACGCTACTCTTCGTCCTTATCAAAAGGCAGGGGTCGCGTGGCTTAATCATCTAAATAGTTTACGTCTCGGCGGGATTTTGGCTGATGACATGGGCCTTGGCAAAACCATTCAAGTTCTTTCGTTACTATTACTCAAAGAACATTTCTTAAAGGGAGACTTCAAGAGTCTTCTTGTTGTGCCAGCATCACTTATCGGGAACTGGAAAACCGAGATCGGAAGATTTGCACCTACTCTAAAATTTTATGTCGCACATCCTTCGGGTGACGGTTACCAGAAGCCAAAGCAAAATGATTTTGATCTCGTTATGACAACTTATGGGTCGCTCTTGAAATTGAATTGGGCAAGCGATATAAAGTGGGGAATCGTCATTGCCGATGAAGCTCAGGCCATCAAAAATCCAGGCGCAAAACAGACAAAGGCCATAAAGGCTATAGGGGCCCACCATCGTCTCGCGATGACCGGCACCCCGGTTGAGAACCACTTAAGTGATCTGTGGTCACTATTTGACTTTGTATCGCCAGGTCTTCTTGGATCATCGAAAGATTTTGAAACTTTCATAAAAAAGAAAAGGAAAGGCTCCGATAGCCCCTATGCCTCTATTAGAAAACTTGTTCAACCCTATATTTTGCGTAGGCTTAAGACCGACAAGCGTGTCATCCAAGATTTGCCCGAAAAAACAGAAATGAAAACCTATTGTCAGTTATCAAAAGGGCAGGCGGCCCTTTATCAAAAATCAGTGGAATCACTTACACGGGATATCGAGAGACTCGAGGGTATAAAACGCCGAGGCGTTATTCTATCTTATCTTATGAGATTCAAACAAATCTGCAATCACCCCTCTCAATTTGTAAAGGATGGACGCTTTCTAGAAAATGATAGTGGAAAGTTCCAACGTCTTAGGGAAATTTGTGAAGTTATTGCTGATAAACAAGAAAAGGTGCTCATATTTACCCAGTTTAAAGAGATGACGGAACCCATTGATAGATTTCTTAAGGGCGTTTTTGGAAAGCCTGGCCTCATTCTCCATGGCGAAACGGCTGTGAAAAAGCGCTCCGAGCTTGTGGAAGAGTTTCAACGTGATGATGGGCCGCCCTATTTTGTATTGTCTCTTAAGGCTGGTGGCACTGGGCTTAACCTAACCGCAGCAACCCACGTCATTCACTTTGATCGCTGGTGGAACCCAGCCACAGAAAATCAGGCCACTGATCGTGCTTTTCGAATTGGGCAAAAGAAAAACGTTCTTGTTCACAAATTTATTTGTAAGGGCACGCTTGAGGAGAAAATCGATGCCCTCATTGAATCCAAACGATCGATGTCAAAAGAACTTCTCGAAGATGGCGATGTCACTTTGCTTACTGAACTTGGTAACGAGGAATTGCTAAAAGTGGTGGCCCTTGATATAAACTCGGCGGTTATCGATTCATGATCGGGGGCTGGTCGTCGTGTATAGCTATGGATATTTTAAACCCTATGTTTCAGTCAGTGATAGACGAAAGAAGGCGCAAAGAACTGCTATGAAAATGGCAAAAAAGGGTGAAAAAGTAGCGCCAATCATAATCCATGGCAGAACAATTGCGAAAACATTTTGGGGAAAAGCCTGGTGTGATCATCTTGAGTCTTTTAGCGATTATGAAAATCGCCTCCCCCGTGGGCGCACCTATGTTCGCAATGGTTCTGTTATTCATTTAAGTATTGATAAAGGTAAAATTGAAGCCCTCGTTCAAGGGTCGTCCCTTTATAAGACTAAAATCGAAATAAAATGTGTCGAAAATAAGAAGTGGCAAAAGATTTTAGAGAATTGCTCTGGCGAAATTGACTCCGTCGTTGAACTCCTCCAGGGGAAGCTTTCCAGTAGCGTTATGAAGACCATCACCAATAGAGACAGTGGCCTTTTTCCAAACCCGAGCGAGATTTCCCTTGATTGCTCTTGCCCCGATTGGGCTGAGATGTGCAAACATGTGGCAGCGGTCCTCTATGGGGTCGGAGCCCGCCTTGACGAAGAACCAGAACTTTTATTTAAGCTCCGTCATGTTGACCATCTAGAACTTATCAATAGCGCAGGCCTTAAGACTGCAACCAAGCACAGTGGCACGGGTAAGACCGTGACGGGGCAAAACCTTTCTGAGCTTTTTGGCATTGAGATTGAAGATAGTTCCAATCTTTCGCCGAAGGGGACAAAACCCCCGTCAGGAAAAACTGTGGGCAAAAGAAAAACAAAATTTAGATAAGAGAGTAGGTTTTGAAAGGGAAGTAATGGGTAAAATTGCAAAAGCTCTTAAAAAAATTATTCAGTCATCAATTCATCAGCCGGTGGTTAAGCTTTCTGACTTTAGAGCGGCAAAAGAGAAAGCTGAGTGCAATATTGCTTCGATGAGATCGGCCGAGAGTTTAGTTAAGGAAGGATATGAGGCTAGTCATGCCCTCTATATAAATGCACAACATCTGACAACCGTATTTGCTGAAGAAATCTCAGTTCTACCTCCCCTACATTGCTGGCATAACTTTATGACTGAAAATGAGGATCTTTATTCTCCGACGGGCCCTCCGATGAGTCCGTTGACGAGCTCCTACTTCACTTTTTGGACCTTATTTGATGCCTCTTTTGGTGGCGATCGGGAAACCATCGGGTCTATTTTTAGTTCTTTGTCAGGGGACCTTAAGCTCGATCCCTTTCAAAGTGATATTATTAAAAATCTATCCCAATCCAGAATGGGAATTTATGAGATTGCATACAAAGCTAATTCGTTAATCGAACTTAAGGAACTTTTGACTGAAAAAACATTTACGACTCTTTTTCCCGGAGGTTATAAGGGAAAAATTGGAGACCTCGTTTTTACGCGCCTTGTTCCCACGTTTGACGGAAAGAACCATTACATCTCAATCACCACACCCTACGTCTTTGTCGGCAATCCTTGGCGAGAATGGCAAATGTTTTTTGAAAGAAATGGCATCAAAAAAAATACTGTTGGATTTGAACCAAAACTTCATAAATTTTTGAAGTACGGGAAGAATCGACGCTATTGGTCTGAATTCATATTTGAAGCTTATTTTAATCATAAAGAGGATCGTATATTTTTAACTGGAATACCAGACAGGCCGGAGACACTCCCTCATTCAGAGAAATTTGATACGTCAAAAATAGACTACTCATTGATTGAAAGCCAGCTACAGGAAACCCCTTTACGTGAGGTCGGGGCGCAAGAGGTTAAGGCTTCTGAGATTTTTCTAAAGTTTGCTGAACCAATGTTTGAGATTGCGCCACCGAATGTGACGGCAAAGGACCTTGCAAAACACCTAAAACTTCTTGAAATTATTTGGAACGCCGTGGCTATGGAGGAATGGGACTCTGGGAAAAAAGATTGTGTGAAGATGATTTATGAACAATTGGCAAAGGCTCCGAATCCAGAGTTTGGTCAAGCTGAAACGGTTGCCCTAGTTGACATGTGGGTAAAGCGAAAAAAAGAATTGTTCCCTGATGCAAAGTGGGCCTTTCAAATAGAGGTCCTCGATGGAAAGGGCGGGCCGATCATAAGGGCCCATACCAGAATCCCTGATCACCTCAGACATACAGTACCCCTTCATTGGAGAAACAATATGCAATTTAAGAATTCAGCAGAATCTCCTCGGGAAGAACTTTGAGAAGTTATGAGGAAGTTTTCGACTTCTACAGTGTTAGAGAATGGACAAATCGTGCCCTGGCTTGCGGCAAGGGGAGATCTTTCTTATTCACCAGAAAATCCTCCTAATCGTAACTACTATTTCCAATATTCATGGGTGTTCCCTGAAGTTTTAAATCCTGAAGAAAACAAACGAAGACATTTTTGGTTCGGTTATCCAGACAAGGATGCTCCAGATGTTCGTTTTCTTTTTGATTTTTGGGATAATGCCAGAGGCGGCAATCTTAATAAGATTTATCAAGAAAATGGCTCTATCTCCGATGGCTACGTCACGGCCCCCATTGGAATTTATCGGCATAAAAGCATTTACTCCTTTAAGGAAGATAACTTTATTTTCATTCAACACGGAAGTTATTTGATTGGCGAAGTGGCCTCTCAATCAGAGCTGGAAAAAGGCCATCTTATTTTATATCGCGGGGTTCAAAACGCTCCCGAATATCGACTTTACAGATTAGGCAGGTCAGGGGTTCGTCGAAAGCTAATGAATATTCATGCTGAAACTCTGACGGACTCAGCCGTTTCATTCAACGCGGTTCACAGCAATGTGTGCAGAAGTGAAACCGGTTTTTTAAGAGATCGACATCGGGTTTGGGAGGATGTCGCTGCAAAATATGATTTAACGGTTGGCGAAAATCCAGCGGGGTCTCTACTTTACTCTGGATATGCTCTGGAAAATTGGTGTGGCATCAATAAATTTGGCCCAAATTATGTTAAGTTTAGAACTCCGGTTACAAATATTAGAATTACTACGTTCATTGCGAATGAAACTGAAGTTAAAGTGATCGACCCAAACAAACTTGAAATCATCGAGGCCGTTGGCTGCAAAGTTAAGGAGGTTGATGTATAATCAAAACATCGCCAATTTCATGAGAGAGCAGAGATTTTTTCCTGCCTCCTAACGCGAGCCTTTCGAGAAAGGAAAGTTGTGGTCCCTAGGTCAACTTCTCGGGTCTTTCAATACGCCGCCGAACGAATCAGATGATTGGCCAGTTATTTATTCAAAATGCGATAAAGAGCTAAATTGGAATATTCGGATAAGAAAAGTGGGCCCGACCATGG
>JABDDW010000085.1 GCA_013287405.1 Deltaproteobacteria bacterium
TACGCAACCCGGAGAAGAAACTAACCTCCATCGTTTTAGTGGCAACTGACAAGACTGAAGAACTTGAGGCGACGTTGCTAGCCAAACGCGAAGGGGCTTCAGCCAAACGGGTGTTGCGAATTATAAAAAATAGAGACCAATTCAAAACGTTTGTTCAAGGAGCTACAAAAATATTCGATCAAGTTTCGAAACTTCTATCTAAACCCAAGATCGATCAACCGACCGTAGAAAATATTTTTCAACTCATTCATACTTTGAAAGGCGATTCTGGTACTTTCATGCTGGATTTTACTTTTGAGAAAGCCCATTTTTTTGAAAATAAGATACAAGATCTCAAGGCTGCAACGGATGATCAGAGAAAAGACGCAAGCCCCGACCTTCTCAGTGAGATCTCCGTAATGAAAAAAGATTTCGATAAGTTTATTGGCGAAAATAGAGAAATCGTTGGCGACCCCTCCCAAGCCTCAAAAACCTTGGAGATCCCATTTAGAGATCTTTCTCTTTTCTTCTCGTCCATAAAAGATTTTCCAGAAGTCGCAACTTCCTTTCAGGAGAAATTTCTTAAAGAACCCATTGGCAAGTTTTTTGGGCATTATAACGATCTCGCCACTGACGTAGCCCAAAGAAGAGAAAAGAAAATTAGTCCTATCTCATTCAAGGGCAGCGAGTTACGAATCAACGCCGAACCTTACTTGGATTTGTTCTCCACTTTCGTTCATGCCATTAGAAACTCCATTGATCACGGAATTGAATCCCCTGATGCTCGTACGAGTGTAGGAAAAAATGCTGAGGGACTGGTCACTCTCGAGTTTAGTAAGGAGCAGGTAGATGGAAAAAACTGGATAGAGATTTTATTTAAAGATGATGGTAAGGGAATTGATCCTAAAGTTATCCGTGAAAAATTGACGAGGAATGGCGTAGACGTCGCGTCTGAAAGTGATGAACAGATCATCCAGCATATTTTTGATAACGGCTTTTCTACACGAGATAGCGCCAGTGACCTTTCCGGCCGAGGAGTCGGTATGGGAGCAATTAAAGCGGCCGCCGAACAACTCGGTGGTAACACTCAAATGAAGAGTCAAGTGGGGGTCGGAACTACTCTCATCGTTAAAGTGCCGGAGATCGAGGTTCCGGTTGGACCAGTGCAGAATATAACAGCTGCTTAATAGAATTTCTCAGGGATGATGTTTAGCCCACACACCGGCTAACTTGGTTTTTATGGTCTTACCATCTAGGGGTTTAACAACATACGTACTCACTCCCGCAGATATGGCGTCTACAACTTCGCTGATTTGGGAGGCTGAAGTCAACATTACAAAGGGGAGATTGACCCACTTGGGCGTCGCACGGATTTTCTTTAGAAATTCTAGGCCCGTCATATTTGGCATATTCCAATCGCTAATGACCAGTCCAACAGGAGAGGACGTGTTCGAAGCTCCTTCTAAGAGTGCAAGTGCTTTCTTTCCATCGTCAGCTTCGATAATCGCCTTATAGCCGATGGCCAATAATTCTTTTCGAACGCTTTCTCTTATGACTTCAGAATCGTCTACAACTAAAATTACAGTTTCGGGTGGAAACATTGTACCCCCAGACCACAATTTTGGGCTATCTATTAGAAAACGCAACCAAAAAAAATGAAACTCGACTATTGACCTGCAAATTTTTAGAAATTTATTCGATGATTCGCATCTCCGGGAGGCCTTCTACATTTTTTCCAAGGACATAAATCGAACCGTCAATCACTTGGATCCCCGAAGGTTCGAACTCAAAAGCTAAACTCACTACTGGTCTGTGTTGGTCTTTTTGACCGTCTGGAATAGGAGGAGCATAAAGTATGGTCTTTATATCTAGAGTTATCGTAGCTTCTAGCCTTCCAGCGACAATATCGTAAATTTGGACCTCAGTTTGAGGGTAGGATTTTGCAAAAAGATAAACCTTTTCAGCCGTCATCACCGTTGAAAGTTTTGAAGTTGCGTCAATGAAGGTCTTATCGATAGCATCTTTGATGGATTCACCCATCACAGTCGGAGATTTTGCGAGTTTTCCAAAAATGGGAAAGAGGGCCCCGATATAATACTTCACGCCTGGTTTAGCTAATACTCTTTTGCAATCAATCCGCATTCCGAAAGCTTGGAGGGAACTGGCCTGCAATATTCCAACAATAACAAGGGGGGCTATCTTCAGTCCCATAATAAAAGTCTCATTCAAGAAAAAGTTTACTTGGCCAACCTTAAAAGCAGGATTAATGCCATAGGGCTACCCCTCCTAAACCGAATCTGGAGCTAGCCATTGTGAACACACTAAAGTACTGTGAAAAGATTATAAGGCAAAAGGATCTAGCTTTGGCACCAGTTATGCCTTACCTTGGCAATTCTGTTTTTACAAAAAGGGGTACTATGACGAAGCTCATTTTCATTATCGCGGTGTGCACGCTATCCACCCACAATGCTTTCGCTGAAACACCTGATATGATAGACCCCCATTTTTTTGAACTAAACGGGGTATACACTCTAAACCCCGACAGATCTGATCTCAGTTGTATAGGATATCTTAGAGACTCTAGCTATCCTCGTGACGTCGTCCCGACCCTCACTCTTCGTGTAGGTCCCGGTGTCGCCTCAGCCTATTTTGAAATTAGTGAAAAGACTGGCCTGCCGCAATCTATGGAAGTGCAATTTGCACAGATTGATGGGTTGGCTGAACCTGAGTCAGTCGATTTGCCTCAAAAAAATAAAAAGGTTCATCGTAAATTACTCGCTGCGTGGGATCCTTATAAACGCATTTTATTTGATCGATTTGAAAGAAGAGGCGAAAAAAACATTCATGAGTTCAAACTTCAAGACGATGGTTCCGTTCGCTACTCTGGGCGCCTCTTTGACGACCAGACTGAAAGCTGCGTCTTCACCAGAAACCGCCCCCCTTCAGAAACCATGTTCTGAAATCAACCTACAGAAAAAGAGGAGTTCATATGAACGCCATTTCAGATATTGCTTTAAACCAACTTTTTACTGAGGCACGAACGCATAATGCGTGGCTTCCAAAGAAAGTAACGGATCAAACCCTCCACGATATTTATGAACTTGCGAAATGGGGCCCCACTAGCGCCAATCTTTCCCCTATGAGAATTCTCTATCTCCGAGACGGCCAGGCCAGAGAAAAACTTTATCCCGCTTTAGCGCCGGGCAACGTCGATAAAGTCAAAGCTTCTCCCGTGACCGCCGTCATTGCCTTGGATGAACAGTTTTATACTTACGCCTTAAAGCTTTTCCCTCATGCTCCCAAGATTTCAGAAATGTTTTCGAAGGATAAGGGGTTGAGTGACACCACCGCTTTGAGAAACAGTTCCCTCCAAGGAGCCTACTTTATTTTAGCCTCTCGCGCTTTAGGTTTGGATTGTGGGCCGATGTCTGGTTTTGACAATAAGAAACTAGACGAAGCTTATTTCGGCGGGACGACTTGGAAGTCTAATTTTATTTGCAATCTCGGTTACGGGGACAAGACTAAACTTTTTCCTCGACTGCCCAGACTCAGCTTCGAAGAGGCGTGTAAGATAGTTTAGTCACCCTAACTTTTCTTACCCGCTGTTTTCTTAACCCGCCCAAGTTCGCTGCCGCAATCCTCCGAGGATGCGCCACGGGCTTGCTTTCCGTTCACCGGTGTCTTACCGGCGGAGTTCGAAGGATTGGTCTTTCGTTTTGGAGGCTTATCAATAGGAACGACGTTGCCCTCCCCAGGTTTACCTTTTGCTGGGGGTTCCTCAACTCCGCCTCCCTGTGAGGGGCGATCGGCAGGAAGAGGTTTGGTCACACCTGCTTTTGTCCACAGGGTAGAAATATCAGTTTTAAGTTGATCGGCCTTGACCCATGATCTCCATAGAGCCGCGTCGAAATCTTGTTTTGTTTCTATGGCGTCTTCGCCAGGCTGGCGAATATGTTCAAGGAGGGTCCAAAACTGCGAAACGTAGAGCCCATTTCCTTTTTGATCGGCGGGGACAGGTCGATTTGAATACCAATCCACGAAGATGGATTTCATTTTCACCATGTCAGCGTCAAATTGTTCCTTTGTCTTCGTGATACCAAAAGAGGCTTTAGAGTCATATATGGCCTGTAACTGGGCTAGTATGGCTCCGTAGGCTTTTGCCATTTCAGTTTTGTCCTTTAACTTCGCTGCGGCTAAAATAGCCTTATTGATTCTTCGAACGTCATCGATATTTATTTCTTCAAGAAGCCGGCCGGTGAGATCGGCCACATAGGCCATCGAAACAAACTCTTCACCATCAAATAAAAAACCCTCTTGCCTTTGAACCTCCATCATTTTCCGAGTTCTCTCGATCAGGGCTTTAGCCATAGGATTGGTCATTGGGATTTCAACCACAAAACGACTTTCAGAATTTCCAATTTGGCCGTCGCTTATTCCAATATGACCGCTGCGATTAAAGCTTCCAAATTGGCCATGGAAGAGGTCTACGCCATCTATGTTGACTTCAGAATCTTGATCTTTAGAATGCAGGAGAACGTAGATTTGTAATGAAGTTGCTTTCGAGCGATCAACGCCCGGTACAACTTTGAAAAAGACGCTTATTTTAAAATTGGGGTTCTTTGCAAAAACGTGGGCGAAGTCTCGGAGTTGCCCGCCCATTTCCCTATCCAAAGGGAAATCTGCATAAACGGGTCCGAATCCATAGCCTCCGGGCACAGAAAACTGTCGATCGATATTCACTTCGTACGGCGCTCCAGTATTAAGAGCAATAAATTTTTTTTCAGCCTCTAACTGTGGTCGATAAGACATATCAAATTGTTGGGAATAAAAGCTTAGGATAACTGTGTGACGCCTTTTCGGAGGATCGGCTGGATCTAAAGGAATCTTATGATCCTCCTTCCAAGAAGCGATGGCATCATAAAGCATGTCAACCCATATTGAATTGGGATTCATAACACCGTAGGTGTAATACATCGTAATGGAGCCCCCGCCTTTAAGTAGCACCTGAACAGGTTGAACGGGTTTCACGCCCCCTATCCCTAAGCCTTCTCCAAAGGCCGTTGTCATGGCGTCAAAATTATCCATCATATTTTGCAAAATATTCGGCTCACGAAAAAAATAGAGAGAATTGATTCGAAACATCGGACTTCGAACACCGGTTTTCGGATCAGCAACAGCATTGGGAGCTAAGGTCTGATTCGCTCCTCCAGAATAACCCCAAATGGGAATGCGCTCGCCGGTTTTCGGATCAATGACACCATAAA
>JABDDW010000086.1:0-5032 GCA_013287405.1 Deltaproteobacteria bacterium
CGGGCTCTAGAGACATCACGGGCGTAGGAACAGATACTCGGGGCGATTTAAAAGGAAAAATATTCTTTGCCCTCAGAGGGGAAAGCTACGATGCCCATGAGTTTGCTGGCCAAGCCTCTGAAAAGGGTGCTGCGGCCTTAATTATCGACAAGAAGATATTAAAAGTTCCACCAGACGTTACTGTCATCGAAGTTGAGGACACTCTCCAAGCGCTGCAAAACTTAGCGACATGGCATCGGCATCGTTGGACGGGTAAAGTTGTAGCCCTCACGGGAAGCAATGGTAAAACTACGACAAAAGAGTTTTGTACGACCATCCTCAGTCAAAAATTTCCGGTTTTAGCGACAAAAGGAAATTTGAATAATCATATTGGCGTCCCACTCACCCTCCTTGAACTGCGTCCTCAGCATAAGTTCGCTCTTATCGAAATGGGGATGAATCACTCAGGGGAGATCATGGCTTTAACCAAGATGGCCGATCCAGATGTGGTCTTGGTGACCAACGTCGGTCGGGCTCATATTGAATTTTTTGGCGAGATCGAAAAGATCGCCCAAGCCAAAGAGGAAATATACGAAGGGGCAAAGAACAAAGCCACGAGAATTTTTAATTTAGATAACACTTATACAGCGATGATGAGAGCCAGGGCTCCTGGCGGTTGTCGCGTCCTCACTTATTCTAGCTACGCCAAAAACGTAGACGTTTCATTTAAAGAAAAAGTTTTAACCTTAGAATACCTTGAAGTATCGGGACAAATTAGTAATGAACCAGGCCTTGTGAAGATCCCAAGCTTTGGGCGGCAACAAGTTGCTAACGGTATGGCGGCAGCAGCGATCGCTTTAGCTTGTGGAATCGATGCTCCACTTATTTGGAAGGGCCTTGGCAACTGCCGATCTAGCTGGGGACGAAGTCAGGTTATTGATTTAGATTCTGGTGCTAAGGTTTTGTTTGACGCTTACAACGCAAACCCAGATAGTTGCGCGATGGCTATAGAAAACTTTTCCCTTTTAGCAGCTCGCGGAAAAAAATATATCGTTTTTGGTGATATGCGCGAACTTGGTAATAACTCAAAGGCCTACCACGAGGAGGCTGGCGAACTCATAGCGGGAGCCGATCCTTATAGTGTTTTTTTAATTGGCGAGCACGCCACCGACGTCGAACGAGGATTAAAACGGGCTGGTTTTAATAAAACAATAATAGTTTCAAATACTTATGAAGAAAAGCTTGCGAGTTCTTTCGGCAGCGTGCTACAGACAGGAGACGTGGTCTTGGTGAAGGGCTCCCGAGCGATGAAACTCGAACGAGTGGTGGAGCAATGGGGACCACATAATTTTTTAAAAACTTAGTGGAGAACCATGCTCTATCAGCTTTTGTATGCGCTTCATGAACGCGTTTCGGCGTTCAATGTTTTTAAGTATCAAACTTTTCGTACTCTAGCGGCCTTTCTGACGGCCTTTTTCTTTTGCTGGGTTTTAGGTCCTCAGTTTATTCGTCGTCTCCAATCTCGACAACTTAAGCAAGTGATTCGCACCGATGGACCCCAAAGTCATCTTTTTAAAAGCGTCTTGTCCGATTGAAAGGGCGACCTTGCTTGTACCAATGTTAGAAGAGACTTCCAAAATCTCAGCCAAAGTGAGCCATCCAAAACCGTGATTAGTTTCGGCTTCGTGAATAACTCTCTTGCCAATTTTAAACTTTCCGTTTTCACAAAAAAACTTCGTATTAGGTTGAATTCTTCCTGATCTCAGGGCCGCCGCGACGGTCACAACTTTAAATGTCGAACCTGGTTCATAAATATCGGTTACAGCCCGGTTACGTCTTAGATCTGGATTGGCTTTCCCTCCCTTGACCGGATCAAAAGAGGGATAAGACCCCATGGCTAATATTTCTCCGGTCATAGGATCCATCACAACACCCGTTGCTTTGTCGGCAACCTGGGTCATAGTAACGTTCTCTAACTCATGCTCAAGCTCGTATTGCAAATCCTTGTCTATTGTAGTCTCTAGGGTCGCCCCATCTCCCTGGTATTCAAAAAGTTGCCCACTGACGACTAAGGGCCGGCCTCGAGCATCGCGTCTAGACACAATGGCCTGCTTTTCTCCTTTCAATTCGCTGTCATATTTCTTCTCTAAGCCCTCCAGCCCACCGCCCTCAGCCCCTATGAAACCTAGAACCTGCGAAAGCAAATTCTGATTGGGATAAGCACGCCTACCTTCCTCTATAAATTTCAAGCCAAGTTCCTTCCAGCTTTCAACTTCTGAAACCAGATCTAAATCGAGTTGCCGTTTAATCCAGACAAAACGACGATCAGAGTTTAAAAGAAGATAAAGGTCCTTCTCTTTTAGATCCAAAAGTTTTGATAATTTCTTCGAGAGCTTCCGCGGCGAAGTGATCAGCGAAGGATCAGCGTAAAGCGACTGGGAGCTCACACTCGTCGCGAGCTCTTCACCACGACGATCGAGAATTTTACCGCGCTGGGGAGGGATTTGCACAATAGTCATATATTGAGATTTTTTGAGATGATCGAGAACTGAATTAGGCAAAAGTTGAATGTAAGTCAACCGACCAATAACCGCCCCGAAGCAAGCCAAAAGTGAAATAACAAAAATGATGACCCGTGCCTTCATTGTCGGATAGCGAATCCCCCTTGGGCCGCCATGAGGACAACTTGGTTCTTATGAGCTCTGGTCAGAGCTAACCTTTGAGTACCTATATGGTCGAGTCTTTCTGGTCGGGTCAACCTAGCGTATATTAAATCAAACTCAGCCCTTTCTTCAGAAGCCACCTTATGAAGATGGCCCAACCGCACGAGAGTGTATCCCTCAGTTACGGCTTCCATTTTTACGAAAACATAGGTAACCCCAATCACCACGAGAAGAAACAACGAAAAAAAAGGTGCGATTCGTTTTTTTTGACTATGACTCACGTAAGGCCTCCTATTTGAAAAATTCTAAGTTTTGCGCTGCGAGCTCTCGGATTAGATTTGACCTCTTCATCGGTCGCCACCACGACTTTCTTTTTGATCATAACACCCTTCACTTTATCCAGTTTTCTAAAGGTCCATTTGACAAGGCGATCTTCTAAGCTGTGAAAACTAATCACCACGACTCTTCCTCCCTCTTGAATCTGGGCGGGTAAGGTCTCAAAGAAATCCGCCAAATTTTCGAGTTCTTGATTCACGGCAATACGAAGGGCCATAAAGTAGGGGGTCGCCAAATGAATTTTCTTTTTCGTTCCCGAAGCTCGCTCTACCCGCTCTATAAGAGACGCTAGTTCGCGAGTCGTGCGAAAGGGCCTCTCACTTCGATCATGGACAATGGCACGCACGACTCGATTGGGATGCCTGACTTCTCCCCAATTGAAAAACATATCCGAGAGACTTTCTTGAGAATAAGTATTCACAATATCGGCAGCCGTCGTGGGCTGGCTTCTGTCCATTCTCATATCCAATGGACCATCAAGTGAAAAACTAAAACCTCGGGAAGCCTGATCAAATTGCGGCGAAGATACCCCGAGATCAAAAAGGGCCCCGTCAAAGGGACCTAGCTTATGGTCGCTTAAACTTCTAAAGTCGCCGCGAATAATTTGGAGGCGATTCTCCAAAATTTCTTGGGCAAATTCACTCTTTGCGTAAGCTATGGCTTCGTCATCTTTATCAAAGGCACAAACGCGAGCTCCGGGAAAATTCTTTAATAAAGCACGCGTATGGCCACCTCTTCCAAAAGTTCCATCTAGAAAATACTTTTGGCTCCGAGGTTGTTCCTTAAAGGCCCGAATGACTTCTTCCTCCAAGACAGGAAGATGGAGTGGAAGGTTATGGCTCATCGTCAAGTCCCATCTCAGAAATCACGGCTAAAGTTTGGTTGAAATCTTGGGCTAAATTCTCAAAGAGCCCCTTCCAGACTTCAAGGGCCCAGATTTCAAACTTACTGGCGAATCCAACAAGAACGATGTCGGTTTGAATGTTGGCATAACTTCTTAAAATCGGAGGAATAAGGACTCTCCCTTGGGCGTCGGCCTCCACGGGATGTCCTCCAGAAAGATAAAATCTTTGAAAATTTTGAACCTCGACTTTGAGCTGAGGAAGCTTAGCCACTCGGTTTTCAAGTTTCTTCCACTCGTGAAGAGGGTAAACATCCAAACATCGCTTTCCTTGATATTGGCTATTAGTGATGATCATGGGACAATGGGAACGAGAGCTCAGCACTTCTCTGAACGGCACAGGAAGTGTCAACCGGAACTTCGGGTCGACTTTGATTTCGAAACGGCCTCGAAATTGGCCACTATGTTGAGCGCTCATCCTGACCTCAAAAAGGGGAAAGCCCATCCGTGGGCTTTGAGGGAGACAAATCAGGAATTTACGGATTACCCCATAAAAACCACTTTGCCCCACTTATACCCACTTTAAACCCCCGGCCACTGTAGCGTCAAGGCTCCAATTTTTTTAATTTTTTAAAGCGTCGGCCCGTGCTAGCCTTTTCTCACTATGATTAAGTGTCCAAAGTGTGGCTTTGAACAACCTCGGGATCGATTCTGCGCAAAGTGCGGAGTTGTGATGGAAAATTTTTTCCAAAAAAACCTAGCAATTTCAAAGCGATACAACTCCATTCTTGCGTCCCTGGCTCTAGCTCTAGTCGTGCTTGTTCTGTTAGGAGGACTCTATTTTTGGTTTTATCACCGTCCGAGGTCCGTTGAAGTAGAGCAACCCGAAGCCCAGGCGCAAAAAACTACCCCCACCCATCAGGGGCAAAACATCACTAGAGGAACTATCCAGCAAACCCAGCCTCAGACAACTACCGCTGAAGGTGGGGCTACTGCGGGTACCGTCACTGCCGGTACCGCTACTGCCGGTACCGCTACTGCCGGTACCGCTACTGCCGGTACCGCTAATGCTAGTACGGCTACTACCGGTGGCGTTACTGCTGTTCCCGGGGGAACAGCTGGCGCCAGTCCCGCCAGTACTCAAGAGTCGAATTTAAATATTAGGTTCATTTTACTTGGTCATGAATTGATCGATCGCTTAAGCCAAGATGGC
>JABDDW010000086.1:5042-5107 GCA_013287405.1 Deltaproteobacteria bacterium
AATTTCGTCGGAAAAAAATTTCTCGGAACTTGGTGCTGACACCCGAGATTTAACGGTCTCGCAAC
>JABDDW010000087.1 GCA_013287405.1 Deltaproteobacteria bacterium
AATCATGAATAACAACGTTAAGCCGGGTTGATTTTAGTTTTGATACGCTTAATTCCGGAAGTTCTGACCGCTATGGAGGTCGTGGGAATCCTGACTAAGTGGCCAGACTAATGTGCGGATTCGTCTCAAGTATTGAGTAAGACAAACCGTTAAGAATATTCAGATAAAGGCCGACAAAAAATTATGGGAGAGCAATCAGCTCGAGATGAAGGTCTAGCTTTTATTCGAAGGTATCCCCGGCGAAAAATCACGACCGTCGTGGGCGTCTTGTCTGGAGGGCAGTACAATATAGTGCCCTGTTTAGAAATAGGTGAGGGCGGCCTACAATTTCAAGCCAGTGAGAAACACTTCAAAGGGGGCCTAGTGGTGGCCAATCTCTTTTTGCCCACGGCTCACTTTCTCTCTGTTACTGCGGAAATAGTCTATATTGTTCAAACCGATGCAAGCGGCCGAAGTTGTTATGGGCTTCGCTTTAAAAACCTGGCTTTTGAAAGCAAACGGAAAATCAGAGATTACATCGCTGAGAAAACAGCAGCAGAAGCTTAGTCGATCGGTATCATTCCGTTTGAAGATTTCTTGGCCAAAGCTCACAGTTTTAACGAGGTCCGCACACCAACTATTTAGAGCTTTGAGAGCTGTCCTTTGCACCAAAAAATTAACATTTCTTTTTGAATACTCTCATAGGAAGGACTATCAGCTTGTGGGTCGGCTTCCTTCTTTTTGGCGATAAACCATTCGTGCCTTTGGCGCAAAAGATCATCGAACCTAACCAATTGCGGGATGCCTATCGCCGGTGACTTTTTTGCTATCGAGTTGGCTCTAAAGTATCCCTCAAGTAAAGGGTACATCGCTGAATCCCAAATATCTCCCAAATCGATGGGCTTCGCGGATTTGCTCTCCTTAAGCATAAATGAAAGCTCGATAATCATAGCTCTACTTTCACTAACGACGGTCCCGTCCGGAGTCAACATGAGTTCAGCTGCTCCTTTCGAAGCTTTTAGCTCGGACTCGCCCCTTGAGATCAATTCTGCTCTTAACTCGAGCCAATATTTGAAATGATCATACTCGTGAAAAAAGCCTTTGGCGTTTTCGCTATGAGGGGGAAGAGAGAGAATGGGAATAAATTCCGGAGTTACCAACATAAACCCGGCCTCTTCGTGTTCAGGAGCCTTTCTAAGGCCGCCTCCAAGCTGAAAAAGGTCATGAAAAGCGAGCATGACCTCGAGTTTCGGGATTCCCGGAATTTCTCGAATACGCGGTCGATGTAAAATCTCTAGGTCGAGCTTGGCACTGTTAGATGTAAAGTGGGTTAAGCCATCAGAAACTGGGTGATAGTTCGCTACATCTTCTTTGAGCTTAGTAATAGCCTCAAGAATCAAATCCTCTACATTTGACGCTGAGGCCGGACGACCAATAAGAAGGTCGATCAGAACCAGGGAGACCATGAGGGTAAGGGGTCTAATAAGCATAAGCGTTGAGGCGGATGCAACTCCCTTGCCAGGGGCCATTAAAGTCAATCGTTAGTAGGGTGGTAGGGTGATAACTGTTAGGAAAATTTCTCAGAATTTTTTCAAGTGGCTTGAAATTTTTCTATTTTCTCACCCCCAAATACTTGGAAGAATTTCATTCCATAATTAAAGTAGGACAAATTCAGTTGATATCCGCGTCCTTATCCGAAAGTTTGACCAGGTTCCTCCGTGATCTTTGAAATTTTCTGCCCATGATCGGTATCGGTCGGGGGCTTGGCAGCATGAAATCGCTTCTAGACGAAGCGGATTAGAGAAATTTCTGTTTTGGGAAAAAAGGGTTATTTAAGGAAGAGTTAAGTTGTGAGCACGGTGGAGATTTTGAAGAATTCTTTTGAAATATTTATTGACGTACTTTTCGAATCGCTAATATGGCGCAGATTTATTTTTTTCTCGGAGTTTCTAAAAACATTCCTTCAGACACTTCGCAACCCACAGAGCCTTTGGTAAGCGCCAATGCCCCTTCTAGTCTAGCTTTGAGACGTTTTAGAAGCGGGCATTAAAAAATCCATGGTATGTTGCCCTTCAAAAAGGGGGAACTTTTATGTCAAATTATTCCAAACTTTCAAACTCTGAACTTGTTTTAAAAACTAAAAACCTTGTAAGTGAAGAAAGAAAATTAACCCTTGAGATTCTTCATTTGCTTCGTGAAGTTGAAAAAAGAAGACTTCATTTAGAACTTGGCTTTGGATCCCTTCATGAATTTACCGTCAAAGAACTGGGCTTTGATGATGCTTCGGCTGCAAGACGCGTTGCCGCAATGAGGCTCGTAACGGACATTCCTGAGGTTGAGGAAAAGCTTGAGTCAGGTGAATTGACTTTAACGGTCGCAGCCCAAGCCCAGAGATTTTTTAAAGGTGAAGAAAAGGCTTTTAATTCTTATAGCCTTGATGAAAAGAGGGAGGTTATAAAAAATCTTGAGAATAAATCTATTAAGGAAGCTCAAAGGGAATTTATCAAGTTATCCCCTCAAGCTATTCCTAAAGAAAAAGAAAGACCTCTTTCAGAGGATCAAACTGAAATTAGGCTCATCATGCCAAATGAATTAAAATTAAAGCTTGATAGACTTCGATCCAATTTGTCCCACAAGCTAAAGACCCAAACCATGGTTGAACTTCTTGACGCTATTTCAGATCTGGCCCTTGAAGTGGTAGAGCCAAAAGAAAAAACCGAGAGAACAACTGCGCTGCGCAGTGGATCTGAAAAAGCACCCTCGAAATCTCGTTATATTCCAAATAAGATCAAATTAGAAGTTTGGAAAAAAGCCAACAGTCAATGTCAATTCATTAGCCCCGAAACCCAGAGAAAGTGTATGTCCACCCATCGACTTCAAATCGAGCATAAAATTCCATATTCAATGGGAGGGACCCACGAAATTGAAAACTTAAGTCTCCTTTGCGCCGCCCACAATGCCCATATGGCCATTGAACTTTTAGGAGAAAAGAAGATGAATCTCTATCTTCGAAAGTCGTGAATTTCTTGATAACCGTTTATCAGGTGATTTGCCCAGATCCTAGGCGCTAATTCCGTTCACAAGTTTTGAAAGGCGACTGATTTTTCGCGCAGCCTTCTTGGCGTGAACAACACCCTTACTTGCGGCCTTATCAAATTGAGAGGCAAGGGCCTTCAAGGCTCCTAATGCCTCTTTTGCATCTTTCTTTTCGTAAGCTTCCCTAACCCTTCTTTCAAAGGTCTTGAGAGCGGAAGTCACAGAAGTGTTGGTTTTCGTGCGTCGGATCGTTTGTCGTGCTCGTTTTTCTGCGGACTTATGTGTAGCCAATTAAAAACCTCCTAATAAAGACTTCACTTTTAGGGCCTTTTGATATCATCTTAAGGGCGTGGGAGTCAATCTTTGATCGAACAGCGAGATCTTGAACGAAAACAGGTGGCCATATCCGCGTTTTGGGTAGCCATCGGGACCCTTACGAGTCGAGGTTTAGGGTTCATTCGTGACCTTATAATGGCCCATTACTTTTCGCGTACGGCAACGGATGTTTGGGTCGTCGCCTTTCGCCTACCCAACCTGTTTCGTAGACTCTTTGGCGAAGGTGCTCTGACCGTCAGTTTTATTCCGGTTTTCACCGATTTCTTGAAAAGTGAAGACAAACGGGACGCCCGAGACCTTGCCTCTAGCGTTTTTACAATGCTCTTTGTGGCTCTTTCTATTCTTACGATTTTGGGCACCTTCGGCGCTGGGCCCATGGTCAACTTCTTGAGTAGCGGAGAGGGTTTTACTTCAATTCCTGGAAAGTTAGACCTAACCATTCATCAAACTAAAATTATGTTTTGCTATATTATGCTTGTAAGTCTTTACGCATACGCCATGGGTATCCTCAATGCCATGCGGATGTTTTGGCTCCCCGCTGTAGCCCCTGCCTTGTGGAATTTGGCGATGATTATTGGTATTTTGTTTTTTAGACATACGTTTAATATTCCTGAGGACGTTTTGGCGTGGTCAACGGTGGCGGGAGGAGTCCTTCAAGGTCTTATACTTATTCCAGCTTTGAAGAGATTTGGATACATCCCAAGACTTCGAAAATGGTGGGGCAAGCCAGCAGTAAAACGAGTCTTAAAGGCGATGGGACCCAGTGTTTTAGGGCTCTCAGTGATGCAACTCGCCGTTCTTATTAACACTCATTTTGCAAGCCAGCTCCAAGAGGGTAGTAACTCCTGGATTTTCTGGGCCGATCGAATTCTTGAACTCCCTCTTTCTATATTTGCCGTCAGCGTGGGGACGGCGGCTTTACCCGCGTTATCGGCCCTTTGGTCCCGCGATGATCGGGTAGGCATGAGTGAAGCTAGTCTCCACGCCCTAAAGCTTTCACTCTTTATGGCCCTACCTTGCGCTGCCGGCCTACTCGTTTTGTCTACGCCTATGGTTCACACTCTTTTTGAGCACGGTCGCTTCACGGCTAAAGACACTTTGATGACAGCCTCGATAATTCAAGTCTACGGTTTAGGAGTCATATTTGCCACGGGAGTAAGGGTTCTTGCGCCGGCATTTTACGCCATGAAAAATACTTGGCTACCCGCTTTAGCTGCCGCCATAGCCCTTTTTTGTCATGTCATCATCGCCAGTATTCTAACAAAGACAAATGGAGTGGTGGGGCTGGCAACGAGCAGCGTCCTCAGCGGTGGAATTAATTTCTTAGTTTTGCTCGTAGCGTACCAAAAGATGGTTATGGCCTTAAATTTTTCAAACCTTCTGTCCTCTCTATCGAAGTTCATGGTGGCCTCTTTGGGTCTTATTCTTGTGGCTTCTCAGCACTCCATAATTGAGAAGTTTCTGGGTGATTCTCATCTGGCTCGGATCTTCGCCCTAGGTATGAATATCTCTTTAAGCGCGGGAGCTTATTTTCTTGTATCCTATTTCCTGAGGACACCCGAACTTATCGAGACTGTCGGAGAATTTTCAAAGAGGATTAAAAGAAAATTCAAACATTCGTCTTAAAAGCCTTGGGTTGCGGGTTCCAG
>JABDDW010000088.1 GCA_013287405.1 Deltaproteobacteria bacterium
GCAAGCTTGCTTTGTCGACATCGGCTTAGATCGTGCAGCCTTCCTCTATGTTGGGGATATTCGAGACGAAACGGCATCTAATGATGAGCTCATAATTGATGACGATGTGGAGAGCGAGCTCGGCGACCTCCCTCCCCGGCCTTCATCGGACAAGTCCCCCATTCAAGATTTGGTTAAAGAGGGTCAAGAAATCTTAGTTCAAGTGGCTAAAGACCCTATCGGAACCAAAGGGGCCAGGATCACCATGCATATCAGTCTTCCCGGACGAAACCTAGTTTACATGCCAACGGTGGCCCATATCGGAATATCTCGACGCATCGAGAAAGAAGAGGAGAGAAAGCGGCTCAGAGAAATCGTCAAGTCTCTTCGTCCCCCGGGCGGCGGTTTTATCGTAAGAACCGCTTGCGAAGGTGCAAGTCAGAAGAATATTAAAAATGATTTGGAGTTTCTCACCAAACTTTGGAAGGAGATTGGGCGGAACTTCGAGAGAAGATCGGGGGCGGGACTTGTTCATGCCGATCTGGATATAGAACTTAGGGCGGTGCGAGACCTTTTTAGCGAGGACGTAAAGCGCCTTATGGTGGACAATCCTAAATCCCATAAGAAGATTCTCAAGTTCATCCAACAATTCATGCCGAAGTTAAAAAACAATGTAGCACTTTACACCGGTGTAGAACCGATTTTCGATCACTTTGGCGTGGAGTTAGAGATATCAAGAGCCCTTGGAAGAAAGGTCTGGCTTAAGAGTGGGGGCTACATCATTGTGGACGAAGCCGAAGCCCTAGTGGCTATTGACGTGAATACGGGTCGCTATGTTGGAAAGAGAAACCTCGAAGACACTATAACAAAAACTAATTTAGAGGCGGTCAAGGAGATAGCTTATCAATTAAGGCTGCGAAATTGCGGGGGCATCATTGTTCTCGACTTTATTGACATGGAGAAAGACTCTAATAGAGAAAAGGTCATAACGGCTTTAAAAGAGGAGTTTGCAAAAGATAGGGCGAAAACTAATGTTTTAAGCATGTCCTCCCTGGGTATCGTCGAGATGACCAGAAAAAGGACCCGAGAAAGCCTTGTTCGAACCCTGTGCGAACCTTGCTCTTATTGTGATGGTAAGGGTTTTATAAAAAGTAAGACGACCATCTGCTATGAGCTTTTCCGCGAACTTTATCGCGATCAAGACGATAAGGGGGCTGCCGCCATTGAACTTCACGTCCACCCTGAGATTGCCAGCTGGCTTTATGATGAGGAGCGGGAAATGCTTGAAGAGACTGAAGAAAAGTTAAGAAAGCGCATTATTATTAAGACCGAAGAAAAATTCCACCTAGAGCAATTCGAGGTTTTTTCAAAACATTGACAAAACGCAGTGTTTTATGGCATTTAAGATCCTTTGAAAGTATAGTCTTTGAAGAATTTCGGAGGTTCACCTAAATCATGTCATCTGAATCAAATGCATACGCTGTCGTTAAGACAAGCGGGCGACAATACCGTGTCTCAGCTGGGGACTCTTTTAGCGTAGAAAAAATTGGCGGCGAACCCGGTTCAAAACTTGAAATCAAAGAAGTTCTTATGTTGGGCGGCGACCAAACGGTTCTAGGCGCTCCTTATGTGGCTGGCGCTGCCGTGACCTGCGTAGTTGAACAACAATATCGCGGAACGAAAGTCTTAGTTTTCAAAAAGAAACGTAGAAATAACTATAAGAAGATGCAAGGACACCGCTCTGAGCTTACAAGACTCTTTGTTTCAGAAATTGTAACTCCGTCGGGAGTCATTAAAGCGCAAGGGAAGCCCCACGTCCTTGATGCTGCCCAATTAAAGAAAATTGCCGAACAAAAAGTGGCAAAAGCTGCAGCTCCTAAAGGGGAGGTCAAGGCAAGGGTTTTGGCTCCAAAGAAGAAGGCGGCAAAAACAGCTGGGGTTTCAAAATCTAAAAACAAACCAAAAACCAAGACGAAAAAGTCGTAACCGAGGTTAGCTAATGGCAACAAAAAAAGCGGGTGGTAGTACTAGAAACGGTCGAGATTCTGCAGGCAAGCGCTTAGGCGTTAAGAGATATGCTGGAGAAGTTGTTCAACCGGGAACAATTATAGTTCGTCAGCGCGGTACCAAGTTTCATTTGGGTCAAAACGTAGGCATGGGTCGTGATCATACAATTTATTCCTTAGTTTTGGGCAAGGTAGAGTTTGAACGCAAGGACAAGACTCGCTTGGCCGTCAGCGTTTATCCTTCTTAATTACCGCACACTTTTGGCTAAAATCTCAAAGGAATGAGTAGATAAGTTTATGAAGTTTATAGACGAGGCCAAAATTTTTGTAAGAAGTGGGCATGGTGGTGCCGGAGCCATCTCTTGGCGACGAGAGAAATTTGTTCCTCGAGGCGGTCCCGATGGCGGTGACGGGGGCGCTGGCGGTAGTGTTATAATTAAGGTTAACCGGCAACTTTCAACCCTCCTGGACTTTCGTTTCAAGAAAAGATTTGTGGCTGAAGATGGCCACCCCGGTGAAAAGCAAAATATGACCGGTCAATGCGGCAAAGATGTGCTGATTTCTGTTCCTCCGGGGACTTTGATCAAAGACGCCACCACCGGAGAAGTTCTCTGGGACCTTAAGAGTTCAGAAAACGAAGTTGTTCTTCTCAAAGGTGGGCGTGGAGGTAAAGGGAATCAATTTTTTAAAAACAGCGTAAATCAGGCTCCAAAATTTTCTCAACCAGGGGAGGACGGAGCTGAGAGAGAACTGTTTTTAGAGCTCAAACTCCTCGCTGATGTGGGGATCATCGGTTTTCCTAATGCCGGAAAGTCCACTCTGATCTCAAGAATTTCAGCGGCAAAACCCAAAATTGCAGACTATCCCTTTACAACCCTTGTTCCGAATCTTGGAGTTGTGCAGGGACCTGATTTCAAAAGCTTTGTTGTTGCCGATATTCCCGGACTGATCAAGGGAGCCCACTTAGGAGCTGGTCTGGGGATTCAGTTTCTTCGACATATCGAACGAACTCGATTTTTTATACATCTTATTGATGCATCGGGTTTTACGGAGAGGGATCCTGTCGCCGATTATAAAGATCTCAATGACGAACTTAGACACTATGATGAAAAACGAAGAGCAGACGAAGGTTTTTTTGAACTTTCGTCGCGGCCGCAACTGGTGGTTCTTAACAAAATTGATCTTTTAGGTAAATCTGATTTGGTGAGGCTTCAAAAGAAGTTCAAAGCTTTGGGAGTCGAAACATTGGCCATCTCAGGTGCTACCGGAGTTGGAATTCATAAACTCATTAACGAGATGACTGTGCATATAGCGAGGTTTGTAGGTGAAAAAGAAGACTCTTTTAAAGAAAACGAAAAAAGCAAAAGCTTTGCCGAAGAAAGGGCGACTCTCTAAGTCCAGCGAACGCATCGGTGTTTTTGGGGGGACCTTTAACCCCATACATTCGGGTCATCTCAACTCGGCCCTTACGGTTCGGGACAAACTGAGTCTGAGTCGGGTGCTCATCGTCCCAGCCTCCATCCCCCCTCATCGTGAGATTTCTGGCCCTTCTCCCCAGGAGCGTGCTGCTATTGTTGCTGCCTGTGTGAGGCCTTACCAGCCGGAGCTTGAACTGAGCCAAATTGAAATCAATCGAAAAGGAATCAGCTATAGTTTTGATACATTAAAAGAACTTGGAAAAACCTTTAAGCCCGAAAATATTTATTTTATTTTAGGAGCGGATGCCTTTAAAGATCTTCCAAAGTGGAAAAACTTTCCCCACCTCTTAGAAATGTGTAACTTCGCCGTGACGACCCGGCCGGGAGTGTTTTTGTCGTTGGCCGAAGAGGATTTGCCCCAAGGCATAGCTGAATATGTCGCTGACTATAAAGAAAAGGCGCTTAAGTTAAATTCGGGGAGAGAAATCATTCTTGTTGAACTTCAAGACATAGATGCTTCCTCATCGGAAATTAGAAAACGATTACGTTCTGGACATGACGTCTCTAAATGGTTGCCCAAAAACGTTATAGAACTGATCCGTGAAAAGGGATTTTACAAAAGATCTTCCCCTCTTGTCGCCGATTATCGCGAGTTTGCGAAGTTTTGCTCTCACCGAGCTCTTGATAAAAAGGCTCTTGACCTTAAAATTTATGACATGACCAAGGGCAACGCCTATGCGGAATACTCGGTTATCTGCAGCGCCACAAGTCATCGCCATGCTTCAAGTCTTGGAGAGGGAATCGTTGAATCCGTTAAAGAAGAGTTTGGCCTTGCTCCTATAAATGTTGAAGGGTTGCGGAATGGCCATTGGGTGCTTATTGATTTTGGATCAGTGGTCGTTCATGTTTTTCAGGATGCCATAAGAGCTCAATACAAAATCGAAGGGCTCTGGCAAGGGTACCCTCAGTTTCAAGGTGAACTTGTAGAGAAGGCGCGGGTTGCGTCCAAGAAAACTAAGTCTAAGGAAGAGGCTCGGGGTTCTCGCCCTTGAAACTGTCCTTTATAACTGTTTCAAGTCGGCTCCCCGCCTGGCTTGAGGAAGTCTTAGAAAGTTATAAAAAGAAACTATCTTATTGGTTTAAAATCGAAGTCTTTGTATTAAAGAGCACTTCGCTCAGTCGTCATGAAAAATTAGAGAAGAAAACAGAAGAGAGCGCGGCTATTCATTCTAAGCTTTTGGATAATGACTACGTTATAGTTTGCGACGAACGTGGGATCGAAGTGGATTCAATAAAATTTGCGAATATTTTAAATAGAGTTTTGGGCGGGGGCAAAAAAAGACTCATGGTTGTTGTTGGTGGGGCCTTTGGTCTAAGTGATGACGTTCTCTCTCGCGCCGATTTGAAACTCTCTCTTTCAAAAATGACAATGAATCATCATATCGCTTTAGCCATGGCATGTGAGCAAGTGTATCGGGCCATGACGATTCTTAAGGGGATCAATTACCATAACGATTAATAAAAATTCTCTTGCCTGCCTCATTGCGGGCAAGGTTAAATT
>JABDDW010000089.1 GCA_013287405.1 Deltaproteobacteria bacterium
CCAAATATAAGAAGAACAGATCACGAAGAGGCCGAAAAGAGAAGAGTTAGAAATTCTCGGGTTTTGAGACCCAATGGTAACACCCTTTGGAATGACACAATGATTAATGCCATTGAAAAGGCCCGTGCTCTAAGAAAAGCCAAAGATCTGCCTTACGATGCAAGTGTTCCCATTCTCGAATTAATACAAGAAGCCATTCCGTTAATCGAGCCGACGGACATCGTTGTTTCTCATTCCGTTGAACTTCCCCTTCCCGACTTTGAAGCTGTTTTGATTGTGAATCTTGATCTCACGGGAAGCATGGGAGGGGAGCGCATCAGACTTGCCAAAAATTTGATTTTTAATCTTCAGGCTCTTTTGAGTGCTGTCTATAAGAACGTACATATCGTCTATGTTGGTTTCGATACGGTAGCTAAGGAAATGTCAGAAGAAGACATTTTCAAGAGATTTTTTGGAGGCGGAACCAATTACGTAAGTGCAGCCAATAAAGACAAAGAGATCCTGGAGCGCTTTCCCTCCGACAAGTATAACAAATACGTCATCACCATCGGAGATGGCGAGACAGCAGATCAGGACATGCACGACTACGTTGAGGTGATGAGGGAGCTTTCTACGCAACTTCAATACTTAGCTTTGGCCATTACAAAAGAGGGAAATGCGACTCCTCCATTTTTCCCTCATCACGAGGGATTGAAAAATGACTGGCCCTGGGTGGGAATGGCTCGAATTGCTAATGATGGCGATATGATCCCTGCCTTAAAGGCTTTGTTTCCGAAAGATGGGGTTAAAGCTCCACACAAATAAGATTTGCTTTTTTAAATTTTCTATTTAAGCATCAGGAGCAGGGCTACGGGCCCCTGCGACCCTACCTTAACTATAAGAACAACAGATGGGCCTTTTACATTAAGCCCAGTGAGAGGAGCATCATGGAAGACAAAATATTGATGGTCACAGATTCTCGTTATTTCTCACGGGATTTTAATACAGCCATTATCGATGGCCCGTTGAGAATTTATTTCTCCGATCGGCAAGAGTCTGATGCGTTGAAGATGTATTTTGATATTCAGGAACTTCTAACCTCTAGCGGAATGCGTCTAGAATCCATTTCGTTGGCTAGGCCCAATATATTTTTAATGTTGTACCCGTCCAGGCAAACATTTAAAGATGCTTTTGAAAATGATGAGGATTTAGCTACAGGAAGATTTGGAGAGCATTTGGTTTTTGGTGTGAACGGTTCTTATACAGAAACAACCCGACTACAGATTGGAAAAATGATCCACGGCGCTTTCGGGCCGGTACAGCCCTTGTGAATCTTAAGAACCGTTGGATCTTTTTTTCTCTAACTTATTTGTATGTTATTGCCCTTTATCTCTTTACGAATAGATTCACTTTAACTTCCGCCCACTTTTTGCGCATGTCCATAGTTGATATAAGGACACCTTTTTTACCATGGACGGCCTGGATATATATTTTGATCTACATCTTTCCCCTTTTGGTCGGCTTTATGTGTACCCGTGATCAAGATGTGAAGCCTATCGTCCTTTCTTACTTAAGTTTGGCTACGGTTTGTACTCTTTGCTATCTTTTTTATCCGACGGTCTTTCCTAGACCCCCTATGACAGGTGATCAAAATGATTTGGCTCTCGATCTGGTCCGGTTCCTAGACACTCCCGCCAACTGCCTTCCCTCACAACACGTGGCCCTGGGATTTCTTTCTGCTTTTTTTGTTCAACGGTATGACAGAAAAATCGGCAATTGGAGTCTTATTCTTGGCATTCTTATAGCAGTATCGACCTTGACCACAAAACAACATTACTTATGGGATATCGTCACCGGGTATTTTCTAGCACGAGTGATTTATGCAATCGCAAATCACTTTATGAAATCTATTCCTTCAGAAGTTCCTCAATAAACTGAATGCTGGCATCACTACCCCAATCATTGGCTCCATAACCCTGCGCTACAAGAAGACCATTCTTATCCAAGACAAAATTGCTTGGGAGGGCATCGACCCTAAAGCTCGAAGCGCCTTCATGGGTGGGATCAAAGAAGGTGGGAAATGGGAACTTCTTGGCCTTCCAAAAATCGTTCACAAATGCAGCCGCTGTTTGTGCGTTCTCATCAACATTTAAAGGAATGATTACTAGACCTTTGTCAGATAGCTTTTGATAGAGATCTATAAACGTGGGCAATTCTATAAGACAGGGGGTACACCATGTTGCCCAAAAGGAAAGAAGAACGACCTTTCCCTTAAAATCACTCAAGCGTTTATTGGGACCCCTCATTGCCGTCATAAGAATATCTGGAACTGCTTTTCTTTTAGCTTTGTCGGGAACATCCGTCGGACCATCTTGTATATTGCTTGTTTTTTCGGCATGCTCATTGTGAGTGCGAAGATATCCAAGGGCAATTAAGAAAACCAGGATCGACATAATAATGACTTTGCCCCATAAGGGGACTGAAGGTCGTTTAGAGACCGTGGGGCGAACTTTTGCGTCAGTTGAATCGGTCTCGGGCCCTGGAAGGTCAGGGATATCAGAATCTGAGTCAAAGTCGTTCATTCCTACTCAGAGTAGCCTGCCTCACTCAAGAGGACAAGTTGTTTTAGAATACGTCCTTCTCCTTATTATTGTTTGCGCCATAAGTGTTCTTATCGTTGGTAATCTGGTCGGTACTGCGGAAAGTCCCAAGGGTGTGAGAGCCGTTTGGGTGAAGCTTATTCAGGCCATTGGTGCTGACTTGCCTGGTCAATAAACTCGATCGGCTGCAAAGGTCACTGCCTTTGCGTCGTAGGGCCCCGTCGCTCGATCTCGCATAAGCCAATTCTAAGCTATTACTTCAAATAGACGAAGCGGCGTTTTCTCAATTCTTGATCAATGTTGAATTGAATCATTTCTCGAACTTGTCTTGAAATTTTATGAACGAGGTCATGGTCTTCAGCGGCCGATGGCGGATAATCGAGATAAATGGGTTTTAGAAATTTAATTTTCCACTTTGCCGGTAGAGGAATAAAATTCAATGGTAGGGGTAAAATGGTTCCAATAAGAAATTTTGTAAACTTAAGTTGGCTCAGCGTGATGTGAGTTTCTTCCGCCCCGATAACCACCGTGGGAATTATAGGTGTTTTTGTAAGAAGGGCCATTCTGACAAAACCCCTCTTAAACTCCTGAAGTCTGTAACGTTTACGGATGGGTTTAAAGTTTCCGTATTCTCCTTCTGGAAAAAGAATAATGATATTTTTCTTTTTCAAAAGGCCTAAGCCATTATTCATTGTGGCTTCAGTGATGCCCATTTTTTCTAGAGGAATAGAGATGGTTTTATGTATAAACCAGAGATGGTGGGCCAAAATTCGGGGCACTCGCTTCGTGCTGTTTCGAATTTCGTTACCAATCATAAAAGCGTCAAACCCCGCATATCCTGAATGATTGGGAACTATTATAGCCCCTCCAGTGGAAGGCAGGTTCTCACGCCCGTCCACCGTGAGCCTGAAATATTTTCGAATAATCTCAAGAACAAGGCGCGGCATAACCCTGTAGAGCAAAAGATCTCGCTCCAGAGTTTTAAGCCCAAATATTTTTTCTTTCTTCTCGAAAAAATTATCCATAGTATGTGACTCTGTTCTTACTCGATACCATGCCTGGAGGGATTATGTCTTATGTTCTAGCAATCGATCAAGGTACAACAGGAAGCACAGTTATAATCCTAGATTTTAAAGGAGAAGTAAAAGCCAAAGTAAATCAAGAATACAAACAAATTTATCCCAAGCCTGGCTGGGTAGAACACGACCCAGAAGATATTTGGACTTCAGTCACTGACGTTATTTCAAAAGCGCTTAAAGCGGCCGGGGTGTCGGGCGAAGAAATAAAAGCCATAGGAATTACAAATCAAAGAGAAACCACTTTGGTTTGGAATCGAAAAACAGGAAAGTCTTTTTACAACGCTATAGTTTGGCAGGACCGTCGGACCTCCGATTTCTGCGAGAAACTAAAAAAGAAGGGCTTTGAGGTCAAATTCAAATCGAAGACGGGGTTAGTCTTGGATCCCTATTTCTCCGGAACCAAAATCAACTGGCTTTTAGAAAATGTTGGGGAGATAAGAAAAAATATGGATGCATGTGCCTTTGGAACGGTTGACACGTTTCTCCTATGGCGCTTGACTAATGGCCAGAGCCACGCCACCGACGTCTCTAATGCCTCCCGAACACTTCTTATGGACTTGAAAACATTAAAATGGGATCCAAGTCTCTGTAAGATTCTGGGTGTTCCCTTGGAAATCTTGCCAGAAATAAAACCGAGCATTGGCCTATTTGGACATACAAAAGGCCTTGGAGGCTTGCTTCCCGAGGGCATTCCCATTTCAGGCATGGCTGGTGACCAACAATCGGCACTCTTTGGTCAGGCCTGCTTTGAACCAGGAGAAGCTAAGTGCACTTTTGGCACGGGAAGTTTTTTGCTGCTGAATACGGGTTCAAAAATTATTAGAAGTAAGTCGGGTTGTCTTACCACAGTAGCTTGGCAGTGGAAGAACAAAGTCACTTATGCTGTTGAGGGTTCGGCATTTATCTGTGGCGCCGCCGTGCAATGGCTTAGAGATGGCTTAGCCATAATATCAAAAAGTAGTGAGGTTGAGAAACTAGCGGAATCTGTGTCTGATTGTGGAGGAGTGCAGTTTGTTCCCGCACTCACTGGGCTTGGAGCTCCGTATTGGGATCCTGACGCTCGCGGAGTTATTACGGGTCTCACCCGTGGTTCAAGTCGCGGGCACCTTGCAAGGGCGACCCTTGAGGGAATGGCTCTGCAAAATGTTGAGCTTCTCAATGCCATGCAGAAAGATTTGAATAAAAAA
>JABDDW010000090.1 GCA_013287405.1 Deltaproteobacteria bacterium
CCCGGTCAGAGAAAAGAGAAGCACGATCGTGGGTTTTGTCAAATTGACGTAACTAGCTATAACGGATTTCATATGTTGACATAAGTATCAGGGCAATGAGGCACTCAGCAACAGCTAAATGGGCCACACTCATAGGCACTGGCAATCTAAAGAGGACATTGGCAATTCCAAGCCCAATTTGGACAAAGAGGGCCAAAATAATGGGTACGGCTTTGGGTTTGAACTTTTTGGAATTTATAAGTTTCAAGGCGAAATAGATAGTAACTAAAAAAACGGTGCCCGCTCCCAATCGATGAATAACCTGGTAAGGAATATTTCCTGTCATAGTGGGCCACCATTTTCCATTGCAGGTCGGGAAGTCAGGGCAAGCAAGTCCCGCATAATGACTGCTCACAATCCCCCCTAGAATGATCTGAACATAAATCGCTCCAATGGTGAAAACTCCAAGCTCAAAGAGTCTGCGATGGCCCACTCCTGAAGGCTTTGAACCTAACGTCTTCGATTTTAAAGCCATGTAGAGAACCGTCCCAAAAAATAAGGTTCCCGTGGCCAAATGAAGGGTGACAATTTCTGACTGCAGGAGTTTTAGAACCGTGAGGCCGCCGAGAATAACCTGGCTAAAAAGTAAACCCAAAGCCAGTAACGCAGGTCTTCCTAGTTTAGATCTGAATTCGGGTTTTATAAAAATGACAACGGATAAAACGAGGGTCAAAGTGCTCACGGCTGCAGCAAAAAGTCGGTGAAAATACTCCGCAAAAACTCTTAAATCAAACTGGGGGATAATTTCCCCCTGGCAAAGAGGCCAATCCGGGCAAGAGAGCCCAGCGCCTAGGTTTCGCACGAGGCCTCCCACAACGATAAGAAAGAATATAAGTCCTGCTAAAATAGCTAGAGCCCGAGCTAGAAGTTTAGTTCTGGGCTCAAAAGGTTTTGTGGAATTTTTCATAACATCTTCATACTACTATTGATGGAGGTGGAGGGCCTCTTCTACTCGCGGATCCTTTTGCGGTTGCACCGGGTGATTGAGTAAAAAGTTTCTGACCGTTAAGCCGAAGGCTCCGCCAAATCCAAGGAAGATTCCGAACTCCAAAAAAGGAGTAATAGCTTGAGTTGAATAAGTCGGCATAACCATCCAGAACATATCAATAAAATTAACGAAAATAACCCAGTAGGCCATTTTTAGTAAGTAACTCATATTGCGTTTGGCCTCTCGGGGTAAGAGCAAGAGAAAAGGCACGATGAACTTAAACCCGATTATAAAGAGGGCGTAAACGCACCAGCCGTTCTCCCACCTCCGTAAATAATAGGAGGTTTCTTCAGGGAGGTTGGCGTACCAAATCAGCATGTACTGGCAAAAGGCGATGTAGGCATAAAAAATAGTGAAGGCAAAAAGAAGAAGCCCAAGATTTTGAATATGGTTCTCGTTAACACTTTCGCCAAAATAGCCGTTTTTCTTCATATGAATTACAATGACAATGCTTACGGCGATCGTGACCAAAAAGAGATTGGCAAAGCAATTCACACCAAACATGGTGCTAAACCAATGGGGGTCTAACGACATGATCAAATCAAAGCTTAAGGTTGAAAAGAAAATGGCAAAAAGAGGGATGAATATGGCTGAGAGTTTGACATTTTTAGAGGTTAACTCCGTCCCTCCTTCGGTGTCTTGTTTTAACGAGTTGCGGACGATTTGGTTTCCCAAAAAATACCAAACTGCAAAAAAGCCGAGGGCCCTGATTATAAAGAAGGGAAGATTAAGATAAGGAATCTTTCCTTGAAGTACAGGGTCAGATCCCATGGTCCCCGTATTCATCCAAAGAAATATAGATTTGCCGGCGATCACGAGGGGAATAAATAAGACAAGGGAAGGTAAGAACCAAGAACTTAAAGACTCAGGGATTCGTCTTACCGTTGCACTCCAGCCCGCATTGGTTAAATATTGGGTGGCAGAAAAAAAAGTTCCACCGATACCAATCATGGCAAAGAAATAGTAGTTCATCAGGTAGCCGTGCCAGGCCCGCGAAGGGTTGATACTTAGCGAAATTGCAAAGCTCAGGAGTCCTATAACGATGCCTCCAATAAAGAGGTTTTTGATCTTCATTTTACGGCCTCCGATTCAAGTTCCTGTGTGTCCTCTTTTGTAGGATGGGCGGCTCTTTGAAGGGCCCGGATGTAATCAATCACGGCCCAGCGATCTTCCGCTTTAATTTGTGATCGGTAATTGGGCATGTTGTTTTGACCATTTGTAATAATATTAAAAATACTCCCGTCGGGATATTTTATGATTTTATCGCTAAGGAGACTGGGGGGTCTTGGGAATGGCGGCACAACCGTCCCTTCGCCATTTCCTTTTTTACCGTGGCAAACGATGCAATAAGTATTAAAAACTTTTTGCCCACGCTCCACATTCATCTTGGTTTTCATAATGGGATTTCGCAATTCTCGGCCGGCTTTATCCGTTTCGTCTTTGGTGTAGTGGTAGGGAGCAAACCCTCTTGGGACTGTACCCTCGGGAGGCACTTTGGCCGCGGCACCGTCCTTAGAAAAAGGATCTTCTTTTTGGGCCTTAAGAGACGTACTTTCGTACATATCCGGCATGTATTCTCTTTCGGGTTTTTGGCGTTCGCAAGCTGTAAGGCTTAAAATGGCTCCGCCGACTAAGAGTAGGCATAGTATTTTCATTGAGTCACCGCTGAGACTTCTTCTGCTTTGAATCCCTTAAAAAATTGTGCGAGTTCTATTTCATTATAATTAGAGTCGTCGCAAGGGACAAAGAGTACGAATCTATCGTTTGTTATTCGAGGATGTAAGATTTTAGGGTTTAATCTCGGGAGACCACAAACATAAAAAAGCGCGCCAACCGTGGCTAGGCCGCCAAATAAAACAGTCAACTCAAAAACGATCGGAATGAACGCGGGTAGACTGACAAAGGGTTTGCCCCCAACATTGATAGGCCAATCGACGGCGGAAGTCCAAATTTCTAAGGCTAAGGCGGTGAGTGTTCCCGATAGCCCTGCAAAAAACGTAACCCAAGGGAGCCAAGACCTTTTGAGCCCCATCGCATCATCTAAGCCGTGGACCGGGTAAGGTGTGAAGGCATCATATTTCTTAAAATTAAATTTCTCTCTGGTTTTTCTTGCCGCTTCAACGAGGTCGCCCTCGCTTTTAAAAACAGCCATTGTCCCAAGATGTTTAAAATTTGGCATTTTTGTCTCCTCCGCTTGAGGGATAGGGGGTATGACCAACACTTAAGACCCCTTTGATTTCAGCCATGGCAATAACCGGAAGCACTCGGCAGAAAAGTAAGAAAAGCGTAAAGAAGAGACCAAAACTCCCGATAGTGGTGCCCCAATCCCAAAGGGTAGGGCGATAATAACGCCAAGAGCTGGTTAAGAAATCCGAATTAAGAGAGGTTACGACAATAACAAAACGTTCAAACCACATTCCGATATTAACGAGAATAGAAATAATAAACATGGCCTTAATATTGCGGCGAATATTTTTCTTCCAGAATAATTGAGGCCATAAAACGTTACAAGAAATCATAGTCCAGTACGCCCAAGAGTAGGGACCTAAAGCTCTTTGGATAAAAATAAATCTTTCGTACTGATCGCCACTATACCAGGCAATAAAAAACTCCGAGGCGTAGGCGTAGCCTACGATGGTTCCCGTAAGGAGAATGATCTTATTCATGGCTTCAAGGTGATTTATGGTAATGTAATCTTGAAGATTAAAAGTTTCACGGGCGATAACAAGAAGAGTAACGACCATAGCAAAGCCCGAGAAAATAGCTCCAGCAACGAAATAGGGCGGAAAAATCGTGGTGTGCCATCCAGGTAAAAGTGAGACGGCAAAGTCAAAGGAAACGATAGTATGAACCGATAGAACTAAAGGGGTCGATAAGCCCGCAAGGAGCAAATAAGCAATCTCGTAGTGAGACCACCCGCGATTACTCCCTCTCCAGCCCATGCTCAAAATTCCGTAGGCTGCTTTTCGAAGGCGATTCTTAGCTCGGTCTCTTATGGAAGCCAAATCGGGAATGAGTCCAACGTACCAAAACACCGCAGAAATCGTAAGGTAAGTCGAGACGGCAAAAACGTCCCAAACGAGGGGGGATCTAAAGTTAATCCAAATGGGGCCGCGGCTATTAGGATAAGGAAAGAGCCAAAAAGCGAGCCAGGGTCGCCCCACGTGAATGAGTGGAAAGATTCCTGCCGTCATAACTGCAAAAATGGTCATAGCTTCAGCGGATCTATTTATTGACGTTCGCCACTTTTGTCGGAACAAAAATAAGATGGCGGAGATCAAGGTTCCGGCGTGGCCGATACCAATCCAGAAGACGAAGTTGACGATAAAAACGCCCCACCCTACAGTACTTTGAAGACCGAGGTTACCCAGACCATTAGCAATTTCGTATCCGATACAACTAAATCCCCCGACAAGGGCCGCAAGGGCCACTGCAAAGGCAATATACCATTTTTTTGTGGGGAAGCTCTCTAAGGGCCGAGAGATGTCGTCGTTGACGTCGGCTAGAGTCTTCCCGCCAGTGACAAGGCAATCACGATTTAAAATGGCTCCGCCGGTGAGATTATTAGCGGTACTGGCCGTACCAGCAGTAGTCATACGTTCTCCGTGTTTCTTATTTTTGTGAGGTAGTTAATAGAGGGCCTCGTGTTGAGTTCATCTAAGACGTGGTACCCGCGAGGATCCTTGGCCAGTCTAGTGACTTCGGATCCACTGGAATTTATATCTCCAAAGGATATAGCGTCCGCCGGGCAACTTTGCTGGCATGCCGTTTTAAGATCGCCATCCTTGACTGTCGTCCCCATGTTCTTAGCATTAT
>JABDDW010000091.1 GCA_013287405.1 Deltaproteobacteria bacterium
CGCTTTGAGCGCCGATTTTCTCTTCTTAAGATACGTCTTTTCAAACACCCGATAGCTCATCCCCAATTGTGAGATTGCCATATAGGGCGGCATACTGGACTCGGCCATATTGGTCGCGCAGGTATGACGTAGATCGTGGAATCGATCCACGCCGCTCACCTTGGCCTTAGCGAGGTCCCATAGATCCCTGGCGTGGCAATCGCTCATGTGCCGCCCCTGGTATCGAGGGCTCGGAAATAGAAAGGGGGTGTCTTTTGAAGCTACCAGTTGTCGCTCGATAAGGGGCCCCACAAACTTAGAGATTCTGACATCTCGGGCCTTCCTGGTTTTTACAATATGGGCCGGGAGGTGGATGGTCCCTTCCTTAAGGTCAATCCATTCCTTTTCGATTCGGACAATTTCACCATGTCTGCAGCCCATTTTGTGGCCCATTTGTATTTGGAGCTCTAAAGCCAAGAGCTTTTCTTCTTGGCAAAACTCTAAGAGCTCTTTGATTTTTTCATCAGAAATGTACTTACCGATATTCACTTCGGGGTCTACGTCATCAAATTTCTGAACCTTAGAAAGATAATTTTTATTTTCTTCTGGGAGCTCGTGTAGGTAATTGAGCACTGCAATGAGAGTTTTTCGGCGATTGAAGAATTTCTGCTTCGGTTTGTGGACCCTGCACTTCTTGATGTATTTGAGCCACAATTCATTGGATACTTCTTTCGGCAATAACGTGCCGAATTCCGGCGACAGATGCTTTTCAATGTCGATCTTTACATTTTGAACGGTCTTCTTCGCTTTTGTGCCTTCAAGCATTTCTAAATATTTTTTTGCGGCATCCTCAAATAGCCAACGCTCTCCAATTTGAAACGCTTTTGCAACGGCCTCCCCCTTCCAGAAGGATCTTTGCTCTTCGACGAATTGAATGGCCTTGTCTATCTCATCGGGATTGAGAAAGCCCGTTGATTTGATTTGCCGCTGGGGTGTGAGATCCTCTCGGTATTCAGCCCAATAGATAATGGGCTTTCTAGCCTCGGGCCGCAGATACAAACTGTATTTTCTAGCCCGAGGGCTCTTTATGGGAATCAGTTTCATGACGATTTTTTAATTAACCTATCAAGGTCTTCGACTCTGTATTTCCATTCTTTGCCAAGCTTAAAGCCCTTGAGCCTTCCGACTTTTCTATAGCGATATAATGTCTTTGCATCTGCATCGATGTAGGCTGCAGCCTTTTCTGTACTGAGCCAGCCGTTCACGATAGTGAGTTTCTGGATTTCTACGTCTACTTCCGCTGGCCCCTCTTGCGTCTTATTAGAAGACTTCTTGCCTCCCAGCTCGGTCATGATTAGTTCCCCTTATATAGAAATTTAAGAAATAGAATAACGGCGGCGCCGTTCGCAAAACACAGACCCACCAAAATCCAAAGAGCAATTTTTTGATTTAAAGAAAATTTGGATTGTAGACTTGAGAAAGCATCCTGCTTTTCAATCATTTTATAACCGACATAATCCCGAACATTTTTCCTGGCTCGGTCTGCAGCTTGATTGAGTGGACCAATACAGAGACTATCGGCAATGATATCTTCTAAACTTTGATATTCTGAAACGGGTTTCATAACTCCCCCGTTTTCCAATAAGGATAACCAACCCGTTCGTAGTAGACACGAGCCAGGCGCCGCTCGTCACTTCCGTGAGAATTGTACCCGTCTTTTCGAGGATCAGACAACATGCTCTGGATTCCGCAAAGGTCACCAATAAAACCCCGCAGTACATATTCGGGCGTGGTCTTATCCTCAATGCAGAGCTCAATAAACTCTGGAGGAATTTCGATGGTGACTTTTTTGAGACTTTCACTTTTTGATTTCATAAACTTCAACTCCTATTTGAAATCTTCAAAAGACGGCGTTGCCTCAGCCTCGTCTTCCTGTGTGGTTACTTCTTCAACTTCTTTTGCTTGTTTTTCTTGGGACTGCTCTTCTGCAGGTGCTTCAGAAATTAATTTTGCAAGCCGTGTGGGTTTTGTTTTTATTTCTATGGCCTCATCTTTTTTATTGAGGTCATAGAACTCGTCATCAGCGCGGATCACTTGCTCAAGGTCTGTGGACATCGGAAGCCTTTTTGATAGACGCCTGATGACAGTCTTTCGGGCCATTTCTCCCCACCAGTTACTCCAGGGGCCTGCTTCTTTGGCGCGACTCATAGAGCGGACTTGCTCCACTTCTTCTTTTGTCATGACCTCAATGTAGACTTCGCTTTCTTTTGTTTTAGCGATGGCGTAGACATGAGTAGCATTGCCCCTCTCCCCATTGAGTTTTGGCTGATGTTTTAGATGCTCGCCGCTCTCATCGATCCAATAGCTAAATTCATCTTGGTCATAAACAACGTGGGGGCTGATTGAAGCGAGCTCGCCGGAATTTCGGACCTTCTTTAAAATCCCCGCGATCATGGGCATGTACTGAACTTTTTTAATCCACTTAGCCTCAGAGCGCGTTCCAACATTGGTGTTGTAAATGACAAGTGCTGCTTCTCTTGCATCGGGGAGGAGGCCGTCTTGAGCTGCTTTCATGCAGGCCCCGTAAAGGGTGTGTCGATCTGCAAGTAGAAGGTCAGGATTCTGTTGAACAGCAGTCATTGCAACGCGAACAAACTTTTCAGAGTTGATTTGCGGAGGGAGGGCCTTTTTAAATTGGTCTTCCATCTTGACCAGATTGTTTCGAACTTCATCAATGGGAGTGACTACCTTCGGGGGATTTTTAGCTGCAGCTTTTTGGTTCATTTCTTAGCCTCCTTCCTGAAGTTTAATCGAAACAAACGATAGCCTTCACGCTCGTACTCGATCTTTGTGGGTTTAACCATGCTCGCAGAAATTGAAAACGTATCGCCGACGGCTTTCTCGCAGTCGCCAATCCTCACGATGAGCTGGGATTTGATTCGATCAATTTCATGTTCGAGTTTCTTTTTTGATTCATTGATTTGACGATATTCTTCGACAAAGGAGTTGATCTCTTGATCTCCGCGAGCGTCGAAAACTTTTCCAGGCGATGCCTGACTGTAGAGGCGTTTGATAACATCGGCATCTTTTGTGAAATCAGGCTGTGGCTCTTTATTATCGGCAATGGAATTCCAAAACCGTTCAACTTGCTTTTTTATAGAAGAGATTATTTGCTCGTCGGGCTCACGCTTGATGAGGACAATTCGATTTCCACCAATGAGGGCCCCGATGTAGGCATAACTTCTACCGGACACTGCTAGTTGATGTTGAAGCTGCATTTCAATGTGGGGTGGCGCTTCAAAATTATCCCCGTCAACTATCCAGCCGTCACGAAAGACAAACCCATCCACATTTTTGATTTCAAGAATGCCTGCCTCTTCAATAGAGAAGTCAAATGATGAGCCCATTCGAAGCTTGGTGTGACGGATATACTCTGGCATCCGCCGAATCTTCCAACCCTCATCTTCGGCAATTCCGTTTGCAATGGAGTCTTGGAGTCTGGTGCCCCACTTTGACCGCTCCGTCTCTTCAAAACTTGCAACAAGGTTTTCTTGATGGCGGTGCCAGGTTTCAAACAATGTTGTGTAGGGTGAGATCCCAAAGAGTGCTGACACCTCAGTGCTCGTCACGTCTTGAGCTCTGAGCTCCAGCCAATGGGATTCTGATTTAGGTATTATTGATTCTAGGATCATACTGACTCCTCAATTCTTGTGGCCTCATCAAGAGGCATTAAAAAAACAAACTCACATTTCTCGTAATATCCATCGGGGGGACCGTGCCTTCGATATGCGACAACGGTAAATTTGCGGCCCTGACATCGGAAGCTGACCCACTTTTTATTTGTCTGACCATCTTCCCAGTCGTGATCGACGTACTCCCACTCCCAATCGCCGCACTCGGGGCATCGGGCGCTGACCTCGGGAAGAGGATATGAAAGGTCCCGTTCGCCATCAAAAAACGAAACGGGCTCTGATCTGTGGCAATTCAGTCTTTGATTCATAGCTCCTCCGATTTTAGACAACACAAATCCTTTCACCGTTGACACGGCACATTATCTTGGTATGTTGCGGTCAGTTTTTAGGACGCCTTGGTTTTTGACTTAGCCAAGTTTGCCCAATCAACGTCGAGAGTTTGAGCAAGGAGCTTCCACACTCTCTTACTCGGGGTCCTGGTTCCCTTGAGAATCAAACAGAGATAATTGATGCTGATCTCTGAGTGTTCTGCGACCCAGGTTTGCTTAAGGCCTTTGTCATTAATCAACCGCCTAAGCTCTGCTCTATCAAACTCGTCTCGTTCCATCGGGGACAGTGTCACGTAATGTGATGTTTAAGTCAAGTTATAATCTCACTGTGTGTCTCTTTTTTTGTAAAGGTTTGACGTAACGTATACTTATGAGTGGAATAACAACGATTTTAGCCGAGAACATTAGAAGGTTGAGAGAAGAAAGAGACTGGGGCCAGAACGAGCTCGCAGAAAAATCCAAGCTCTCTATTTCAACTGTCCGTGCTTACGAGGGAGAAAGGCGGTGGCCGGAGCGACCATACATTGCTGCCTTGGCTACAGCATTTGAAGTTGAAGAATTTGAACTCTTCGCAGTTCATGAAAAACCCACCCCCACAGTGGCCCACTTAACGGCAGCAATAAATGAGATACAGAAAGAGAACAGCAACTTGAAAAAAGAACTTGAGGCTTTAAGAGGTCAATCTGGCTCTCTTGTTAAGGAGCCTACCGTCCAATACCAGATCGATCCATCGCTTCCCGACGACATCATAATGGGCCTTCAAAAAGTGGGTAAGATGGATCAGGTTCGCTTGAAC
>JABDDW010000092.1 GCA_013287405.1 Deltaproteobacteria bacterium
GAGATGAAAAATAAGACTGATCCCCTTGATGGAGTTCACAAATCCACCTGCCAGGAGTGCGGCTCAAAAAAACCGAGTTACACCTTTACTCACCTTAGCGGCGAGGGAGGTGCGCAAGGAAAAAATTTGTGCGCGGTCTGCTATAATCGCGGCTATACGAAAAGAGCTGGCCTCCCCGAACTTGGATGTTCAGAATTCCCACCCATAACACTATACGACTCGCTCGGAAAGGAACATACCTTTCATTTTTCAGTCAGGCTTACCACGGGACTTGGGATTACAGCCTTTGAGTTAATTGATGGTTACCCTGGGGGATATCAATTTGGCGTGTTGGATCACCCCGAGACACCTGTTAATGATCTTTATGCTCGTCTTGTGGAAAAGATTAAATCTGGAATTTCGGTGAAATATCTTAGGTCTTCAGATTTCGGACCGACTTTTGGTCCAACAAATGACAGGCTCTATATAAAGGGCTCTGCTATCAACGGTCGAATTGAAGAGAAAGAGTCCAGGCCAATAGTCGTCGTTGATGGGAAAGAGTTCACGTGGGATGAACTTGGGCAGTTTCTCTCATCACATACGGGATTTAATTTTCGCCTCCAATGTTTTGATCCCTACGATGAAATCAAAGGAGATCCCGACCCTCATCGTCCAGACCGACTGTGGTGGTTAGAGCGGCCTGAGAACAAGAATGACACTGATCGAAACTATCAGTAGGTAAAAGATGAAGTCTAATCGAGATAAATCCCTTGAACGTCGTGTTCATGAGGCTGCAAACCAAGTCCTTGCTCAAAAAAGGTTTGTAAGCCCTCTCGATATCTTGCTCGGTGCCGGTTTCGCCACTCAAAAAGAAGTTAATGACTGGCGGTTGGGAAAAATACCCTATCTTGAACGGATCACGAAGGGCGGCCTTGGCACTCTGTCGCGGACAATGGCAATCTTTAATAAATGGGCGGTCCAGAGGGGTTTGAAGCCAAGTTGGACCGACTATCGTGGATGGGCAGGTGCACGGGGAATTAGGCTTCAATTTAGCAAGTCGGGGCAAGTGAATCTTGAGCGCCGTTACAGCACACACTATGTTTTGCGGAGTCCGGAAAGCCCTGAAACACCAGTAGGCCTAAAAAGGTCAAAAACTGACTTTTGAGGCACTGGCTTCAAAAGGGACCAATACGAAGGTTTGGTCCTGTTTAGGGAAAGCCAACACCTAGTCGGTTCCGGTAGCGGCTGCCACCTGCGATTTATTAGAGACGCGGCCATCGAGGGTGTCGAAATAGATTTCATGACCAGTTTAGTTGGGCGAGGCATGGATACCAGTGACTTTGTGGTTTCAAGATCCAATGATCCGCTGGTCCCCACGAATGTGAGCTCCATTTTAATGACAGTCATTTCATTTCCAAGTTGCTCACAATTTACTTCGTTTAAAGTTTCTTCAAGGGAGTGAATTTGGAAGAAGAGTTGAAGTCTCTTTAGTCTATTTTTGAAAAAACGACCTCATTTGTCGTTCGACTGTCATGCTGTGATCAGATATCGTACAAATAAGTTTTACCGGATAATCATCTTGGCCCAGACGAATTTGCCCCCCTATATATTTGGACCTTCCCGAAGCAAAATCTTTATTAAAATCAATGAGATCAAGAATGGGTCCGCCTGGGGTTAGGGCAATATAGTACTGGTAACCAGACGTATTCACGCTGCTGGCTCCGATAGCATAACCTTTCGGCTTCTCGGCACTGTTTGATTGCACAAAAATATATTTGCCATATAAAAATACTTTTAACACACCGTCGGCACTTTTACATTCAAGGGCTGCGAATGCAGCATTGCCAAGAAGAATAGAGAACAGGCAAAACAAAACCTTCAATCGAACTCCTTTAACCATGATCAATGACAATCATATAATCGAATGATTATTGAGTTTGCCACTAAATTCTTTTCAAAATGCTGTTTAAAAATGTCATAAACTGTTTTCCGAAAACGAGATTGCCAAGGGCTGATTTTCTACAACTCCTGCGGAAACAGATACGAACGCGGCCTCACTCAAAGTAAGTTGATTTTTGTTCTACGGTCCTGCGGTCTTCTGGGCAACGAAGACTCATTTCGGAAATAAGCCAATTTTTATAAAAACAATGGCCCGACAGCTCCCTTATCTTTGAAAATAACCGTACCTTTGGAGGCCATTTTGGGGAATATTCTTTCGTTCAGCGCGTCTGGGACAAGTGTCTAAAACACGTGGGTTTCTTTATCGTCCGTCCAACCAGACTAGGCAACCCCTTAATAGGCTAGGATAAAATTTTTGATAAAAATTTTCCCATACGTCATCTTCATCGGGTGGTGCCCTTCAGCGTCACCAAAAGTACTGCAAAATCCAATACCTCGCATTTGGAGTTGGTCTTCAACTTGCAAGCTAAGTCGAAGGAATGTATGACCTATTTTGGAGCGGAAAATGAAGAAGTATTTAATTTTTGTGGTTCTGGTGTCTTCGCTTGTAGCGGAAACCTCCTTCGGTAACGATGGTCCGGGCCGTAATGATATGGGGGCGAACCTCCGCTACACAAAAGACGAGTGCAATAAAGAAAAATCCACTTTGAGTGCTGAGTATATGGCAACACTCGATCATGACAACAGAATGCGCTCTTTCATCGATTCAGTTGCGGAAAAACTTGTGCCTTTCTTGCAAGAAGGGGCAAACCAAATGATCGCAAGGGGATGGAGCAGAGACTCCATAGATGACGTTGAAAGAAAATTAGCTGATCGTCCGATACCGGCCAAAACCTGGCTTCCAAGAGCACCCGACTCAAATGAAGAAGCCAGGTTCAAATCAGACTCCGCCCAAATCTGGTCGAAGATCAACGACCAATTACAGGTGATGGTATACTGTCCCGCGGGGAGCGCAGTAATAAAGACTTTTTTCAGTTATAATAAATTCAAATGTAAGGGTTCAGATCTTCCTGCGCTCAGGGTTTCGGTGTATCCAGTAACAAGGGATGGGGAGGCCACCCATCCACCTTTTGTTAATGAGTATCAGACTCGCAATCTCTATATTCACATAAGAGTTGAAAGCTCAAACTTCGAGGTGCTGGACTCCTCGTTTGTTTATAGTGCTATCAATCTTGATGATAACTATTGGAACTCAAAACCTAAAGAATTGGCTGAAATGATTTCTAGCGACTTAACTAGTACCTTGCCCCTCTATGAAGGAGTCGTGGAATCGAAAATGGCATATTCTGAGAGCGAGTATCTTTCTAAGAATCTTTTAAGCGAGCATCCTGAATGTAATTAATCAGGTCCGTATAAGGGCTGGGCGAAAATCACTTGCGGTTGAAGCTTTCTCGCTTTTTTTCAGTATGTGCAAACGGGCCGCTCTGCTATTCATGACCGACTACATCTCACTCGAGAACCACACTGCTACCGAAGGGGGTGCCCATACCCCTTGATGAGGCACCTCGAACAAATGTGCGTGCAATTAAGGGCATGTCGTTGAATTGATCAATCTGAAATTACGAGGCGGGACGGATGAAATTTCCAAACTCCATCGCCCGCCAAACCCCAGAATTCGCGAGCGCGCACAATGTGCATGGCGTGTTGTTACTGATCCATCTGGATGAACCTTGCTCGGAGGAATATGCAAAGGATGGGTTTTTACCCAATGTTCTCCATAGGGGCAAACTCTCCATGGATGAACGGGAGGAGGCAATGGTGGTTTGGGCTTAATTTTTTTCTTTTTTTTAGGATGAGCTTTTTTTGGGTTTTTGGTGAGTTTTTGCGGCTGTGCCATGGTCTTCATTTTCTTGGTAAATATCCTCATATCTTCATCTCTCGGACTTTTTAGCTAACCTCTCGAAGAGTGTGGCGAGGGCTCCTTTGTCTAGTTTCTTTTGGGCAAGATCGATCATGGCTTTGTATAGCTCTTCGTCCGTCTCTACGATCTCAACCTCCTGCCAATCCAAAAAAACAAGGGCTGCCGCCAAAGCAGTCCTCTTATTTCCATCAACAAATGGCTGATTCTCCGCGATGTGAAACGCGTAAGCCGCCGCCATTTCAAAAATTCCGTTGTGGACATACTGTCCACCAAACGACGCTTGTGGCATCAAGACCGCCGACTCAAGCAATCCAGAATCGCGAATACCGGTGGCGCCGCCGTAACGCTCCAATTGCATTTCGTGCAACTCCAAAACATTTTCAAGGCTTAAAAAATGGTACTCAACCTCACTCACTTCGCCAATTTCCTGAATGTAGCGTCATGCTTTTTCATAACCTTTTCCGCTGAAGACCGAAGGCTTTTCTTACCTGTGCGAATAGGTTCGATAACAAGTCGATGACCATCTGTAGTCATTTCTAACTCAGTGTCTCGGTCGATATTTAGCAATTCCAGGATAGGTTTTTCAATGACAACACCATAACTATTGCCGACCGCTGAAAGTTTCTTTTTCATAAAATCCTCCGTACTTATTTTAGTTTAACAAATGTATAACATATGAATCAAGAAAAATAAAAGCCGCCCGCCACTGCGATCAGAGAGCAACTCATGTTAGGAGCTAGTGAGCTCACACGGACAAAGGGTCGGATTCGTGCCCTCTCCTGGCCACCTTACAGAGAGACTAAGATTGAGGGAAATCATCTAAAGAAGTAAGTTTTGATACGCGTGATCACTTGCCCCCTGGGATTCTTGTCAAAAGCTATGCCCTTCGACGGCCGGTGGAAATATTTTTTCCGAGGCACACTTTTTTAACAATCCCTAGTGGTTTACTTGCAAGCGTTTCCAAAGTTTAAATCGTTATTTGTCTCCCAACTAAAG
>JABDDW010000093.1 GCA_013287405.1 Deltaproteobacteria bacterium
GACTTCTCTCAAATTCAGGAACCTCATCGAGGAGGGCTCGATCCTGACTTAAACCTACTTTCTAGAAAATTGAGATATTTAGGGATAGACCCCGACCGCGAAGTAGTCGTTTTGGGTGCAGGGACTATTGGGAAGGGAGAAGAGGGGCGAATCGCCTGGATGTTGAAATATCTTGGAATTAAAAACGTGAGAATTAAAAATGCTAATTATTCTGGACGAAAGACTGTTGAAGATTCTGCAGCCGTTGAAAGTGTGCCTCCGTGGAACCCCCATCCTATTTCGACGTTGAGGATAAAATTTCAGGACTTTTTGGATGTTGCGGAAAATAGACATACGAATGACTCCTATCTCATTGACGTAAGAGAATTAAAGAGTGGCGAGGATTCTCTTGTTATACCGGGGGCAGTAAAAATACCGTGGAAGCTATTTGTCAATGACGCCGGGGACCCCGTGAGTCCACAAAGAATTAAAGAAATCCTAATGGATCACAAACTGAATCTTGAATCGACTTTGATTTTTTATTCTGAAAATGGTGTATCATCTGGCTATGTCACCTTTGCCGTAAGCCAGGCCGGAATTAAAGCTCGGAACTACGATGGGGGATATGATGAGTACGCCTCCATGACAAAGGGCGCCCACCGTTAGAGGAGAACTTATGACCGACAGTCGTAGGCTGACTAGTCCTACGGGAAACCCGCTTCATCCTTTAGAAAAAAGGGTTTACCAGGAGCTTAAACATTTAAAGCCTGAACTCGAAAACAAAATAATAGTTGTGGCCGTAAGTGGTGGGATCGATTCTGTGGTTCTCCTCCATGTTCTAGTCGCCGTCCAGTCTCGGTTCAATTACAAGATACAGGTTGTTCACATCAACCACGGCGTGAGGGGGCCGGAATCCGATGCCGATTCAGTTTTTGTAAGTCTTCTTGCGAAAAGACTAGGGGTTCCGCTTTTAAAAAAGAAATTGGGTAAATTTAAAAAAAATCCAAGCGAAAACACCTTAAGAGAAGGCCGTTACACTCTTCTTTTCAAAGCTGGAGAAAAATTTAAGGCCCCCTTCATTATCACGGCCCACCATTTGGATGATCTCTTAGAAACGCGCCTCATGCGACTTTTGCACGGAACCGGAATGCGCGGTCTGACGGCCATGACGCTTTTGAGCGCAGAAGGGATTTTAAGGCCCTTTATAAGTCTCACCAGAAGAGACATCGAGGAATATGCCCGTTCAAGAAATTTGGAATGGCGAAATGATGCGACAAATTTTGATACCACCAAATTCAGAAACTGGATTAGGCGGAACTGGATTGGAGCCCTGAGGAGAGAGCACCCCGAATATTTAGCCCCTTTAGCCGCTAGCCTAGAGCGGATTATATCCACTTATACCGAAGCGGTGGCCTCAGAGGGTGAAGGGGTGAGCAGGACGTTCAACCGGCATACAGCGTCCACCGACGAAAAGGTATTTAGCTATCTGCGTTATTACAGTAAAAAACGAGTGACCAGTCGCCACGTGGCCGAGTTTAAAAAGCAAATTCAGTCACCCAAGAAGAGATTCACTTTCAGGCTTGCTGGAGTCGATTGGCTTGTCGATAAAGGCCTCGTGGAACCTGGCAATTCCGCCCCTTGACAAACTGCAAGAAAAGCTCAGGTTAAATGTGGAGGCCACTGGCATGCCACTGTGGTAATCCGTTGGGAAATTGTGGTATCATGGATTCAAGTATTCCCCTCTGGCCGAAAGGACTTTATTAATGCGCCAATCTCAAAAAACCTTAGCACTCTGGGCAACGATGGTTTTGCTTGGAGTGATGATTTATCATTTCTACGACCACCGTGTTTCTACAATGATCCCGGATTTCAATTTTTCAAGATTTATTAAAGCAGTCCAGGCAGGAGAAGTCGGGGATATCACTTTTAGAGATAACGGAGAGATTCTAGGTGAAGTGAAGGCCGACGCCGAAGCTAAATACCACGGTAAACAATTTCACATCACCGGCAATACTGGAGATGAGGTTTTAAAAATTGTAATGGCCGCCGGACTTATTCCTAACTACGAAAACACTGAACGTACAAGTTTTATGCATGCGTTATTTGTCAACTGGCTTCCTCTTGTATTTATTTTTGTTATGTTTTTGCTTTTTATGCGACAAATTCAGGCTGGTGGCGGTAAGGCCATGAGTTTCGGTAAGTCTCGAGCCCGGCTTTTGACCGAAAATAAAAATAAAGTAACCTTCAAGGATGTCGCTGGGGTTGAAGAAGCCAAGGACGAGCTCGAAGAGATTATCCAATTCTTAAAGGATCCAAAAAAGTTTACTCGTCTTGGCGGTAGAATTCCCAAGGGCGTGCTCCTTATGGGACCTCCGGGAACCGGCAAAACCCTATTAGCTCGTGCAATAGCGGGAGAAGCCAGCGTCCCCTTCTTTAGCATTTCGGGTTCTGACTTTGTTGAAATGTTTGTAGGCGTGGGAGCTAGCCGCGTTCGTGATCTCTTTGAACAGGCCAAGAAGAGCGCTCCTTGCATCATTTTTATTGACGAAATCGATGCCGTGGGTCGCCATCGTGGAGCAGGTCTGGGTGGCGGTCACGATGAAAGAGAACAAACTCTAAATCAACTCCTTGTTGAAATGGACGGATTTGAGGGCAGCGAAGGCGTTATACTTATTGCAGCGACAAACAGGCCAGACGTTCTGGATCCGGCCTTGCTGAGGCCCGGTCGCTTCGACAGACGAGTTGTTGTAAGTAAACCTGATGTCCGCGGTCGAGAGATGATCCTAAAAGTTCATACGCGAAAAACACCCATGGCTAGCGAAGTCGATTTGGCGAAAATCGCCAGAGGGACTCCCGGGTTTTCAGGCGCAGATTTAGAAAGCTTGGTCAATGAGGCGGCTCTTCTCGCTGCACGCAAGGACAAGCAAAAGTTGGACACCGATGACTTTGAACTGGCCAAAGACAAAGTCATTATGGGTGCCGAACGAAAGAGTATGGTGATTAGTGATGAGGAGAAAAAAATTACAGCCTATCACGAGGCTGGGCATGCTTTGGTTGGGAAGCTTACACCAGGCACGGATCCCATCCATAAAGTCACCATCATTCCGCGAGGAATGGCTTTAGGTCTGACTCAAACTTTACCCGAGAAGGAGCGTCTTAATCTCACAAATGAGGCGGCTGAAAATAATATAGCCTTTCTTATGGGAGGGCGAGTTGCCGAGGAGCTCATTTTCAATAATTATACTACGGGTGCCGGTAACGATATTGAACGCGCCACTGAGATCGCTCGTCGCATGGTTTGCGAATGGGGTATGTCAAGCTTGGGTCCAATGACTTTTGGAAAGCGGGAAGAGCAAATATTTTTAGGCCGTGAGATTTCTAAGACGCAAGATTATTCTGAACAGACTGCGATGGCTATTGATAAAGAAATTAAAGAAATTATTTTTCGCAACTACTCCAAAGCTAAGGCTCTTCTCACTGATAAGTTAGTGATTCTTCATTCCCTGGCCAGTGCCCTTATTTCCCGAGAAGTTTTGGACGGTGCGGAAGTAGATATGCTTGTAGCCGGGAAGACTTTGGCAGACGTCGATGAAGAAAGGCGTAAGCGTGCGGAAATTCTGAAGTCTCAAAATGTCGTGGGTACTCAGGAAAAAGATCAATCTGCGACAGGTATTGATATTGCCCCGACGGCGAAGCCCGTCAGAGCTTAATAGAGATAAATAGTTGATTTATCAGCATTGTTTGTAGGACTATAAAGTTCTACATGAAGACGATGCTAAATAATATTTCTCTTCTGCTATCGACCTTCCGCTTTCGCGATTTAGTGGACATGGTTGTGGTCTGGTTTGTCGTCTATCGGGTTTTGCTTCTGATTAAAAGAACTCGGGCTGTCCAGATGCTCTCGGGCCTTGGGATCCTCGCCATCGCCTACATCACCAGTATTTGGCTTGAGCTCTACACACTCAATTGGCTTTTAGAAAAGTTCTTTGCCAACCTATTCATCATCATCGTTGTATTATTTCAGCATGAAATCAGAAGGGGCTTAGCACATATCGGTCGCAACCCGTTCTTTACAAGCATCACCGCCGACGAAGAAACCCTGGTCATCGAGGAGCTCGTGAAGTCGAGTGTGCTTTTGGCGCAAAAGAAAATAGGGGCCCTTATCGTCATCGAACGCGAGATAGGTCTTGAGGATTATACTGAAATCGGGACCCGCGTCGACGGAGCTGTGAACTCAGAGCTTATTAATGCCATTTTTGTTCCCACAAGTCCTATTCACGATGGGGCGCTAATTATTCGCGGTGGACGCATTTCTGCCGCCGGCTGTTTTTTACCTCTGACAAAAAATCCAAACGTCGACAAAAATCTCGGCACCCGCCATAGAGCTGCCATTGGATTGACGGAAGAAACTGACGCTGTTGTCATTGTTGTAAGCGAAGAGAATATGCAGGTCAGCCTTGTAATGGGCGGGCAAATCACCCCCGATTTGGACATGGCTACTCTTCGTAAAGCTCTCTACAACCTTTTTAGCCTCTCAAGCAGTTATCGGGCTGAACCCAAGGAGAGGCAGGCATGAAGATCAAACAAGGAGGGGTTTCGGAAAACGCGAGCTATAAAGTAGTGGCACTTCTAATCACTCTTATTCTTTGGGTGATCATCTTAGGGAGCAAAGAAGCCTCGATCGTGAAACTCGTCAAAACAAATTTTATTTTGCCCCATGATATGGAGATAGTGAGTCCGGT
>JABDDW010000094.1 GCA_013287405.1 Deltaproteobacteria bacterium
TTTTATGGATGACGGTGACCACTTGGTGATAAATAGCCCCTTTGCTGATTTAGCTCTGCTCAAAGCAACATAGGCTTGACCGGGTTCCCAGAGATGACTGAGATCAATGGTAACTCGGTCGAGAGTCATCCCCTGAGCTTTATGAATAGTGGCCGCATACGCTAGGTTAACGGGAAAGTTCAAAGCACTTGCAACAACTTTCCCTTCAGAATCCAGGGTGGAAAAAGCAACTTTTTCAATCTCTGCCTCCTCTCCTTCCATCAGAGAAATCCTCAAAGTGTCGTTATTTATACCCTTAATATGACCTAAACTTCCGTTATGCCAGCGCCCCCCGGGGATCATTTTGTCGAATCATAACAAGAGCCCCGATTTTTAAAGTAAGAATCTCGGGAACCGGAGAGTTTTTCATCATCCCTTCGAGAAATCGATCATCTCCCGAGAAAAGCGTTTCGAACTGAAATTCCTTTCCTTCGATCTTGCTGAGCTGACTTAAATTATATCTCTCGGTAATATCGCGGCGGGGAAATAAAACGGTTCCGTCGAAATCATCTTCTTCAAAAAATCCATGTCGACTATTTAAAAATTCGGTGACTTCTTCAGTCACCTCTCCATTACGAACGGAATTTAATATTTCTACAAATTCCAAGTCTTTGGTTCTGACGGTGGTTCTCAAAAGAGCTGGAGTAAATTGTGATTTTGCCCATGTGCTGTCTTGGAACGCCCAGTCCTTTTCTTTACCATAGGGATTCACCGGAGGAAGCTGGGCGAAGTCCCCAACGGCGATCACCTTAAGACCGCCCCACGGGGAATTATTATTTCGAGCGAGCCTCGATATTGTTTCTGCAGCCCTCAGCGTTGTTCCCGAAAGCATCGAAATTTCATCGATAATAACGCCCTGGGCCTTTGAAAGTCTTTTTACCAATTTCTTACTGGCCAGAGCCCGTTCAACCGTGACCTCGAAGCCTCCCTGCATAATTCCTAAGCCAAAAAAACTATGAAAGGTACGACCGCCGACCAAAATTGCAGCGGCTCCAGTGCTGGCCAGGATCGGGAAAGCTTTTGGCTTCTTATCGATAAGAAAATGTCTTATAAGATAGCTTTTCCCACTCCCCGCAACTCCAGTAAGGAAGACATTGCCCGGAGCATTTAAAATACTAATAGCCTTTTTTTGACAACTATTCAGCAAGGTGGCACCCTATTTCGAGAGATTCATGAGTCTGTAGGTATAAAGGAAACTTTCGAAAATGTCTTTGGACTTTAAAAATAATTTTCTCATCTTTTGTGACGGGGCTTGTTCCGGGAATCCCGGCCGGGGAGGCTGGGGGGCTATAATAGTAAGCCCGGAGGGCCATGTCACCGAACTTGGAGGCTCCCAAGCCCTGACCACAAATAACAAGATGGAGTTAACCGCAGTCATTGAAGCTTTGCTGGCTCTCAAGGGAGCGCGGGAGAAAGTTATTCTATGCACGGACTCCGTGTATGTAATTCGGGGGATAACCCAGTGGATTTTCGGTTGGAGAAAGAAAGGGTGGAAAACCGCCGAAGGCAACGATGTCTCAAATCAGGATCTTTGGGAAAGGCTTTCAAAAATAGTCTACACCAGAGGTCACGGGGCTGGAATTGATTGGAAATTTGTAAGAGGCCATTCGGGGGTTCCCGGCAACGAACGTTGTGACGAAATAGCTGTAGCTTTTTCTAAGGGCAAATTTGTAGATCTCTACTCAGGCCCTCTCTTAAAATACGGCGTAGCCATTCATGACATTCCGGAAGACACCTCTCTCCCCGAACTTAAGGAACGAACAGAGGCCAAACCAAAGGCTTATTCTTATTTAAGCTTACTTGGGGGTGTTCCAATGCGGCACTCAAGTTGGCTTGAATGCGAGCGAAGAGTGAAAGGGCAATCAGGAGCTAAGTTTAAAAAAGCGGCTAGCTCACAGGAGGAATTAGAGATTTTATCTTCTTGGGGGGTCAGCGCGGAGAAACTTAAAAAATAGACAAACTAATCGTCTGGGACTGTTTCAGCAGGATTTCGTCCTTCGGGTTTGAGATATTCTCGCTTTGGAACAACAATTCGATCAAATATATTTTTCTTTGAAGGTTGCTTCACAAGCTGGCTTGCCTTAATTTTTGACTCAGGGTCCAGCTGAGCTTCAATGGAATCCATGTCTAAATAATCTCTCTGACCTTCGCTAAAACCTGGGTGCTGGAGGCGCACGTCTTTTTGCAAAGATCCAGCCCAGGCGGGCTTTAAAAAATCAAAGCTGCAGAAAATGAGTAGAAATATAAGAAAAAAAATTATCCGAACCATCTCATCTATGTCTTCGGAATTTCTTGACCAACTGTTAAGTTTCCTAAAACCTCGACTTAGGTATTATAAATAGATAAAATATCTTCTAGATGGAATCCTCGTCAGCGTGGTCAGTTAAAGAATTTAGGATCTATACCTATGCCAGCATCTTGCTGCCCTTTGTGGCGCAAATTCAAAGCCTTATTATTGGGTGGCAAGTTTACGAAATCAAACATGACCCTCTTTATTTGGGTCTTATAGGTTTAACAGAAGCTGCTCCCGCCCTTTCTATCGCCTTTATTACGGGATACATCGTCGACCGTACCTCGCCATTGAAGGTTTTTAAGAATGTTATTCGCTTGGCCTTGTTTTCGGCCTTTATGCTTTTTATCATCTCTAACCCTTGGCATATTTTTCGTCCTGATCAACGCCTTCCCTTTATCTATGGAGCTGCTTTTTTGGCCGGCGTGGGTCGGGCCTTTCGCATGCCTGCAAGTACCGCCCTAATTCCCCAACTGGTGCCCAGACGAGCTCTAAATGTTTCTTCAGCCTGGAGCGCGTCTGCCTTTAATATAGCGTCGGCTCTTGGGCCGGCTCTGGGCGGGTTTCTTTTTGCTTGGAAAGGAGCCGTTCTCCCTTACGCCTTGGATTGCGTTCTTCTGATTTGTGCATTAATTCTTATGAGCTTCTTACATCATAAAAACCTTGAAAGTCCCAAATCTGCAGAGCCTAAATCAACGGCCATTTCATTTTTTCATAATTTGACTTTAGGTTTACGCTACGTTTTTAGGCACCCCCTTCTTTTGTCTGCCTTGGCCCTTGATATGTTCGCCGTACTCTTTGGCGGAGCCGTAGCGATGCTTCCAGTTTTTGCTGCGGAGATACTCTTTGTGGGGCCCCAAGGACTTGGATTACTTAGGTCAGCCCCGGCGGCGGGTTCTCTTATTATGAGCATTCTACTCATAAAATACCCAGTGAATCATCGCGGGGGTAAGATCTTATTGGCGTCGGTCGCGGGTTTTGGTTTGTGCATGATTGGTTTTGGCCTCTCCCATTTCTTTTGGTTGTCTATTGGCCTTTTATTCTTGGGAGGAGGCTTTGATAGCGTGAGCGTAGTTATCCGGTCCGCCATAGTTCAACTCTCATCGCCCCCGGCGATTCGTGGACGGATTGGAGCTGTCAACTCGGTATTTATTGGAATTTCAAACCAGCTTGGGGAGTTTGAATCAGGAGTTGCTGCAAGGATCTTTGGCCTTGTACCCTCTGTGGTTCTAGGCGGCTTTGTTACCCTTCTTGTGGTGGGTCTCACCACAGTAAAAACACCCACTCTCCGAAAAATGAACTTATCTGATCTTAATTAAGTCAACGCCCGCCGGGACCTGGCGGAGAGGAGCCACGCACCTACAAAGCAACGTAGATAAAATCTAGTTCCTGAGAGAAAGAAATTTTTGCTTTTGGGTCAACCATCTCTAGCATCAGTTTTTCAGTGGGAAACCAACGGTGCTCGGGATTTTCAACCAGAGTCTTGTCGTAATTGGGCTTGCCAGCATTCGGTACGGTGATTATGAGTTTCTTCCCTACCCTCAGACATTCTTTCACAATTTTTTTGGCATGGGGTAGTTCCACGTGTTCTAGTATATCTGGAATCATAACCGTGTCGAACTCACCGTCCTTAAAATCCATTTTGGCGGCATCCCCTGAAACAAAGGTGCACTGGGGATATTTTTTTCTGGCATATTCAAGTCTTAGGTCGTCTAAATCGAGGCCCGTTCCTCCGCCGACGTATTCGAGCACAAATCCTGTAGAGCATCCAATCTCTAAGATTTTTCCCGATGCATTTTCTCTGAGCCAATTGATTCTTTCCCTCTGTCTTTTTTCTTTATAAATCGAACTGGGGTGTCCACATTCACTCAAAAAATAGGCCGCCTTTATGCTATCAAGGTAGTCTTGAGAATTGATCACGGAGATGTCGGCTATTTTCGAAAGAGAGCTCTGCCCTTGGGCATCTTCTACCACTATCGACGGTCCACCCGGCTTCTTGACCACTGTTCTAATCATTGGGTAAAGAAGCGAACTGGGGAGAGGCTTAAGTTTCTTTTCAGTGGTGTTGTCCACCACCCAGTAAAGAATCATACATTTCTTCACTTTTCGAAAAAATTTGAACAGCTCTATGGGTTTGGATCCAAGGCTTGGAAGATCATGAAAGTAGACATTATCCTCTTCCATGAGTTTAGGACGATTGACCCAATTTTCTTTTGAACCAATTACATTTATTTCCATTGGTACCACTTAGCATGGTTTAAGAATTATTACAAATGCGGGGAGCCTTAAAGTGCCGAGTTCCGCTTTCAAAGCAGCTCTCATCTTGATTGCATCCGGGAATTCTTAGTGGCTCATCGATATT
>JABDDW010000095.1:0-254 GCA_013287405.1 Deltaproteobacteria bacterium
TTTTTGCAAAATACCCTGTGAAAAGTAATCCGAATACTAAAGCAAGAAGAATTCCAAGGCCAGCAGACCTTGCCGCCTCTACTTTGAAAAATTCGACTAAGCTTGCAGGCTTTCGAACTATCATTCTTTTCCGCTCCCTTTAAACCTAATTTTAGAGAGAGTGGCGGACTCATCCGACGGAGGGACTTGGCTAAAATCAATATATGGGCGACCGATGGCCACAGATGAAAAGTTAAATAGTGGGAGGACATACC
>JABDDW010000095.1:264-4259 GCA_013287405.1 Deltaproteobacteria bacterium
TAATATTTTTCTCATTTGTGTGACGCGTTTGTGTTCGATCTGTTCTTTTCGTGCCTGATTTAATTTGCCGATTAAATCTAAAGGTCCCGAGGGTATCACTGGTGTTTCATTTTCTAAATAAAAGGACATGGCCCCTTCTGGGTCAGGATCAGCAAGACCGTAGCTTCCAACATAAAAATCAAAGTCACCTTTATGTCGTCTCTTAAAAGCTTCCTGGTGGGGTACCGCGATGATCTCAGGTGGTATTCCTGTAAATTGAGTCACTGTCGCTTTGATATTTTCCAATAAACGTGCATTAACCCGACCTTCTGCAATAAGAAGGGTAAGTTTTTTCCCCCTTAGACAATCTAGTTTTATAGATTCATCATCCATGCACTGAAAATCAGGATCATGTAGATGGTAGCCTACGGGGAAAATCTGCTCTGCAAGAGTAAAACCTGTCAATCCATTAGAAATTTCTTCTCGCCTGAGCACTTTTGATAATGTCTTTAAAAGTTTGAACCCCTGAGGATTTCTCTGCGTCTTACCAAGTTCAAAAATAAAGACTCGGTCGACTGACCTCTCCCATACGTCATAGCCCTGCGTTTTATATCTTTGAAGAAGTGGCTCTGAAATTAGTGAGGTTGTTTCAGTGATATTAGGCCACGGGTCATTTAAAAGTAATTCTTGTAGATCTGTTCCTCTTGGGGTTCTCTTTACGTGGATCTTAGCTGGAACTTCCGGTGAAAAATTAAACCAATGAGAGTTACGTTCTAAAATTAGTTCATTTGGCTCCATTTTCACAAGAGAAAATGGCCCACAAGTAATGCTGAGATCTAGGCTACCCTTATCATTTATAAATAAAACGCCGTAGTTTGCCTCCGTCAGCTTCTTTAACAGCCCACTTTCAGATTCCTTTACATTTAGTACAAAATCCAAAGTTCCATCAGATGTGTACCGACTTTTAAATTTGGAGATTTTTCGTTCGCGTCGCCAATTAAAATTGGAGAGCGGATTTGAGAGAGTAATATAACTCAATTCAGCTCCTGCGTCAAAGTTTCTTGTTTCTTTTTGGCCATTTCTTTTCTGTGGCTTGGCCCCTTGATGTTGTAAGTCTCACAGTTGGCAATGATCCTTTCAACGGCCGCGGAAGTGGTAAGGGGATTCAAAAATATCTTATCCCACTCGGAGTAAGTAAGGTTGGTGGTGATGGCAAGGCTCTTTCTTTCGGACCGCTGGGAGATGAGTTGGAAGAAGAGATCCGCTCCCACGGGTTCTTGGGGGATGTAGCCCAGCTCATCGCAGACGATGAGATCATAGCGATCAAGCTTTTTCATAAGGTTAAGGATGGTAGAGTTTTTCTTGGCCACGATCATCTTCTCAATTAGGGTGTTGGTGGGAGTGAACAGGCACCGGAAACCCTTTTCGCAGAGTTTATAGGCTAGGACGGTTGCAAGATGACTCTTCCCGACGCTAAAATCCCCAAAGAAGACGATGTTGGTGGCCTCCCTTAAAAAATCCCCCGTTGTAAGCCTGATAAACTGCTTTTCTGTGATGCCGGTTCTTTTTTTAAAGTCAAACTCTTCAAACGTCTTCATCACTGGGAATGAGGCCTCTTTGATGAGCCTTTTTACTTTTATTGCATGCTTTTCACCAAGTTCCTCGTCAATGAGGCCCGAGAGATACCCCTCATAGGTGAGGTTCTTTTTCTCAGCTAAGATTGCAGCCTCTACAAAGTTTCGGCTTATGGAATCAAGTTTTAGGGTTTTTAGGTTTTCAATTAACTTTTCGTGATTCACTTTATTTTCTCCTTTTTTGATTGTGGTATAAAAAAATCATATTGAACTAAGTTCGGCTTTAATGGGCGTAACGCAATGACGTTCTCCGGGCTTGGCCTCCTTTCAGTTAAAAGAAGTTTTTTTAAATGTTCAAAGTAGTCGTCTTTATGATGCTCCATCACAAGCTCAAGGCCCGCTTGGATGTCAGGGAGTGCCACGTGGTAGATTAAGTTCATGGATTTTAAAAACTCCCGCTCGGCAGAGCTGGCATCCAAAGTTAAAAGTCTTTGGTAGTATTTTTCAAAGATGGGGTGGGGAAACAAGATCGCCCGATGGGTCCAGCGGATCATGGCCCGGGGCTTTCTTAATAGAGAGGATAAAACATGCTCTAAGAGAACGCTGTTCTCACCCTCGGGCTTTCGGGGGTGGGTTGCGATGAGTTCTTTTCCGCGGTAAACCTTTAAAAAATAAGGGCCAGGTACGGCCCTCATCGTAAGGCCTATGTACTGATCTGGAACGGAGTAGGCAGACTTCATTATTCTTATTGTTCCAAGAAGTGATCCAGACACCGTCTCTGTTCTTGAGAGAACGCCGTCTGATCTTTGGGATAAAATCTCTAAACTCTTTTTTTCCTCTAAAAGCCTTTCCTTTGATTCTTTACCCTGCAGATTTTCGCAGAAATCCAGAAGCCACAAGTTAACATGGTCCCAGTCTTTAAAAACAATGTTTTGCATCTGCACCTGGTGACGGAGTCTTGAGATAAAGGTTCTAATGTCTCGCTCAACATCCCCCTTCTCGTTACCCCGTCCAGGGTTACAAGGTAAGACTCCAAACCCATAATGTTTAATCGCCCTTGCAAAGGCAGCCGTCCACTTCCTTTCTTGCCCCTTTAAGACACGGGCCACACAGGCACTTAAATTATCAATTCTGATGTTCTTAGTTCTACCGCCAAGCCCTTCAAAAAATGAGTGCACCCCATCCATGAAACATTCAAAATTCGTAGACGGGTAAGCCCTAACTCTGAAGGTGTCAGAAAACGGTAAAGTCGAAACGTGGAGATAAATAATTCTTGGGCCATCAATAAAGGGCAAATCCACTCTCTCTTTAAAATCAAATTGGCTCTGCTCCCCAGCAACATACTCCTGTTCAAAAAACCTCTCCTTTGGCTTTTGAGCCCTCATTTCAGAAAGCCTTCGATTCACCGTCCTCTCACTTCCCCGGTAACCGTCGGCCCAAATAAATTCAAAAATCTCCCGGTCCGAAAGATCAGGTATGATCTCAAGCAGCGCTTCCACCCGAGGTAAAAAACTTGCAAACGGATCACTCCTGGTTATTTTGTCCCGAGCTTTGTAAACAGGTGGGGTGTTGGACTTTAAATACTTATCCACCGTCTTCCAATTGAGACCAAGTTCTTGGGCGATTTCCGTTTTGTTTTTTCCCTCAGATTTAAGCTTACGGATCTTTTCAAACATGTACGCACTCACCATAAGCCCCTCCCTTAAAACCTTCCGATCGGCTTTAAAGAGGGGCTCTCCCTTTTTTATTGGCGCATTACTGGACCGTCCCAACCATTGAATTTCGTTCGTAAAAACTCAAGCGCTTTGGCCACCCGGATAAGACTTGCATTGTCCAAGTACTCCAAAAGCTCCCAAACTTCAGCGCTTCCAGAGCCACTCCACATGTCCAATGCCACGCGGATTAAAAGATCCTCCTTGGCGGAAAAATCCTCCGCTTCTAGAAGCAGAACTTCAGGCATAGCTCGGAGTTTTGGCTTTTCTGGGTCAAATAGGAAATCCAATAACTTAGGGGATTCGGAAAAAATATTTGAAATGGCTTGGAGAAGGCGTCGCTCCACTACATTCGCCTTGGGCCAATTGATCATAAGAACCTTTCCGTCCCCTAGGGGACAAAAGGCTCTCCAATTTTAATTGGCGACGCTCTCCATTTTTAATTGTCGGCTAACATCAGAATTGGGCACTATAGATTTGAGCATCTTAATAAGACTTGAGAGGTCCTGGGGATAGGTCTGAAAAGCTCTCTCAAAACTGCGCTTAACTTGTCCCCCGGTTATAGGCTCTCCATTGGACCACCTGATATTCTTTCTTAGATAGAGTCGGTAAGTATGATCATTAATAACGTCCCATTTGTCACAAAGGCCGCCAGCGATTTGTTTGTCCTTTCCCCACTCTACAAGGGTACTTGCAAGACCATATGAAAGGTCCATGTCGGGAAGAATCT
>JABDDW010000095.1:4269-4435 GCA_013287405.1 Deltaproteobacteria bacterium
TCCAATCGTGTCGGATCAACCGGAAAGTTGAAAGCCATGTAGGCTCTTATCTCATCAGACACCTTTGTTGCCCCTGAAGCCATGTCCACCACCATCAGAATTGTTAGTAAAAGTATGTTCAAATATTTCATCATAAGTTTTAAAAGTTTGGAACCTCGTAATAGTG
>JABDDW010000096.1 GCA_013287405.1 Deltaproteobacteria bacterium
TCCGTTAAGTTCGAGGGCCGCTTCAGCCTTTTTTACATTTTTGCGAATCGATTTTTTGAATAACTCTAGTCCTAATTGGTCATCATCTTTATGGGCGGAACGGAAAACCTCCAGATGCTTTTTCCAGACGGTTAATATCTCATTAGACTTAAGATTATTGCCAGTCTTGGTGTAGGCGGCTAACAAATAAGCTTCAACGGAAATCTGCAATGGATTGACTCGATCCATTCCCTGATATTTTTCATACTGGGTGGGTTCCCATTGTTTCCACATCAGCTTTTTTGATTCCCAACAAGCTCGCCCTCGTTCCCAGCTAGAAATAGCCTGGTTAAGCTTCCCTTGGGCGAGTTGGCCATCCCCAAGAGCAATCCAGAACGTCGCAAGACGATAATCTTCAGTGGCTACCCATTCTTCTCGGATTTCAAGAACACGATGAGCGAACGCTACGGCGTGCTCATAGTCTTTAGCGGATATCCATTTCTCCATTAAATAATTGAGGGCCGCTTTTTGGCTGAAAGAGTAGAGCCCTGCTTGATACTCGACATCCGGAATCTGTAACATTGCAAGAATAAGAATTTCACTTTTTCACTTGATGAGGTGGTCCTCGTAGGCACTCTTGATATCGTGGCGGAAGATGGAAATATTACTCGTTACACCTGTAAGGCTTTATAATCAGTAAGATCTAGCGCAAGGTCGGATCAGGAAGTAAATTCAACTTTATCGCTTCTGGGGTCCAAGACCTTGAGGGGTCCATCGCTTTTTATCGCGACAAGCTCGGTTGCGCCGTTAAAATGGCAAATCCGGAACTAGCACTCCTTGATGCCGGAAACATCACTCTAGGACTCAGGCGTGGACTAGCAAAGCTAAGTGGATCCATCACGGGAGCCATAGAGGTTGTGTTTCCAGTTGCGAGCGTAAAGGGTGCTTACAAATCTCCCTCCCAGCTTGGCATAAAATTTATCAAAGAACCCAGGCCAGTGACATCGCGGCGTTGGGGTAATACTGCACACATAACTTTACAGCTTCAAATCGTTGATATTCTTCTTTGAAGGTGGCTCGTTTTTCTCCCAGGGTGAAGTAAGGCACCTGTTTCACCATGCTACAAATAGACTGGTCAGCCTCTGGATTATTATTGATTGTCTTCGCTATTTTCTCACAGGTGTCAGCAGTTACTTCCATCCCTGCCTCACCGATTCCTGCAATTTTACCGTCTTCACATACAGTGAAACTCGGAACGGAATTAATATAGTTTGAATCTGTAAATAGTTTGTCGATCTTGTCGGAATGTGAGTCGTCGGTCAGTCTCACTTGTAAATGAACACAACCTTTTGGCCCATTTAATTTCGAGCAAGAATATGATAGGTTTGTTCCCCAACCAAGTGAAGACTGCTTCCAAGTATCTTGTTTAGTGCTTTTACAAAGAGCAATCATGTCTTTGGAAAAATCTGCGGGTTTTTGTTCGTCGCAGTTTGAATACTGCCAACATTTCGCGACGTAGCTAAGTGCCTTGTCAAAATTGGTATCACCAAAACAAGTGGTGGAAAACAACACGCCAAAAAGCCCAAACAAAATCGCCAATTTTGCCTTCATAATAATAGTCTCCTCTAACAAGCTCTTCGGCCATAATTGCATGTTACTTAATACTAGTCGAAAAACCGGGTGAGAGGTCGATACGTTGGTCTGGCTTGATGAGTTAGCGTTTTAGGAAAATTCTTGAATGCTGGCGTGTCGACAACTTCTCGCCGGCGTAAAAGTCGGTCTGGGTTTCGCTAACAAGGCGGGGTAGAAAAGCAGCGCGCCCAACGGTGGTGGTAACAAAGATCCTTTAAAAGGATAAACCACGCTTTAGGGCCTCGAAGGCCATACACTTTGGATATGTACAACCGAAGTGTAAGTGCCGAAAGGAGCGCTGCCTATGGAACATTATATCGGAATGGATGCCCACAGCAAGACTTGTATGTTTGTTGTGGTTAACGGAAGAGGTCAAGAAACCCGGGCCCAAAGAATTAATACTGGTGAGACTGAGATCTTAAAATTTATTAGATCTCTTAAAGGTAAAAAGCATCTCACCTTTGAGGAATCCACCTTTGCAAGGTGGCTCCATGTTCTTATAAAAGATGAAGTCGACGAACTCGTTGTCTGCAATCCGCTATTTCTCAACCGACGGACTGGTCCTAAAAACGACTATCTTGATGGTCTTCATTTAGCCCAGCAACTCAGAGGTGGATTTCTCACACCTGTTTTTCACGATGATAGTTTCCTCTCAGACTTAAGAAAGGTTGTAACTTCTTACGAGAACCTTGTCACTGATGGCATCAGAGCTAAAAACCGTTACAAAGCTCTATTTGCCGCTCGAGGGCTATCGACTCACGGGAGAAAAATCTACTATGGCGTTGGCAAACCCATAGAACTACTTGACCCTACTTCTCAGTTTGTGGCCAGGCGTCTACTGGATCAAGTTCAGTACTGCGAAGATATGAAGAATGAATACATGACGGTTTTTAAAAAGAACGTCGAGGAAAATAAACAAATAAAATTACTGACAACTCTACCGAGTATCTCTGCCGTCCGAGCTAATATTATCGCCGCGGCTGTCGTTGATCCAAAGCGATTCCCCAATAAATATAAATTCTGGTCCTACTGCATGCTTGTCAAACATGACAAGCTCAGCGACGGAAAAAGCTACGGCAAGGTCACAGTCTTTGGTAAAAAGATTTTAAAGTGGGTCTACATGAGTGCAGCCATGAATGCCATCCAAGATGAAGGACCATCAAAAGATTTTTATGATGATCAGATCGCCAAGGGCGTAAGTCCCAAGGCCGCAAAGAGAAATTTAGCTAGAAAATATGCGGCGGCAACAATTGCTATTATGAAAACTGGAAAACCATACCAGGAGAAAAGGTTATTAGAGAATATAGATAAAGATAAGAATTGAAACATTTCGAGGTGCTGGGAATAAGTTGAATCTCGTCTTCAAGACTTGAGGTTCAGATTGTACTGCCAACGCTTCGGAATGGAGAGATAGGTCCTTTAAACCACTGATCCTTGAGATCCCATGACAAGGCTGACCACTCTCCGCTTATATCCGACACTGCATTGACCTTCGAGGTCCTAACAGAAGTGTGAAAGCGTTTCGACTTTCTCTTGCCACGTAGTGCCCGCGTTGGAAGAGAGAACTTCAAGATCCAAATGACGGCTTCGACCAAGCCCAGAACCAAGCTTTGCAGTTTGTTGGTCGCTACACAAAAATTTTAAAAAAATTCGCGTGGAGGGAGGTGTGGAGGTGTTTTCTTGTGTTGCTTTTCTACAGAAGTGGTTTTGATACGACAAACTTAGCGTCCCTCGTGCTGACGGCCGTAGGCGGTAGCTCTGACGTCACCGTCGACATCATATGTTCTTTCCCATGGGCCCATGCTTTTCCACCGTACCATATGCCGGGAGTATTCATACCAGTTCCCAGTAACAGGATCTTTAAAATAATCTCGTTCAATATAGGGATTAGGCCTAGTCGAAGGGTCTAGCAACTTGCCACAATCCGTTAAATCTACGGGATCTCTTGCATAAGTAATTTGGAGCATACTGAACATGGTCAAGAAAGTAATACCTACAAAAAATCTCATTTTAAATTAGCTCCTGCGCAAGTTTAAAATAGGTATGCAAGGCCAATGCCCTCGCCCCCGGGGTCAAAAACTAAAAATTTTAGCCTGTCTCTCGATCGTATCGCTTTTGGGTTTAAATATATAAGACTTGAGGGACGCCCTATTATTCAATAGGGTTAGTCAACACGCCAAGAAAGGGTCGATCTTAGGTTGAGAAAGCCTTTGTACTGAGGGGTGGTTGATTATTGACCCCAAGGCGGGGGATGTTTGAGTTTTTTCGTCCTAGGCAATATAAAGTGAAACTTTTCAAATATATCGATTTCAAAAACAAGTACTGGGATCAACCACTTCGAGAAAACAGTCTTTTCTTTTCCTCTATAAATGAGGTGAGAGGAGTCAATGATCAAGATGAATTCAATCACAAATGGGACTTCCCATCATATTTTTTTCGTAACAAAGGACATTTTCTCTCGGAGTCTTACGACCGACTGTTTTCGAATTCACGAGTTCTTTGTTTAAGTAAGAATCTAGACCGGACCTGTTGGGAGACATTCTGTAAGACTGGTGAAGGTATATGTTATGAATTTATTTATGACGAATCAAAGAAAGCCAAGGACATCACCTGCGGACAGATTGTCTATGACAATAAGAAAATTTTAAATGTTCCCGAGTATGTTTTAGGACGCATAAATAACTTCGAGTTAAGAGATCTTCTTACTCAAGAGCGAGTGTTCTCAAAACCCGAGTTAGCCAAAATGATTTACTGGCTAAATAACT
>JABDDW010000097.1:0-3215 GCA_013287405.1 Deltaproteobacteria bacterium
TTCGCGATGGAACAGCAACACCTGCTCAAATTGCTCTAGGACTTAATGACGTCCAAATGGTTATGCTTCTTTGCGCTTTTCACGCCAAAGATAAAATTTGCAATTATTAACATCGGAGGAAGAGTGAAAAAATTAATTTTAAATTCCCTTATTGTGCTGTCAGCGCTTAAGCCCTTGTCGGCCATGGCAAGTGTGGATGACGAGGTGAGAACTGCAATGGGCCAATTGCAGAAGCAAATTAATCTTATCGGGGAAATTGAACCTTATGTTGAACGTTTGGATATTGCGCGACTCTATGTCCTCAAGTCAGCAACTCAGGTGGTTTTAAATTCAATAACTAGTAATGGATTAGGAAACAAAACAACCTTCCAAAGCTATCAACATCAAATCATTAAATTTAGGTATTCCACTTCATTCTTCAAGGCGATCACCACAACTCAGACTACGGTCCCTATAGCCGAGATCCAAAAGATTGAAGAGGGCATTATTAAAGCTTTTGGATGGGATGATTCACCCTACACTCAAATTACCGCAGATGTTTTCACACAACTCCATGATCTCTTTGAGCAGCTGGGTAAACTTCCGGTCACTCAAACTCTTCGTGACCAAGTTGTGGCCTTCACGCCAGAACTGGGACGGGTGATCGCCATAGCAAAACAAGGAGACCGGCCAAAAACTTTTGAGGCCGCTCGCCCCCTCTATTTTAAACTCACGGGTCTCTATAATCTAATGAACGAAGTGGCCGCCGCCGATGCCGCATTCCCCATTGTCATCGAAATTCAAGGTCTAAACGAATTTTATGCGGAGTTTGCCCAAATTAACTAAGGATAAATGGATTAAAGTTTATGAAATGGCGATCTTTTTTTCTTATTTTGATGATCACCGGCCTTTTAATGGAGTGCGCTGGCTCTAAAGCCCTATCTAGTACTGATTTTCAAGGACAGGACCGCGCCGTCAATCGCCTTCGAAGCGGCGAGATTCTTAGGCCTCAAATTTTTTTCTCGGCCCTGGCTGATTTTGTTTACGCTTACAAGGCGGATTTTTTAAAGGCGTCGGTCAAAATGTATACTGATAGTCAAACCCCTCCCTTACGAGTAGGGTGGTGCCAGACTGATTGGGATACTGCGGCTCTCTTTCACTATGTCGCCTTTAAAGGGTTTATATCTAATACGGATTCAAGCTTTATAAAAGACGAGGTCGCTCCTTTCTATAATGTGATTCTTGAGGCGGCCGTTTTTGAAATTAATCGGAAAAAGGAGAGAGAAAAAAATCAGAGCAATTACAACAGCTACAACAGTTACAATTATGAACTTTCATCTACGACTGACTTTAAAAAATACCTAGACCAAGATCCTCCAACAGTTCCAGCTTCTCTTATGGACGTTGCGAATCAGTTTGAATCCGATAAAAGTTGTCTGGATACAGAAGCCTTGATCTTTCTTGACTTAGCCCTACAGGCTATCGAGCCCTTTTTTCGTCCTGATATCGAAAGACCCCATTTAGAAGACCTAAGAACAAAAATGGCTCAGTGGGAGATGCGACAGCTTCAAAAGGACGATTGGCCTCGAATTCAAAGAACGCTTATACGGGCTCGCCCCTACCTGGATCTCGTTTATGCCTCGGTCCCCCTAAAAGCTTTTGGTGCCATGATCCAAGATCTTACTCATTACCTAAAGCTTAGAGCGGTTGAAAGGAAATGATTTATGTTTAGGGTTTTATTGTTCTGCCTTTCTTTCTTTCTTCTTTTGGGGTCCTTAAAACACAGCTATGCCCAGACGACCCCTGATGGGTACTCTCTCTTACAAGGGTCAGGTGATAATAACGAGTCATGCGTTTTTCTCTCGGGCCGCATCACTTGTTTTAGAACTGATGGTTATAATTCATCTCCGATAATTCGTTTTGAGATTGTTGTTCCCCCTTCTTGGGGACCGGTGAAACGAGTGGCTGAGGTCTCTAATGTTTTGTTTGGAGATCGTTACATGGGCCCCGAAGAGTGTGTTCTCGCCGATGAAATTCACTGCTGGGGCAGCGCCTATTATCTTAGTAGACTCACCATGGTCCAGAATTTAAAGCTTACCAAACCAAGGGACATGGAACTGGGTTACGGTTTTGCGTGTATTCTCGACGGTGATCTTCTCCATTGTTGGGGTAATCGAGACTCCAAGAATGATAGAGGTTGGATCGATACTCATTTTGTTCAATTTCAGGCCACACTGCCAGAGGCTTCGCTTCTGCGCGTTTACGGAGATGACGTTTGCGTGGTCACGGCCGGACGCATCGGAATACGCTGCTTTGACTTCTCAAAAGACCTAGCCCCCGATGACTCCATGAGCTTTGTTACAAAACTAACTTTTGATAAAATCAAAGACTACCGCTTTACCTATGATGGAAGTCTTTGCGTCCTCACAGAAACCCAATTGAGATGCTGGTCTAAACCCACGGACCCAAAAACGGAAAGACCTGACCCAGATAAACCCTATGTTGAAATTAACCTACCTTCAAATTTGGTTCGGGGACCACTTCTCGTAATAACAACGGACACTGGCTACTACGTCTGTACCGGAGTCAATATTGAGAACTGCGCTGAACTTCAGAATCCCTCTAAGGTTCTGGAATTAACGGGAGCCTGGGGCGAAGAAAGGTACACGCTCTTTAAGTGGCTAAAGAACGCCCTCAGTCCTTTTTACGCCGATCCCGATTGCGTTTTTGCTCTTGACGGTTTTCGTTGCGGAACTGAAAAGAGCGTACCTTTTATTTATCCCCTCCAAGGTCTGGATTTGATCTTCGAGGCCATTGGTACTGACGCTTATCCAGCAAAAAAATCTTTTCTCCAAAATATTGCGATGATCCTTCGCCTAAGCTCCCCCCAGATCATCTCGCTTTTTACCCAACTCTCCCCCGAACTTCTTCATCAACGGCTCTTTACTCTTTATGCCCTTAATACTTTCATTACTGAAACGTCCTCACAGGTTTTTCAAACTCGGGTAGCACCTTCATTTCAAAACACTCTGAGCTATTATCAAAGCCACTTTCCGCAAACTAAGCTTAGCGATTTTCAGCACGATCCAATAGCCATTAAAACAAGTCTTCTTCTCATTAAAACCGCTAACGATTCGTTAATACCCTATCTCGCTCAAATCCCAGATCGGAAGTTCTTTGAAGGTCTTTATTTTGATTTCCAGTCGCGAGAGCTCTTCCGACTACTGCATTAAGAC
>JABDDW010000097.1:3225-4282 GCA_013287405.1 Deltaproteobacteria bacterium
TGGAAATCAAAATAAAGACCTAAAAGGACTCGTCAGCTATATCCGGCAGAATCAGGCTATTTTAGATCGCTTCGCGCAAAATCCACGTTCTCGCTCCTTTGGTTCTCTGATAACGTCACTCCAATCCTTTTTAGAGGGAGAGTGAATTTGACCTCTAAGATTCTCTCATCAGAAATTCAAAGAGCCTGGGTCCTCAGAACGGACCAGCGCATCGAAGAGTGTCTTCTTGTACACTCAAGGCTCAAACAGGAGTGCGGGCTCAATGGAAATTTTCTAGAGGATGAAATCAAACGTCACTTAAGCGAACCTAGGGCCCCATTGATTTTACAAATCCTTCTTCTGTCTGCATCTCTAGCACGACCCCTAGGGCAGTATTCGAAATCAAAAGATATTCTTAACACTCTTGAACTGGCTATGAATGAAAAGGAAGTAGCCCCTCCGGCCCGATTTTATTTTGAAAAAGGCCTTATAAATTTTGTCGAGGGAGATTATGGCTCTGCCCTTGATCTTTTTTTAACGGCCAAAAGTTCCTCTACAAACCTATTAGAGCTCGCTCAGAGTTCTATGAACGCCCTTCTTTGCCTTGAAAACCTGGGTCTCCCTTATGAAAAAATGTTGAAGGAAACTAAAGAAAACGTTGTCGAACTTCGAAAGACTCCATTCTTTGCTCAGGACCTTGAAAATCAGGTACAAACATTTTGCATTCGCGAAACGTTTCACAGAGGAAGAATTGGAGATCTTCTAAAGGAAGAAAGAAGAAGAAAAATCGACCGGTTGGACCAAGGACGTTATATTTCCCTCTGGATTCAAAAACTCCCTTATCACCGACATTATGCCGAACCAACACCTGATGACTTTGCCTTGGCAGCTCCTCACTTTCACCTTCGAAACTACCGTTTTCGAACCCTTCAGGGAATTTTCCATCCCGAGGATCTCACGCTTATTAAGCCATCAGAAAAAGTGGATCGCATTTATCTTTGGACCTGGTGTTGGCTTCAAAACCCTGAAATATTTCCGATAGAAAGAGTGACCACACTTCCTGCTGATGTGAACCTCT
>JABDDW010000098.1:0-2966 GCA_013287405.1 Deltaproteobacteria bacterium
GCTCTCACTCCCTCTGAACCTGGACTCAATTCCTAAATAGGAGAATGATTTAAATGGCAGCAGAAAAAGTATTTTACGCAACGGGAAGAAGAAAAACTAGCACCGCTCGGGTTTTCTTGAAGGCAGGCAAAGGCAGTATCACCGTTAACGATATTCCCTTTGATAAATATCTCCAGCGTAAAACAGGCCAAATGATTCTCCAACAACCCCTTGATACAACATCCATGCACGGGAAGTTTGATCTCGATGTCACCGTCAGCGGTGGCGGAGAGGCCAGTCAAGCAGGGGCTATTCGTCACGGCATCGCAAGGGTCCTCATCGCTTGGAACTCTGAACTACGCCCAGCTCTTAAAAAAGCCGGTCTCCTCACTCGAGATCCACGAATGAAAGAACGCAAGAAATACGGTCAGCGTGGCGCTCGTGCTCGTTATCAATATAGTAAACGATAATTTTCAAGATTTGCGGTGGCTTTCTTGTAAGACTTTGGCCTAAGGCCAGATTATTTCCAGTGATGGTCTTCAATCCAACTCAATACAACCCATGAGGTTCTGGACCCGCGTTTGCATCTATGGCCGGCTAAGCATTAAACCTAATAATGTAAGCAAAAGAGGTACGGTATTCACATCTCTTAGCTGGTCACAGCTGGATAGGTGAATATGGTGATCCCGAAGATCCCACGGCCAGAGAATATCTGCTTAAATACTCTCCCTATCAAAATATTAAACCGAGTGGAAAATATCCCATTCCCTTTTTCACAACTTCATCGAAGGACGATCGTGTTCGCCCCGCTCATGCCCGTAAAATGGCCGCACGCATGGCAGAACAGGGCCACAAGTTTTTTTATTATGAAAACGTAAATGGCGGTCATGCAGGGAGCGCCAATCTTGACGAGCAGGCGTACAAAACAGCCCTTGGATTTACCTACCTGTGGGAACAATTGGGAGGTTCAAAATAACACGTTGAAACCCTTGAATGGCACGGCTTGCATCAGCCGTCCACGACCTTCGTTTAGATTCAGTCAAAATCTCTTTGGCGACGCGGGTCTTTACTCTATACTTTTAGAAGAGACCTTCGTTATGAAAAATTCGATATTATTTTTTTGCGCCATTCTTTTTACATCACTTCAAGGCTATTCCGATGGCCCCGGGGGGAGCCTCACTTTCGGAGCTAATTATGGATTGGGGTACATAAATCCGGGAGATATCAACTCGATTTCAGCGAACTTAGGTGCGACTCCTGCCCTTTCGAATATTGACCGCAGCACTTTGTATAGCGGATTTTTTGGTGTCAGATTTCTCCCCGAGTTTGAAGTCGAGCTTATTTACCAGATAGAAAGAGCCACTAATATGACGGCGTCGTCAATAGGCTCCAACTCAGGATTTAATATTAGCCAAAACGAAATGTGGATAGCCCCGAACTACTATTTTCTTCTCACGTCTTCTGTTTATTCTTATTTTGGTATTGGTATTGGATATCCACTCTATAGCCACGTCACTGAAAATGTCGGCGCGGTCGTGAAGGAGTATGACGCCAATCCCACTTTTGGGGTTATGGCTCAATTGGGCTTCGGTCTCCTCTTAGGGGACCACGCGGCCTTCTTGATTAAGGCAGCCCACGAAGAAATCACTTCCGGAATCATAAGTAATTCAAGCGGAAGTTTAATAACCCCCGGAGGAAACAGCGCGGTTCTCGATTTGAGCGGCCTTCGCCTTTTTGCCGGGCTCCAGTTTTTCCTTTAAACCTTCTTCATTTAACCGAGTCTTCAAATCGGACCAACTATTTCGGACGTCCTTCGGTTTTTCCTTTAAGTCCCTCTATATTAGGGCCAAACATCTACAGGAAGTTGCAACACACCTCCGACGGAGGTAGAATATGTTTAACGCTTTTAAATACACCAAACAATTGGAAGAGGCTGGATTTTCAAGGGCGCAAGCAGAAATTCAACTTCAGGTTATCTCGGAAATTGTAGAGGGTGAATTGGCCACAAAACAAGATTTGAACTTATTGCACAAAGACCTAACGCACTCCCTTCAAGAACTAAGGCAAGAGCTAAGACACGACATTAAACAAATTGAATATCGTCTTACCATTAAGTTGGGAGCTTTTCTTACAATCTGTTTTACCACTTTAATTACTCTGATGAAGTTCTGGCTAGCCCGTTAGGCTGCGATAGCCTCACTATGACCCACAATTTTTAGCTAAAAAGGTTTTGCCCTCTCGCCCCAGTTAGTTTTAAAGTTGTAGGTAATAGTAAGCTGCGATAGCCGATAGGTTGGCGGAACGAAGAATCATTCCTCTAAAATATAATTTATAGGATCAATGGGCTGGCCGTTAACTCGAACTTCATAGTGAAGGTGAGGGCCCGTTGAACGACCCGTGCTGCCGACGGCGGCAATTCGATCACCGTGACGAATTTTCTGGCCTACGGTGGCGTGGATTTCTGAGTTATGACCGTAACGGGTTTCTACTCCGTAGCCGTGATCAACAATGACGAGCTTTCCATAACCCGGGTCATAACCTGCAAAGGTAACCGTACCATCAGCCGTAGCAAAAACCGGAGTGCCTGGGGCGGCAGCAATATCGAGCCCTTCATGCATCATGGGCTTATCTGTATATGGAGAAACGCGGTAACCAAAGCGTGACGTGTACCAACCTTGGACGGGTTTGGTGGACGGTGTAGCTGAAAGAAGTGCCGATCTATCTTGAAGAAGCTCCCAAAGCTCCATAACCCCTTGCTCGCGAAGTTGGGTGAGTTTTGAAACCTGGTCCACCCTGATGCTGAGTTTTGCATAATCATGATCTTCTTCGTGGGCTAACTCACCTGCCGTGAGTTCTTGGATGTTCTTGGGTTTAAACACAGGTTCATCAATCATTTTAGAAGCAGGAGTGCGCTGGGATTCTTGATCGGACAATTCATCGGCGGCTCTGGCATTTCTCGAAATGGGTCCCATGGCCAGGTTTAAACC
>JABDDW010000098.1:2976-4204 GCA_013287405.1 Deltaproteobacteria bacterium
GCCGTGATCAGTTTCAATTTCGTGGCAAAAGTTTTTTATCCGGTCAAGGGCTGCTTCCACGCTATTGAGCTTTCCCTCAATAACCTGGAACTGAGCTTTGAGCTCGGCGTTCTCCGCATGCAGGCGTTTATTTTCAATACTTTGAGTAAGGAGGCTCAGGTAGTCAACAAAGACGGCGGCGACGAGCACGAAAGCGACTGCCGCTAGACACACGAACAGCTTCAGGTGACTAGCCGAAACGACTAGTTTTCTCACCTTACTATTCCTGTCCGGAATCACCATAAGGGTGATGTATTTACTCTCCAAATGTATCTCTCCTAAAGATAAATACTGATCGGCGCTCTGTTTGATTTCTTAACGTTTCCCTTAAGTTAAGATATAACGCGAAGCAAAATTTTGATCAAGTATTATATAATAAACTAGACCAAGAATTCCCCATAAGCAAGGCAGCATCACAAAACTAGGGACATTTTCAGGGAGCGTAGTTTTTCGATCTAAAGGGAAGCCTGGAGCAAAATTACGGTAATGTTGTCATCACCCCCGTTATGTTTTGCCTCTTCGATAAGGCGGGGCCCAACCTGGTCAAAAGGCAAGGTAAGACAGACATCGCATATTCGACGATCAGGAACTAGACCACTGAGGCCGTCAGAACAGAGAAGATAATAATCCCCATTTGCTATTTCGCGCTCAATGATATCAGCCATCACCGTTTCTTCGAAACCAACAGAACGAGTTATGACGTTTCTCGCCGTAAAGAGTTGAGCGAGTTCGGGTTTGACGAGGCCCGCCCGAATTTGTTCATTGAGTAAAGAGTGATCTTCTGTCATTTGCCAAATATAGGGGGGATGAATCAGATAACATCTACTATCGCCCACATTGGCCACATAGATTTTATTTTCATAGAAGAAAACTGAAACTGCCGTCGTCCCCATACCTTTGAGTTTCGAATCATCCTGGGACCTGGTGTAAACAGCTTGGCAGGCATGGGAATAAGCCGACTGTAGAACATCATGGGGGAGCAGAGGCTGATTCTTTTTTGTATTTTCTTTTATCACTGTTTGGATGGTTTCCGACGCAATTTGACTTGCGACTTCGCCCCCTAAATGACCGCCCATGCCATCGGCCAATATGAATAAGTTTAGAGCCTCGTCTACGATAAAATAATCTTGGTTATTGGTTCTTTTGAGGCCAACGTCGGTGTGGCCTGAGACCCTTACTTTCATTTTTT
>JABDDW010000099.1 GCA_013287405.1 Deltaproteobacteria bacterium
CCAAAGCCAGGCATAAGACCAAGCAAAACTTCGGGCTGACCAAATCTGGCTTTCTCTGAGGCAATAATAAAGTCACAGGCGCAAGCAAGTTCAGTTCCTCCACCCAATGCAAACCCGTTCACAGCGGCTATAACCGGAACCTTAAAAATCTCAAGGCGCCTCATCACACCTTGCCCCCTCTTGGCAAACTCCTTTGCTTGCTCGATATTCATCTTATTCATTTCGGAGATATCGGCACCGGCCACAAAGGACTTTTCGCCCCCACCGGTGATGATTAAAACTCGAAGGTCTCTATCCGAATCGACTTCATCTAATTGTTTATCGAGATCCATTAACATTTGAACATTAATGGCATTTAGAGCCTTAGGTCTATTTATCGTCAATACGCCAATATTTTTATTTTTTTCATAAAAAATAGTCTCAAAGCTCATTTTAGTGTCCTTCTCTAGTTGTATTTGTAAAAGCCTCGCCCACTTTTCTTACCTAACCAGCCAGCTTCTACATACTTAATGAGAAGCGGACACGGGCGATACTTGCTATCGCCAAGTCCGTCATGAAGAACATTCATAATGGCTAAGCACGTATCTAAGCCAATGAAATCGCCAAGAGCCAAAGGTCCCATGGGTTGATTTGTCCCTAGTTTCATCGCACTGTCGATGGCCTCAGGCTGAGCTACTCCTTCATAAAGAGCATAGATCGCCTCATTGATCATCGGCATCAAAATCCGATTTACGATAAAGCCGGGAAAGTCCCTGGCTTCAACAAAGGTCTTTCCCATTTTTTTTGCAAGTTCTTTGGTGCGGTCAAAAGTCTCCGAAGAAGTGGCAAGACCCCGAATACCTTCAACCAACTTCATCAAAGGGACTGGGTTCATAAAATGCATCCCCACCACTTTGTCCGGTCGTTTGGTCACCGACCCAATTTTTGTTATACTTATGGAGCTTGTGTTGCTGGCCAAAATGGTCTCGCTTTTAACGGTAGCGTCCAATTTTTTGAAAATTTCCAGTTTTAAAGTCTCATTCTCGGTCACCGCTTCGATGCATAGGTCACAACTTTTCAGGTCATCAAACTGAGTTGTATATTTAATCTTCTTAAGAACCTCTTCTTTTTGTTTTTGATTCAAGACTTCTTTTTTTATAAGACGATCGAGACTCTTACCCACTTCAGCATCGGACTTTTGAAGAGCATTGGATGCAATATCGTAGACCAAAACATCCATCCCCGATTGAGCTGCCGTTTGGGCGATACCACTCCCCATCTGACCTGCACCTAGAATACCTATGATTTGAGACATATAAACTAGCTAACACCCTCCGGTTTTTGAAGTCAAGGGGGAGAAAGTCTCCAAGCCAGTTGTATCTGATTTCCTGGTACGGAAGATTGGCTCAAAGCATTTTGCACGGCGAACAGAAAAAGTCGGGAAGAGTTGTCTTTGCTATGGTACTCGCCCCCTGCGTAGGCCCTAGTCTGAATATTTGAAGTCACCCTTGTATTGGGATTGTATTGTTCGTACCGTCCGATGAAATTGATATGATCAGTGATCGGATGTTCTAAATCAATGTGCCAAGCAAAAGTGTCCACCGTCTGGGGAGCAGAAATATATTGAAGATAAGACCCCTCAGTTTGAAGACCCAAACCAAAAATATTGAATCCGAAAAAAAGATTGCCTCCCCTGACATGCTCTTCGTTCACCACCAAAGGCACACTCACCCGCCCAGCGGTAGCACTAATCCCAAAAGTAGAATTCGCGGGGCCATAAAATCCCCATTGGGAGGTAACAAACATCCTATTGTCCTGGTCCCCCGAATCTCCCCCTTCGCCGTTATGGGCCATGAGATTCATATAAAAACCATTTATCTCAGTTTTGATCCCAACACCCACATCTCGGAGGGGAAAGGCGCCGTTCTCAAATAATAAATCCCTGGGGAGCCACAGTTGACTTTCTTTTGTCTGTCCCTCAAGGCCCCAAGGGACCAAGCTTTGACCAGCATAAATATCTCCGATTAGGGAATGAAGAGTGGCTAAGGCATCAATAACAGCAACGGGCCCTAGACTTTGCGAGGGCGCCCACGTCGGTCTATAAAGCAGAGGTGTAGCCCCAACTGAAACCTGAAGATCAACCCAAGATGCAAAATTGGTTTTCGCCGTAAGGGTCCACGATAGAGGATCCATCCCCCCTTTTCCCCCTTCGATAGCTCGAATTTCCGGTTGAAAATAGAAATCGCTCAATGTGATCTGAGGTACGTTCAATTTATTATCTTCTTGGGCAGAAACAGTGGCACTCAAAAGAAGTAGGCAAAAAAAGCAAATATATGGGAATTTAAGCATTCCCCATATTCCAATACCAGGGGTGGCTGAAGCAAGGGAAATTCTAGGATCTGACGAGTCTTCCGAAGGTCTCAACCATCTGATTTCGGACATACTCGCGAAGCTCATGCCGGGTTTCCATAGACCACTTTTCTATAGCCACCGGGGTTCCGATTTCAATACGAACATTCTCCGACCATTTATTCCAGCTAATAAAGAACGAGTTTTTTTTTAGAACATTTTGACTCCCAAAAATAACGATTGGAACTATATTGTGGCAAGTTCTTATCGCAAGGTAAAATGCTCCCATTTTAAACTCTCCGATTTCCGCCTTAGATTGCCGAGTTCCCTCCGGAGCCAACCACACACTTTCTCCGAGCCGAAATTGCTCCTCCATAAGTTCGAAAGTATTCTTCGAATTATTTGGATTTTCTCTCTGAATTGGAAAAAACCCGAAGGCTTTAAGGGCATGACCAAAAAGAGGAATCTTAAATAACTCAGCTTTTGCCGCCATTCGAAACGAGTTTGGAATTATAGAATACAATATAGGAATATCAAAATGACTTAAGTGATTACTCACAAAGATAACCGAATTGGCTTTCTCCAAATTCTTCAACCCATTGACGCGAACCTTCACCCCAGACAGAAAAAGTATAGTCTTAGACCAAAAAAGAATAAGTTTGTCGCAGGCCTGCCTTGTGCAAAAAGGAGCAAAAACCAAAAAAGCCAAAATTGAACAAATCAATGTAAAAATAGGAACAATAAGAAGAAGAAATAGCGATCTTAGTTGACTCATACAGTCCCATCAAAAAGCAACAATTTGAAGCGACCTTGAGGGGCACTCCTCCGGGCAGGCCACCCTTCCTCCTGCGGAGCCGCCTGAGCCTGCCCATCGGACTGTCCCCTCAAGTCGCTTTGAATATCCCGCCAAAGAAAAGGGTCTGTTTCCATCAACTCCCGAAATCCTTCGGAATCTTCCAATGTTCGCAGATGACGTCCACCATAGCCGGGACGCTTCGAGAAAGAATAGCATTGGCTCTCTTCATATACTGAGAAAGTTGAAATGTGAGCCCGGGCTGAGCTACAAAAACCGGAGCAATATGGCGGTGGTCCACCTTCCCCTTTTTCTCAAAATAATCATTAAGATTGGGGAGCTGGGTTTCTGAGTCATCCACAACAACTTTCACTATGGCCACTTTTACGTCTTTACTCATCGCCACTTTTGCAATTTCTGAACTTTCCATATCAACGGCCTCAGCTTTGGTCAATTCAAGCAAACTGGATTTCTCAGCCGGTGTTTCTACAACTCTAGAATGGGTCACCATTGGAACAGCTCTGTAATTTAAACCCTCCCGTATGTGAGCCTTGCCCAAAAGATCACAGAGAGAATTATCTAAAACCAATCTTTTCTTAGTTTCATAATCTGTAACTTCGGTGGCGATGACGGTGTCTCCGATTTTCAATTTTAAAGAAAGTCCGCCGCAATACCCTAATACGAGAACCCCAGCGTGCTCATCGGGAGAAATATTCTCATGAGCTGCCTTCAGAGCAGCTTCCATTCCCATCGAAGTCATAAGCACCTCTACGGGGTAATCACCGATGGTTCCTCGAGAGCGTTTATATACTTTGTCAGAGCCTTCAATTTTATTTTTCAATAATTTCACTACAGTTTTATATTCTTCGTTGATGGCAACGGTGACGAGAAGTCTTCTCATATTCCCTGACGAGGTGAAAAGTAGATCTCTCCTAAAACTCGATCATGGGCCGCTTTTCGCTGCCTACGCTTGTACTCACCATGGGAGGCCGTTCCAGCCAAATTGCCAATGTAAGTCTGGTAATCCATAATTTGAATTTCATAAGGGTAAAAAAAGCGTATTA
>JABDDW010000100.1 GCA_013287405.1 Deltaproteobacteria bacterium
CTGACGGAAATGCAAGGTCTGAGAAGACACGGTTCTTCGAATACCATTCGACAAAGGATCTCGCTTCCCTCAATGCCAAAGTCATTAACAGTGTGAAATACTCTGGCGATGCCGAGCTAAAAAGGCAAAAACAAGCCGAGATCCTAATCCCTGACTTTTTATCAATTGATGAGGTCTTTGAAATCATTTGCTTTTCTAACGAGGCAGGAAAGCGTGCATTGGCGATCGTCAAAAAGCATGGTATAAGGGTGGCAGTTTCCGTTAACTCTGGATGGTACTTTAAAAAGTGATTACATACGTCAAAGGCAATATATTTGATTCCCCAGCCCAGGTGATTACCAATACCGTAAACTGTGTTGGGGTTATGGGTAAGGGATTGGCATTAGAATTCAAAAATCGAATTCCCGAGATGTATAATGACTATCGAAAACGTTGTGAGAATAAAGAAGTGATTCCTGGGAGGCCCTATCTCTGGGAGAATGACCAAGCTCAAGTCCTAAACTTCCCTACAAAACGCCATTGGAAGGACAACTCCTTCCTAAAAGATATCGAAGACGGGCTCAAATATCTTGCAGAAAATTATAAAGACATGGGAATTTACACGTTAGCACTTCCCCCGCTCGGCTGCGGTAACGGCGGGCTCAAGTGGGAAAGTGTGCGTCCCCTTGTAGAAAAATATCTTGGAACCATTTCGGATCTTTAAGTCTTTGTTTACGAGACTTCCGCTGTTGGCATTATCCAAAAGGAACAATACAGATCCGAAGGGACCAGCACCAAATCCTCAGATGACTTTGCAGCCAAAGAAATTTAGTTCGCATATCAAGAGATTCTTTATGTCGATTCCAGGCTTGAATTATAAGTGTGTGAGAATGCGGACTATTAACATAGCGGTGCTCATCGTAAGTTTAGGAGTACTTAGCTCCTGTTCGTCCACGCCAAATAAATCCACCAATGGTCGTGACAATGAAGGCTTAACCTCACTTCACCGAGCTGCCGGTCGCGGCGACGTGGCACTCATAGGAACACTCATCAGTGAAGGGGCGGATATTAATGCGTTAGATTCCAAAATGGGCGTCGATGTTCTTCATAAGGCAGTCTACTCGGGAAATCCTATTGCGATTGAGCTGCTTTTGAAAAATGGAGCGTTGATTGACCTTCAATCCCCGTCTAACGGCGATACCCCTCGGCGGCACCGGTGAAAAACTGGAATAGTTCGCCGCATAATCTCTAATAATATCCCACTGGTAACAATGACCCCGCTTGCAACGGCGGAGCAGATGCGGGCTTTAATGCATTTCCGGGAAGTGATATCAAAGACTTCCCGTGTTCCACCTGTCTGCAGCCTGGGAATCGTCGGCAAGCTTAACTCCAAGTGAGGCTTCATTTTCATTGAGGAAGTTTCTCACCCATCTCCCCCAGGTTGCGGCAAAAGTGGCTTCATATGAAGCAAGGATGACGTTTCTCTCAGGCCATAGTGAAAGAAACCAGGCAGGGGTGTAAAGTGATGTGAGCCAACTTTTTCCGTGTCGTGGTGGCATCGAAATAACAATGCGAGCTCCACCGAGACCAATACCTTCAGCAATTTTACGATCAACATACTGAATGTGGGGGAAGCGACAAAACCGCCCGCGAGTCAAATGCTCCGCCATCCGTGCCGATGTTAAGCGCCATCTTTCGTTAATCAAGTTCTCAGTCTGGTAGTTCAGAGCTGTCTTCATTTACGATCTTTGCCTCTATTGCTTCAAGGGCCTTAAGTGCTTCGGGGTCAGCAAGAATTCTTTTTAAACTTGCTGTTCGATTTGCAACCTCAATTGGATTGCCATTGGGCCCAGAATGCTCAAGGCTGACTTTTGAATGGCGTCCCCAGCGTTCGGGATGCTTACGCTCCAGTCTCCACGCGGCGGCGGTCCACTCACCCGATTGTGCTGCCCTATCAATGACGGCGAGATCTCGAAGTTCTGCCTGAGCCATCGCCTTTTTTACTGCGTCACTCAATTTTAAAGTAAGGGCTGTCGGCTCCCCACCTTCGGCTTGTTTAAGCCACCGATAAAATGATTGCTTTGAAAGGCCAGCAAGGGCGACAGCGGTCTCAACATAACAGCCGGAGCGAATGGAAGTGGAGATTTTTTCAATTAGCTTTTCGGTAAGCTTTGGTGTGGTCCCCTTAATATAGCGTGCCATAGTTCTCCCGCCCTTGACTCTATGTTCTCCCATTACTGCAGCGGAGAAAAGGTTTACTTGCACCCTTTTCAAAACCCAGGTTTTACCGGGAACAAGAATTTCATAAAACTTTTTGAGAATTTAGAAACCGTTTTTGGGTTCTTGTTCCCATGTTCCCCAATATATATGAGAACAGGGAACATGAATATTTAGGTTAGTCTTTTGGGCCAAATACCCCCAGAGAAAGGAGGTGCCAAAAGTGCCAAATTCAAAATATCAAGATCACTCCAATAGAAAATCAGTGGAGCCTAGACCCACACCTCGAGGCAACTCAGAACCGACGAGCATACCAAAATCTCCGTCTGTCGCTCTTCCTAACTTTTCCAGGATCTCCGTCGGGTTATCGTGGGGGCCAGAGATGTAGCATGGTTTACCGTCTTTGCCATATTGAAAGCATTTTTCATAGGGAGCATCAGGCTCAATGAGATACTTGGCCGGATACCAGTCTTCATGTGGCTCAAATCCAAAACTCCTCGCATAATCAACAGCACCCAAGATGAGGTTTCGGGCTTTTTCATATTCTATTGGAACAAAGTCATAGGGGGAACGCCTCTTAAGACCTTCAATTTTATCTAAAGCAGTGTTGGCGTTACAGAAGGCATCTTTGACTCCCAAACAATATGTGTCCACCGAATAAAGAGCAAAGAGGTATCGCTGATTGGGAAGGTTTCTCACGACAAGTACCACAGCCAGACCGTCATCTTCCCAATCTTCCCTGATCAAACACTCGCTGACTTTAAAGTCTGCAGCCTTTTTAATGAGAGCAATCGGATCTTGACGTTTTATTTCTTGAACTTTTTTGTAGCAACAAAACTTTAACTTAGCGCCACTTCCGCAAGGACAAGGTTGATAAACATCCTGCATCTTAATCTCCTATTTCTTTTATTTCTTTTGAAGCGCCCGCTATCGCCAGTCGTGGCTTCTCAATCCAATCGGGCCAAATAACTTGGGCGATTCGTTTTATGTTGTTTGCTTCGTAATCTTCAAATGCCTGAACTGATTTATTGTAAGCATCTTGAAGAATCGCTTTCCCGATTTCATTTTCTCCTTTGGAAAGTTCTGAAAAATAAGTTTTGAGCCACTGTTCTTCAACGCAGCCATATTCTTCCCAGCAGCAAAAGAGCAAGAGATCCTTTAAGAAAATTTCAGGATTGATTTCTGCAGATTGAGGAGTGATATTCAATATTTTCTTAAGCCAAGCTTGAAACAACTCACCCATGACACCGCATGAATCGTCCCAATTATTTTCTTCTTCATAAAGGGTCATGGCCGCGCGGTAGACGGCATAGGAATAAGCATCTTTATGAAAAAGGGGAGACGCCAATTTTAGTTTCTTATTGACGATTTTTTCAAGGCGCCTACTTAAGCTAAAACTTTGATCGAGAGTAAAATAGTGTTTGGGGGGCTGATAATAAATAAAAAGATCACTGGCTATGGGAGTCGGATCAATTGGAAGCTTCTGCCATTGACCCCGCATAGCTTCTTCTTTAAGGAGCCTATGAGGGGAATTAAGCATCGCTTCTGATCCAGGGTAGAGACCAGCTCCTTGGGCTTCAAAGATATTTTTAATAGCTTTTTGCATTTCCTTTTTTAAAAGCTTCTCTGGTATCGTTGCAAAAATTTGTTCAATACTTGGCCCTTCAGCTAAGCGATTCTCGAGCTCCAATAAATGAGATAACAAATCTTTGAAATCATCTTTTTTGTGGAATGCCCAGTGTCTCGCGCCCTTGCCAACAATTTCAGTT
>JABDDW010000101.1 GCA_013287405.1 Deltaproteobacteria bacterium
AAACAGGACCTTAAAATGCTTGAGACCAATCTCGAAAACAAGATACAGCAGCTTGAATACCGCATCACAATTAAGCTTGGAACACTGCTTATAATTGGTTTTACTGCCATGTCTACTTTGATGAAGTTTTGGCTAATCCACTAGTCTAGTCGGCGACCGCGCATAGGGTAACTAAGTTATTTGCTCAAAACCCTCAAAATCCCTTGGATCCAACTCGGAGGAAGGTGCTTAGCAAGAAATGAAATGCTCTTGGATTTGAAACCCGGGACGATTTCAAGGCGCTTTTTTGAAACCCCATCAAGTAAACTTAGGGCGACGTCGTCCGATGACATGGGTTTTACGGTCCCATTGATCTTCTTTGTTTCAATAGGCATACTCTTTAACTCTTCTTCGTACCCCCGGGTCAGCGAATCGGGAGCAAAAAAATCGGAGAAATGGATATTCTTTGGGGAATATTCAAAATTCAGACCCTTAGAACTATGACTGAGCCCAGCTTTAGTTCCACCATACACCCCGTAGCCAGTAAAGTTGAGCTTGGCAGCGAGCGACGACACATTCACCACCTGCCCAAAACCATTTTTTTCAAAATGGGGAATAAAGGCTCTGGAAAGCTGCAGGGGAGCCATTATATTTGTAAGAACCATGCTTTCGATTTGCTCCGGGGTTTGTTGATCGAAATAGTTAGTATAATAAACTCCGGCATTATTCACCAAAATATCCACTTTGTTCTCGCCCAAGAGACTCAGACTCGTAGACTGAACGCTTTTTGAATCCCGAAGATCAACTTGATAAGCTTTAAATTTCTGATTTTGATTTTCCCTTAACCCTTCCATTTTCTCCAAGGTGTTCTCAAGGTCCCTTGAGGTTCTCGCCATAATAACAACATGGGCCCCGATCCTCGAAAGCATAAGAGCCGTACTCCGGCCAATCCCGCTAGTGGCTCCCGTCACAACGACCGTCTTATTTTTGTAATAAGGAGAGAGTTTCTTAAGTTTAGAAATTTGCTTCGAACTTAATTCTGTTTGCATCTAATAAAGCTCCACATGATCATTCTCTTTAAATCCTGACCCCGAATGCACGATGGTCACACTCCCGTCCTTCCCAAAAAAACTTATAACCTCTAAGGTACCTTTTGTCCGTCCCGGTGCCTGACCGATGAGGCTGCCTGTATTGGGATCAAAAATATCCTCCCCCTCATCGCTCACTCTTAAGATATCACCAATATTTATTCCCGTTAACTTTCCGGCATTTAGAAAAATTCTATCGCCATTGATCAAAGCAATGCGCCCGCTCCAATTGACTTTGTCCATGGCTTTGACGAGTGGCAAGATCATCCCTTGAAATGCAGAAAATATGGCGTCGTGAACCAGATCAGGATCTAGGGCACTTTTGACTTCGTCACCCCCGGCCATACGGTGAGTTTGAGATTCACTTTGACTTGAACGCGTCTCACTCATGATTTCTTTATGTTGAACAGGGGCATAGGCCCTTAAACTTACAGCGGCGTCTACGATGGACTTTTCGGATCTTATAAGACCTACGCTATCACCGTTTTTATGACCACGAAGCATGCGAACCTTCCCCTCGATAATGGCAGAAATTCCAAGTTGAGAAGCAAGTTTTGAGATGGCTTCAAAATCATATTTACCGTCTTTTTGAAATGTAGTGAGGTCCTTAGGGATATCTTGATTGTCGACGATAACAAAATTGTCCGTCTGTCTTAGACCTGCAGTCAGGGCCTCCCGCCCCACTTTTGAAATCATCGCATCTTTTTCTACGGTTTCGTTAATAAAGGGAAGCACAAGAACTCTTTTTCGAGGACCTTCCGAGTGAAGCTGGCTTAGACGTTCACTTGGCGGCCGATGGTCTGCGGAATCGTGAACCGTAACACAAGCCGGAAGAAAAAATAAAAGCACCAGAATAACTAGACCTTTTAACGGGACCCACGAGGCTCTGGGGAGGCGAGACAGCGGCATCGGCTGACCGGTACCGTCATGGCCTGGAGGGCTTTCGGGCCCGCGCATAGGCAAGGATGCCGTGCCGCTGTTCGAGCGGCCCCAAGCCGAGGTGGGTGCCGTTAAAGATTTAGATATTTTGTTTTTTGACAAAACTCCTCCCTATTTTATCCAGCGAAGATTGACTTCGTTATTCCCGGTTCCTTGGACGGCAACCTTAAAGCCTTCAAAGGAATTTTCACTCAGGGCTCGGGCCAAAGCGTTCACGTCACCACCATAATCTAGTTCAAAGGTCGTCACGCCTCGCTCTTGAAGACGCTCTCGAATATTCTTCACCTCTCCCATTTTAGAGATGATCTGTTTCTTAAAATTTTCTAAGTCCTCGTAGTTAAAATTTCCCCTTAAAGTCAATTTTAGGACTGAGGCTCCAAGGGTCCCTCGCGTCGATTCATCAGAGACCTGACTTGAAAGGTCCTTTGTAATCTCTGAAAATCCTTTATGTAAAACTTCGTGAACGCCCGTATCCCAGTCACGGTAGGGGATTTCAAAAACACGAGATACCTCACCGACCACCCGTCCATTACTTGTGTGGTACGCCACAATCCTTGTTGAAAGTTTAAGACCTGCGCCATCGTGAGAGCTTTCGTTCGCCGGCTCTAGAATGACATCGCCGCTCAAAACAATCTGGCCCCGAAAGAACTCCCCAAACCAAAGGAGCTGTTCTGGACTAAGATTCTCACTGCGATAATCTGCGGGGAGCCACTGAACAAAATGGGCAGCGGTGGGATCTATAACATAGAAATTCTTAGGCCTAAATGCGCTGTCAAAAAGGTGAATTATAGATTTTTCTTCGTCCTTCAGGCTTTGGGTTCTAGAAGTTACTTCTTCAGCCCACCAGGTGAATTGCCGTCCATTTTCGCGCTTCTCTATAATTTTTAAGACTGGCAATATAGTTGCAGGTCCTTCGCTTTGATAAAGGAGCCCTTGTCCCGCCAAGATATCTCTTACGGAACTTACGGAAATCTTCATTGTCACCGACGTTACAGTTTGCTTGACTCCGCCCCCAAGATCTCTAGTTATGGCTTCGCTAGCCTTGTAAAACTGAACAAATTTACCTGTTTGAGAGAGAACCTTAGAGTTAATAACGGAGAGATTTTTTTCTAGTTTTACCGGGCCAATAAGATTCCCGATGACCTGAAGAGCCCCTTTGTTTATCGCATCTTGAAGAGAATCTGTTTTTGCCTTGACCTGAACGTCGCTAGAACTCACACCTTCAACGCTCACCTGGACGATGGTGTTATCGGCCAAAACAAAAGAACTTGTGAATAACGTGAAGACGAGAAAAATAAAATGGATACGCATCATAGTTTTAGATCATATAAATATTTAAGCCAGGGTTGCAAGGGAGTTTGAGCCAAGATGACGCTCTAAGTCTTCAAAAAAAGCTTCAGAAGGACTGATACTGTACTCAGGATCAAGTTCCAAGGTCACTTGAGCTTTAAGCTCAGGCATCCAAACTTCGACTCGGCTTTTAAGATCTCCATGATGCCGTTTAAGAACGTCGGCAAGTCTTTCAATATCTTCTTTCTTAAATTGCTCAGTGTTGAGTTTAATCACCACTTCGCGGGACTTCGCCGTAATTTGAGCAAGGCTCTTAAATTCTTCTGCTAATAACTTATTTTGATCATTCTCCTGTTCATGACTTCCGCAGACGATCAAGGGTTGGGAGGTTTTTAAAAGTTCTTGGTACTTTGAATAGGTTTCCGGAAAAATAACAAGCTCCATAACGCCCGTTTGATCCTCAAGCTGAGCAAAAGCCATCCTCTTCCCTTTTTTCGTAATGAACTCCTTTAACCCCGTAACCAGTCCACCGAGTTGAACTTTTTTCTTACCAGCTTCGCGGGCTTCCTTCCAATTCATCTTCGCCGCACCGGGCGAAGGCGCAGGTTTCTCCTGGGGCTTGTCCGCAAAAAGCTTAGCGATAGTGCAATTGACGTGATTTT
>JABDDW010000102.1:0-1924 GCA_013287405.1 Deltaproteobacteria bacterium
GATTAACTCCAATTGAGTCAGCAGAGCTATTAAAAGATAATGAAACCATTGCTCAAATTAAAGACGAAGAGAAAAGACGATTTTCATCTCAGGGCCGGGCTCTTATGGGGGCCATTCGCCGCAATGATGTTAAAAGAGCTAAAATACTTCTTTCGGATAAATCTACTCCAGTAGAAGAATCCGATGACCAAGGATTCACCCCACTTCCTTGGGCAGCCCGCGAGGGAATGGTGCAGATGGTGGCTTTACTATTAGATCACGGTGCTAATCCTAACCATCTTGATTCTTGGATGGGAGCCAATGCAGGTCACAAGGCTGGATTTTGGGGACGCACGGATGTGATGAGGCTGCTTGTAAAACATGGACTCGATCTGAATGCCAGGGGGCTGTACAACGGGTACACGCCCCTTCACGATGCCGTATCTGGAAATCATCTTGAAACAGCAAGGGTTCTTATCGAAGCAGAGGCTAAAACCAATATTCAAGGACACGACGGAAAAACCCCACTTGATATTGCAAAAGAAAACGGGAATCAAGACATTGTAAGGCTCTTGCAATGAGTTTTAAGGGAGCGTCAACTTTGAAGCCTTTTAGTTTTTCAAAACTCAAAGTTGATAAAGAATTCCAACCTTGTCCGTTTGCAAATGACGACGAAATATTTCCAAACGGTATCTTTGAATTCAACATCACTCAGCTTTTGAAATTTATTGGGCAGAACCCCGCTGAGTTCGTTCCAGAGAAAGTTAAGGTCGATGACCTTTATACCGACCTTAAAAAGACTCTTGATGAACCCACCGTTGCTTCTGCTGATATAACAAAACCCTTGATCTTAGCTGAAATCAGTCCCGGTCGGTTTAATGTTATTGACGGCAATCATCGACTGGAGAGGGCATATCGGGATGGAGTAAAGGAAGTCTTCGCATATAGATTAAAAATTCCTTTTCATTTAAAATTTTTAATTTCTCATGAAGGCTATATTGCCTTTGTGGAATATTGGAATGAGAAAGTTGCGAGGCTTTAAACGGTGAACGAAATATCAGAGGTCAAGCGCACATTTTCTGGAGCGCCATGGGAGAAAAAAGTAGGCTATTGCCGAGCGATCAGAATGGGGAACGTGGTGGCAGTCACTGGTACCGTAGCACTAGAAGATGATGGTACTCCTCACGCCGTCGGTGATGCCTATGCCCTAGCCAAGCGCTGCCTTGAAATCATTGAACGGGCCATCAAGCCTCTCGGGGTAAATCGCCAAAATATAATCAGAACACGGATGTTTGTCACCGATATCAAGCGTTGGGAAGAGTTCGGCCAGGCTCACGGCGAGTTTTTTGCGGACTGTCCGCCGGCGACTTCCATGGTTGAGGTGAAGTCTCTTATTGATTCTCGCTTTCTTATAGAAATTGAAGCAGACGCTGTGGTGTCCACAAATTGAGCTCAACCGAAAGCGAGATTTTAAAGGCCCTTGCCAACGAAGCCATAGAAGCCAAATGCGTGCGATGTGGGATCACCGAATGGTTGATCGAACTAGATCAACCCCTTGATGAAATATTCGTCGCCAACTATCATTGTGATGAATGCGACCAAGAGGCGTGACTCGTGCACTCCCCCGAGGAAGTTCGGACACTTACCCCCGACACATATAAACATATTTTATTTACTCAATAGATAAAAAAAGAGCGCCTTCCGCCAAATCTGGCGAATTTTTACGGCGCTCTCAAAAATACTGCGAAAAGAAACCTCCTTCCAACAGCTTACAAAACCCCCTACACCCCCTACACATGTGTAGGGGGTTTTAAAAGTTAAGTATTTGATTTTATTTATGAATTTGTTTTTTGTGGTAGCGGAGGAGGACAACAAACCACCTGCACATTCTTATATAGTGATTAGATTAAAAATAAAATCAAATCGCCTATCGAAAGGGTTGAAG
>JABDDW010000102.1:1999-3793 GCA_013287405.1 Deltaproteobacteria bacterium
AAGCCCTTGTGGGCCTTACAAAGAAATTTGATCAGCTTGCAAAAAAGATGAACATGAGTCCTGACGAACTCTTTCATAAGGCTGAGCACTCAAGAGAATTTAAAGAGGAATATTTCGAAGCTATCAGTCTCTATAGCAATATCAATCATCTCAAAAGAAAATTGGCCTTACAACCCGTCACTATGTAAACTGAATCTGATTATGACTAAGAAAAAAGGGAAGCGAGAACCAGTACCAAAAAAAGTGCATCCCTGGCGAATGTGTCCCTATGGTCAACATTGGGTTAGAACACATCCTCTCCATGTCCCGCCTAGCAAAAAATATCCTGATGGCCATGTCACGACCAGGCACGCTCATTGCGCCCGCAATCCATCCGGAAAAGATGAACTTTACCCCGACGAGATTCGGGAAATCTCCGCTCAACACTTTTCCGACCTTAAAAATAAGCCTTGTCATTTGTCATTGAAATTCAAAAACGGAAATAAATATGACGATTTGATAGCTGGTTGGGTCCAATATTGGAATGATGTTCTCATGCCTGATGTTTCTTTAGATCCGAATCTCGTCAAGGCACTCGTAGCATCAGAATCTGGATTTGATCCAACGAAACTTGCCAATCCGAAGAAGTCAGATAGCGCTCGTGGCTTAACACAAATCACCAATGATACTCGAAAACTTTTAGGCGGTGATAAGAACGAACTTAAGGATCATTTCATAGAAATTACCAAATCAGACTTGAATGAGCCAAGTATCAACATTTGCGCAGGAATCCGTTGGCTTTTTGAAAAAAGAAAGCTCACTTCATCCCGTTTAAAAACTTCAGCATCATGGGTTGATACGGTATGGGACTATAAGGGAACGAAAGGCAAACCCAAAAAGGATGTCGAAAAAATTAAGAAAATTTTTAATAATTTTTATGATGAGTATCAAAAATGTCGAAAATGAATTTGCTTTTGATCTCACTTCTTATTCTCGTTCCGATCTGTAATAAACCACCATCACCCCCTAAGAGTCTTGAATTTAACGAAAGGTGTCTTAACCACATTGATGGCAGGTTTGAAAGGAGAGCCGTCGACTACCTAGTCAGAATTTCATACTTAGATGACCACACATGCCAACGCCTTGAAATTTTGAAAGGGGACAAGGTCGTTTACAGTGAAGAAGGGATCGACAACCATTACGATCTTGGGAATGAATGGAACGATCATCGTGGTCGCTATCTCATGCATCTCACTGGCCACGGAACTCAGCTTGTTATTTCAAGATGGACCGGGGGTGCTCACTGCTGTAACTCGCTTCTCATCTTTGATGTAAAGGGGGAATTTCGAAAAATAGGCGACATTTACGGCGGCAATTATTATTTAGAAATTGTCGATCTTGATCATGATGGCAAACCTGAAATCCGACTTACTGATGATTTTTTAGCGTACCAATTTTCGTCTTTTGCCGCCTCTGCAGGAGCGACTATAATTATGAAATACGCCAATGACCACTATCGCGTAGCTTCCGAGCTCATGAAAAGACCAGCACATTTGGAATCATTTTACGCCAAGGTCCCAAAGTGGCGAATGCTATTGCGTAAGCACGATGATCCGGACTGGCCCCCACCGTCATTTATTCAGGATATAACCGATTTGATTTTTACCGGAAATGAAAGCCTCGCATTTCAACTGGTCGACAAAGTATGGCTACAGGACATTCCCGGCAAAGCCGATTTCCTGAAGTCCTATCGAGAGGCCCTGGTAGATTCAATATACTATAAAGAATTTAAGACTCATGCGACTATTAAGGGTG
>JABDDW010000103.1:0-2876 GCA_013287405.1 Deltaproteobacteria bacterium
GGCTCCGGCGTAAACGGTGAGTTGAGCCGCTGCAACAAACGGAGCCTGGAGCATAAAAAAGAAAATTGCGAGAATACTCATCGTTAACGCCAGAAAAAGCGCGGAGTATATAGGGTTATTCAAGAAAACAACTAAGAGCGCCGAAATCACCGCGATCACCGCAAAGAAATGGAATAGCATATCCTCAGAAGTCAAAAGCGCCATCATGCCCCCCTTGCAAAGAATATAAAGGTGGCGGTAATCGCCAGATTTGCCAGTGACCAGGGAAGAAGAGTTTTCCAACCCAAATCCATTAGTTGATCATATCTAAATCGCGGCAGAGTCCATCGAACCCAAACATAGAAAAAAAGCCAAAATCCCGTCTTTAAACCAAAAACAGCGAGATGAGTCAGTGAGGTCATTATACTTGAAACATCAGTGACAGAAAGGTGGGTCGCACTCGCAAGACCTGCGCCGTGGTCAACCCAAAAAGCCGCGACCTGCTCAGGGGTTATTCCAGGTAAAGAATACCCTCCAAAAAACATTGTGGTGATGAGCGCCGATGAGGTGATCATGTGGCCGTATTCACCCATAAAAAACATATTGAATTTAAACCCCCCGTACTCCGTGTGATATCCCCCAACCAGTTCGGCTTCCCCCTCGGGAAGGTCAAAGGGCATTCTGTTTGTTTCTGCAAACCCACAGGTGAGAAACAATAAAAATGACAACGGTTGATAAAATATTCCCCAGGCTGGTAAAAATCTGACGACATAATGAATGCCCCGCCAAACAAAATTAAAACTTCCAAACTGGGCCGAAATCATGTCGTTGAGACTAAATGTCTGATACATAATGAGAACGCCTATCAAACTCAGGCCCATAGCAATCTCGTAGCTGATCATTTGTGAACAAGCCCTTAGGGCTCCGATGAGGGAATACTTATTTCCCGAGGACCAGCCAGCAGTGAGAACTCCATACACGGCAAGAGAAGCCACCGCAAATATGTAAATGATCCCCACATTAATATCGGCAATTTGCATTTTAAAGGTGTATCCCAAAACGGTGACGGGGGAAGAAAACGGAATCGCGGCAAAGGTCAATGCGGCGGGAAGAAGGGCTAATCCAGGAGCCATAAAATACAAGACTTTATCCGCGTGATCAGGAATGAATTCTTCTTTGAAAATGAACTTAATGGCATCAGCAAGAAGCTGAAGGAGACCTAAAGGGCCCACGCGATTGGGACCCAGTCTATTTTGCATAAAAGCCGAACCTCGACGCTCAACCCAAACGAGCAAAGGCACAGTGCTCACGATGGTGACAAAAACGAGGATAATTTTCAGCGCATTTATCGCAAATTCTAGAAGTCCGTTACCCATTTATTTAATCCCAGTCTAAGGCGTGACCCTTCCAAACATAGAAGAGACCAAATGTAAGAAAAGCCATAAAAACCAGCATCTCTACAAAAATAAAAGGCCCTTTTTTGAGAAAATCTACATAAACTATAGCCCACGGGTAGAGAAAAATAACTTCGATATCAAAAAGTATAAACAAAATCGCAGTCAAATAAAACTTGACTGGAAATTTGGTCGATCGCATATCCACTCCACGGACGCCACACTCATAGGGAATCTGCTTTTCAGCCGTGGGGTTTCGCTTTGGTCCCGCAATGAAAGTGAGGCTCAACATGGCCACCGCAAAGCCAATAACAACGACAGCCAAAACCAGGACGGGTCCCAATTGTTGTATCACATTATTAGATAGATCCACTGGCATACTCTACGTCTCTCCAAAAAATTGTCGAATTGAATAAGCTCCATATTTATACAAGGGTTGCCAAAAGATTCCCATGAAAATAAGAGCGATAAATTGAACGGTAAACCATATTTTCTGCGATCGACTTACGGTCGCAAAATTTCCATGGAGGCCACCCTTTTGAAAAGCGAGGGTGATAAGACGTCCCACATAGAAGCCAGACAAAACCACGTTAAAAAGCAAAACCACAGCAAATGCGGAGTTAATGCTTAGCGTCTTCTGCATTAAGTAACTTCCGTAGAAGGGCGCTAGTCCAGCAGCAGAACTTAAAGCCAAAATAATGCTTAAGCAGGTCAACACGTCCACTCGACCCATGGCCACCCACTGGCTCAGTGATGCTGTCGGTGAAAAATCCAATGCCTGAAAAGAAGAAATGAGCAGTCCAATGATAATAACAGCCACAATAACTTGTGCCATAGCACCGCCCAATATTTCCCTTTGCCCAAAAGAGGCGGCAAACAAGGCCTGAACAAAAGGATTGAGAATAAAGAAGTTTAAACTCCCCCGAACATTTCGATCTAAAATAGCAAAGAGTGGAGTGAGAATGAGCCCCACAACAGCAATGACCCGAATGACCGTCAAAATGTTCCAACCGGAAAGAGATTCAAGCTCTAACACGCCAATGGCAGGTCTTGTAAAAACAAGAAGGCCCCATCGAATAAAAATATTGATCCCGACGATGGCAAAAACTCCCGTCAACCCCATTGATAGCGACCAAGAAGCATGGTTTCGGGCGCGTCCCAACAGCCCCCCAAACGGGGGAGCCCCAAGAACCAGGGCGCCCAAGAAAAGAATTAATACCTCAACCACAAATACTGGCCCCTGCCGCAGTCTACCCCTAACTATAACCCTTTGAATTTCATCCATTTGGCTTTCGCCAAAGATACTCATGCAGAGAGTGACCAAAAGAGTTCCAACAACCAAGAAGATCACCCCTCGAATAATCCCTGAGTAAATAAGATTGGATTCTTCTTTTCGTTTGGTCTCCGTTGCTAATACCCCGTGACTTAGCCAAATCATGGCAAGAACCGATGTCACACTAAAGAGAACCCGGTTTGATTGAATAGCAAAAAGGGAAAAAAAAA
>JABDDW010000103.1:2886-3666 GCA_013287405.1 Deltaproteobacteria bacterium
TTGGATCAAAATAGAAAGCAAAAGGACGCTTAGGGAAAAAAGTTGCGTTGTCCCATCTAGTATCATGCCCCCCGTACCGTACAAGCTTGCAGGAAGACGATAAAGAAGGGTTTGCTGAATCATCGCCAAACTCAAGGCAATCATATGCACAACCCACCCCTGATAATGGTGAAATTTTTTGTCCACGATTTCAAAAAGAGCCAAAACGAGAACGCCCATGAGAAGCGTGCATTGAGGGAGGAGCAGTTGATAATTGCTCACTATTTAATCCCCCCGGCGCGGATCCAGATGTCCGAAAAGACGGTTGGCAAAATTCTAACTCCGGCAAGGAGACTTGCCCCAACCAACGTCACAACAAGGGCGAGGCTCTCTCTCCAAGACCACGACGGCCGCGCTGAAGGCCTTTCTTTAGGAATTTTAAAACCTCTCAAACCCGCCCAAAATATAAAAAAACTTAAGACCCATAACGCACTTCCCCGACGGAGCAGTTCGTCTTGACTTGGCGAAATACCGAAGATGATCATAGTAAATAAAAATGAGCCCGGAATCCCCCAAGCCGAAAGCTTAAGGTAGAGCTGCTTGTAATTTTCTGGATCTATCTCATCTCGTAGGGTCATCATGACCGTCCATGCGCCGCCCAAAAGAGCGCCGATAGCCGCATAAAGTCTGAAGTCCTCACCTGATAAGGCCTCCCAAAAAATAAAAAGCGACCAGTTGCAGAAAAAAAGAGTTTGCCGCCGACGCCAATGATTTAGAAAAGCCGAAAAAAGAGCAATCAGA
>JABDDW010000104.1 GCA_013287405.1 Deltaproteobacteria bacterium
TCGGGAGAAAAAGCGAGGGAAACAATCCTCGAGGAAAGGCCAATCGTTTTCACGTGCCGCGCGAATGCCCAACCATGTCTCCAGACATGCAAACCACTTGGAAACAAGCAACTCCGTCCAAAATGAGCGGCTCTGCCGCCGGCTGCAAACCATCTTCCATTGGGTGAAAAAGCCAACGCATGGGGGAAATGCTGAACTCCTAAAAATTTCACCCAACTTTCGATGTTCCAGGGTTTCAGGTTCAACCAGTCCACCCCTTTATCTTTATTCCCGTAGTATAAGCGAGCGCCAGCAGGCGAAAAAGTCAATGCGCCCACAGGTCCGACATGATGGTCGTGATGGTCGACACGCTCCCAGGTTCCTGTTTTCCAGAGCAAAATTTCGCCAAGTTCTGACGTCCCCTCGGTGCCAGCCGCAAGATATTTTCCATCCGGAGAAAAGGCGACCGTTTGGACGTAAGCTCCATAGGGTCCGGTTTCAAGTGATACTGGTTCGGCCTTTTCTGTCCTTAGATCCCAAACCTGAACTTTTGCCCAGCACCCTGCGGCAAGCAGTGTTCCATGAATAGCTAGCGGTGTCCCATAATTGTCATGTCTGGGATCGGTAGGTAGCTTATCGACAACCTTTCCTGATGACGCCTCCACAAGAACAACCCCGTCTTTAACTCCAGCCGCCAACCGGCCATCGGATAAATACGCGGCTGAATAACATCGCCCGATAGGAGCGGTCCAGCGCTTTGGAGCAGTTTGATTCACAGCTGACATTGTGTGCCTATCCTTTCGTTATCGGCGTGGTTTTAGCTAAAGAAAATGGTGTGTGTCACCAATTTCTTTAATTACCCGTAATTAACTTGATCAGCCTTGGCGCGAGTCTGCCGATTGACGACTTCCTCTCTTGTCCACCGAATGTTGCCGTAATGTTCTACTTCAAAAATATAGAAAGTTTTCTTCTTAACAAAACTCTGGGATACGTTGAAATCTATTTCAGCAAGTTCTCGTAGCTCGGAATTAGAGGTTCTTCTCTCTGCAAAAAAATGATAAACAATCTCCTGATTTGGCTCACGCGGCTTTCCCTTTGTTGTGAGTGATTCTGTTGCAGTGCCTTGCCCGAGTAATAAGACCGGACCCCCAAACCGGAGACGATTGTCAGAGGATGCATCGGCCTTCATTACCAATTCCAGTTCCTTCAGGATTCGATCACCGTTTGCTTCTCCGATAGTTACAGAGTCTACTCCAGAACCAGCTTGACTGGCTTTAACTTCGTCGAAAACCTTGCTCCAGGGATGTGCAGCAACTGCCTCGGAACCAAGTGCCTGAGTCTTTTCAAGTACCATAATTTTGTGGCCTCCTTAAGATAGTTGACCCTACCAGCGCGGGATGGGCTTCCTTGAGTGATTATTATATCATAACATGAGGCTTTGTCAAGGGCTTTGTAGTGGTTTAAAATTAATTTCTGGTGACCCGGACGGGATGGCGGTTTGACCGGCTAAAAGCTGACTTGAGCAGGGAGTTTCAGGGAAATGACCAAAACCCTTGTAAGCTATGGGCAAATCTGATAAAATAGATGTATGGTGAAATGGATTGAAAGCTACCCGATATTTTCAGGAACAGGTATTGAGGAAGCGGCCTTATCTGTCGCTGGAACTTTGTCGATCTGTGATCAAGAACTGTGTAACGAAGCAAGTTCAATCGGATGGGAGAATTCGGTATTGGGCAAAAATTGGAGAACGATATTTACGCGTGGTGACTTTGGAAGACGGTGAAACGATTCACAATGCTTTCTTTGATAGGAACTTCCGTCCAGAAGGAGGTAGGCAATGAAGTTACATTACTATCCTGACACTGATTCGCTCTATATCGATCTTAATTCGAAGCCAAGCGCTGAGTCGAGAGAAATCGCGGATGGATTAGTTGTCGATTTCGACGATAAAGGGGGCATTGTCGGGATTGATATTGACCATGCTTCGAAAACCCTCGATCTCAAGACCCTTGAAACGGAATCCTTTCCAGCTGGGAAAACAAAGATTGCTTGAAGAAAATTGGTGTGGCACTATTTTCGAATACTAGACTACCTTTTTAGCTCTGGCACCCATCATTAACTTTTGCGTGAATGGTTCTGTTCTGATGTTATCTCGACTGGCCCGATCGTAATTTCCGCCTGTAACTTCATCAACTACCTCAGCCGCGTCCGTCAGTAATACATCTGCATTGTGCGCATCCCACAAAGTCTGCATTATAGCCTTGCAGTACCTCTCCATCTCATAGGAATTCATTCGAGGCAAATTTTCGGCGTATCCACAAATTCGGGCGGCTAAGAGTATCTGGAAGCGAGCCGCTTTGAATTTCGCATCTAATTTTCCACTTCGGAACAAATACTCCAACTTGTAGAGTGCAAAGGCGGCCGTGTAATAAGGCTCCATACGATGGCCCTCTACGAAAATGTCTTTTCCAACCTTCGCTTTAAGCGCAGCATAGTTTCGAGTAGCTCTGTGTGGTTCATTTAAGAACATCGACCCAAAAGCGCGGATCATACTTGTCGGAGTGACAATGCGGGTTCTCTCAATCTGCAGTCGGTCGTATTGTCGAGAACGTCTCTCGTAATAGAGCTTTTGTTGGTCGGGAAATGTCTGAAAAAACAGCTCTAATTGTTTCGGAAATTCTTCCAGTGCAAAAAACTGCTCATCAGTTACGGCTGTTTGCCGATTCGTTGCTTTTATAATAGCGTTAACGACTCCTTCATCTTGAGTGCCTATCAACCGGACAGGGACCATCACCGACTCGTCGATTATGGAGCGCTGATCGAAAAGCACATGACTGGTTTGGCAGCCATTTACGATCTGGAAGTCTTCGATATGAAATTTGTTTCCTGTTGGCTGCACATTGCGCGCAATGATAGTTATCCCATTATTCATTAGAACAAAGCGAGCTCTCGCATCAGATTCCAGAGTCGCTTTAATTTCGGAATTAACCTCGTTGTAAGTCTGCCAATCTCTCACGTTATCATAAAATAATCCTGGGATAAGCTCTTCGTTCTCGTCGGCTATCAATTTGAGAAATTCAGGAACTGGCAAAAATCCGAGATACGCTTGGGTGACGCCAGGAACGTCTGGAACAACGGTTTTGTTCTCAAAGTTAAACTCTCTTGAGATTGCATTCTTTGTCTCACGATAAAGCGATTGAAGGCCTTCAGCATCTACTGGTATGAAATCAACATCCCGGAAAAGATTCGTGTTTTCAAGATCGGAAATAGCCGCGCTACGTCGGATCTCCAGCATAGGGTCTCTTGTCCATTTACCGGTTGTAACATAATACAGCTTGCAGACCGGATTGCCACGTTTAAACTTACTACTTTTATCGAAAATTGCACCCATGATTTCGGCCGCGTCCGTTACCTTCGAGTTTCTCTTTAAACTCGGCTTGCTCTTAAAAAAATCCACGACACCAAACGCAAAGTCCCCGATCTTTTTTGCCTCAAAGCCTGGACTGCGCTCTGCCTGTACAAAGATGAACACCGCATCAAGATACCCAGCGTTAGCGGATAGTTCTTCCAGTGCCTCGGTGTCGCTTACTAATGAGCCGTTGACGATTATGGCGATTCCATCAATGCCGGTGTCGCCTCCCGCTCCCGTAACAACTTCATCGGTGTCAAATGTTTCCCCATAGTT
>JABDDW010000105.1:0-2844 GCA_013287405.1 Deltaproteobacteria bacterium
GCTATTATTAAAAAAGGTTGCGAGGGCAAGAAGAAAGATGACGACAAAGCCGTAGAGAAATCCGTACCGGGTGGGTACTATGTAGACTCTCTCACGTAATTTCAACAGACTGAACCAAGTTTTCTGCCAAGGCGGCCGAAGCACGGTAAGTAGATTCTATATTTGAAATCCTATGATTGATAACGGCCACAGAAACAGCCTGAATGTCTTCTGGCAAAACCATCTTTCGACCTGATAAAAAGGCCCATGCTTTGGCGGCCGAAATGAGACTTAATCCTGCCCGCGGCGACAGACCCACCATATCCTTTTGTTGGTTTCTACTGTTTTCTAAAATATTTTGGACATAGCTCGCCAGGGTTTCAGAAACATGAACGCCTTCGATGAGGGATTTAAGTTGGTTCATATCAGTAGAGTGCAGCAGTACGGGACTAAGGGTTTCGTGACGTCCTGACCTAGAGGTGTCCAGAAGAAGGCGCTTTTCCGCGGCGGCGCCTGGATAACCCAGCTGAATGCGCATCATAAATCGATCGAGTTGGGACTCCGGCAGTGAAAAAGTCCCGAGCTGAAATCGAGGGTTTTGTGTGGCCACTAGAAAAAAGGGCACGGGTAAAGCGTAGGTGGCACCTTCCACGGTGACACTTCTTTCTTCCATGGCCTGGAGAAGGGCGCTTTGGGTTTTCGGTGTGGCTCGATTGAGCTCGTCGATTAATACAAGCTGAGAAAAAATGGGGCCCCTGTGAAATTTAAATTTTCTCTCTTGAGTGTCGTAGATTGAAGTGCCCACAATATCACTGGGGAGTAAGTCATTGGTGAATTGAATCCGACCAAATTGGAGGCCGAGGAGACGACCGAGGGTTTTGACGAAGGTTGTTTTTCCTACCCCGGGTATATCTTCAATAAGGAGATGTCCTTGGGCCAAAAAACAAGTGAGAGCGAGTTTAAACTCTTCTTCTTTATTAAAAATAATTTGACTGGCGCCTTTTAGAAAAGCAGCGAGAAGTTCCTTTCCAAGATCGTCTTCGCTCTTTGCTGCCGAACGGGGGGCAATGCCAGTATTTCTCATAGTTTACTTATCGAGAGACCCGTTTGATTACTGTAGAAAAAATCTGGCAGACTAGACGAAAGTGGTGGTAGTATTTTTGAACTATTCGATAGAAGAGGAGATATGATGCTTAAAGAAGCTCTGCGCCTTTACAACCTTCCGCTTTTTGATCTTATTTTTCAGTCCCACCAAGTACACCGCAAATATCATGATCCCTCAGATATTCAAAAGTGCAGTTTGCTGTCGATTAAAACTGGGGGGTGTCCTGAAGACTGTAAATATTGCCCTCAGTCAGCTCACTATGACACTGGTCTAGAGAAAGAAGGCCTTTTCTCTTTAGATGAGGTTAGAAAGTCAGCTCTTATGGCAAAGGAGCAGGGGGCCCAGCGGTTTTGCATGGGAGCCGCATGGCGAAATGTCAAAGATGGAAAAGAATTCGACCGCGTCTTAGAAATGGTCAATGCCGTGAAAAATGTGGGACTTGAAGTTTGCGCTACCTTAGGAATGGTCAACGACTCCCAAGCCGTCAGACTCAAGGAGGCGGGGCTTTATGCCTACAACCACAATCTTGATTCAAGTCGTGAGTACTATAAAAAAATTATTTCAACTCGGACTTATGACGACAGACTTAATACCCTAAAGGCCGTAAGAAAAGCCGGACTCACCGTTTGCAGTGGCGGAATCATTGGGATGGGCGAAAGTATTGAGGATCGCTGCGGTCTGCTTGCGGAGCTAGCCTCCCTGGATCCTCACCCAGAATCCGTTCCAATAAATCTTTTAATTCCCGTCGAAGGAACCCCCTTGTCGGAATCAAAACCTGCTGAACCATTGGAACTAGTAAGGATTGTGGCTGTGGCCAGGATTTTGATGCCAAAGGCTCGAGTGAGGCTCTCGGCAGGGCGAATTTCTCTTTCTCAAGAAGCGCAGGTTTTGGCTTTCTTCGCTGGAGCCAATTCTATCTTTCTTGGAGAAAAACTTTTAACCAGGGCAAATCCTAGCGTAGATGACGATACGAGGTTACTCCGTAACATTCAAGGCGCCCAAGAAGCGGCATTATGACTGAACTCCCAGAACTACTCAACGCGAGAATCCAAGAGGTTTCTCGGGCAGGCAAGTTAAGGCGCCTTTACGGTCGAAGGGGTTTGGACCTCACATCAAATGACTATTTGGGGTTCGCCTCGGACCCCGTACTTAAAGAGCGACTCCGGGCAACGATAAAAAATCAGGACATTCCTCTTGGCGCCTCCGGATCTCGACTTCTACGAGGGCAAATTGAAGTTTTTGAAAAGCTCGAAGAAAAATTAGCTCTTTTTTCTGGCAAAGAGAGTTCGCTTTTTTTTCTCTTCCGGTTACCAAGCTAATCTTGGCCTCTATTCAACCCTTCTTACCCCCAAAGATCTAGTATTCTCCGATGAGTATAATCACGCTTCAATTATTGATGGGATCAAACTCTCCCGGTCCCTTTGCCTCGTCTTTCCCCACAATGACGTCGCGGCACTGAGGGAACTCTTAGAAAAGAATAAGGATCATACGGGGCTAAAAGTGATCTGTGTTGAAAGTGTATTTAGCATGGAGGGGGATTTTTCTCCCCTAGAAGAACTAGCCGAACTGGCTCACGAATACTCATGTCTCTTTGTTGTGGACGAAGCCCACGCCACTGGAGTTTTCGGCAGTGGTCTTGTTAAGACCAAAAATCTCCGAGACAAGGTTTTTGCCACCGTCCATACGGCTGGAAAAGCGTTGGGGGCAGCGGGTGCTTGGATCGCCTGCGATCAGAGTTTTAAAGAATTTCTTATCAATTT
>JABDDW010000105.1:2903-3614 GCA_013287405.1 Deltaproteobacteria bacterium
CCCGATTATAGAAACGGCCCTTGATTATCTTGCAGAAGTCGGTGAGAAGAGGGCTGAGACAGCACTCAACCTTGCGACCTATCTCATTTTAAAACTTGAGAATCAGCAAGCCCATTATAACTTTTCTCTTCCAGACACGAAGAGCTGCATCGTCCCCCTTATTCTTGGAGGAACGGCGCGCACCTTGGTCGTGGCTTCGAAGTTACAAGACCATCAATACGATGTTCGGGCCATTCGTCCCCCCTCTGTTCCCGAAGGGACCTCAAGATTGAGGATCGTCTTAAATGCCAAACTCACTGCAGGTCATATTGACTCTTTCGTAAATGATTTGTTTAGAGTTCTTAAGGAATGTCCTTGAAGGGCGTCTTTGTTACCGGGACGGATACAGGGGTTGGAAAGACTGTGACTTCGGCCCTTCTTGTATCGGCATTAAATCAAGCTAAACTTCACTCCGGAGCGCAGGCAAAATATTTTAAACCTGTCCAAACGGGGCTCGACAGTGATACCGAAACTCTCAAAGGGCTTACAAAGTGCGAGTGCCTTGAACCTATTTATAAATTTCGCGATCCCATTTCGCCAAATCGCGCGGCAGCTTTGGCCCACGAGATTATCGATCTTCGAAAAATAAAAGAGGCAGTGGCCGGCCAAGATTTTCTTGTTATCGAAGGGGCCGGTGGGATTATGGTTCCTCTCAATCGTCACGACAAAATC
>JABDDW010000106.1 GCA_013287405.1 Deltaproteobacteria bacterium
ATCCAACATCGCCCAGTCAGGGGAATACCTCTACGTTGGAATTCAAAATACTTCCGCTCAAATAGCCCAAATCAATCTCTCCACAGGAACCGCCACGATGATCACGCCACCAACGCCAAACTTGGCCGCTGGTTCCGTCTTGGGCCACCTCCAGCGCATTTTTGCAAATAGCGACGGAACCTTGACCGTATCTTATCTTGTCAACAATTCATCGTTTTCAAGTTATACATTTAGCCCTGCGTTGCAAACTTTTACATCCATTGTAAATGGTGGACCCCAACCTCCTCAAAATATGACCTCTGGCGCTGTTTTCGGAGGACTCTTTTTTGCGGGAAATCGTGTTTTCCAAGTCAATGCTGACAAGAGTTTGTCAGTGGTGTCGCCCTCTAATCTTTTGATGAGTACCCCTTCCGGAATGTCATTGTCTTCACTGCTCTCAGAAAATTCCTTGGGTCAACTGTTTTTAAGTTTCTATAATCCCGCAGATAAAAAGATCCACGATTTTGCTTATGATTCTCCAGTAGCCACGCCAGTGGAGATCCCCGTTGCTCCACCTCATAGCGGCCAGAGCTTTGGCTTTGGAAGTGATCACACCCAATATGGTGTTATGGGTGAAGACTTTTATACCCTTAGCCCCATGGCCTTTAATGCTCAACTCAACCAAATCCTTAAACCAATTCAAGATACACCCATTTTTAGCTCCAGTGGCTTCTTGTGCCCTGACCCAGCTCGCAATAGCCTCTGGGCGCAGCCCGACATTATCACCCAGTCCCTAACGTCGCTCAACTTAAGCAATCTTCAGAGATCAGTGACCCAACCTCTCGTGGAAACAGATGGAGAATCTTACGGAGTCACTGTTCTTACAACAGCTCAACCCTCATCACCTCCTGCAACGGCTGATATTCAATTCGGCGTTCCCTATCTTTACAATGTCACTTACGCAGGCGGGCAAATTACTCAATATAATCCTGATGCGCCCTGGGATGCCACTTACACTACAAATCCCCGGATCCTCACCAATCTCGGATCTTATGTGAAAGATGCATCGGGAAATTATATCCAGGTGCAATCGTATAAGCGTTCTGTGCCTCTGAATTCATATGTGAGGCCCATGACGGGAATAATAAGCTCTCCTGATGGAACGGCCCTCTATTCAGGGTGGGGGGCAGCTTACGGAAAAGAAGGTGGCGCTATCGCCATTACTGATCCCGTACCCGGTCCGAAACAAGTCAACACGACATTAATCGAGAATCCTTTTGGCGATCAATACCCTTATGGAATCATCGGCTTAGCAGCCAGTTCGACCTATCTTTTTATAGGAACAAGCCCCTACGTCAACGGCCTTCCCGCTCTCACTTCAGCTATGAAATTTGGCGTCGTCGATCTTTCAAAAATCAAAGTCGGAGCATCGAACTATCTAGTATATTCTAAGGACTTTACTCCCAATGACGCCGTTGAAAAAATTATTTATGATCCGGGAAGAAATCGAGCCCTGGTGCTCCATCACTTGGGAACCCTCGATATTTTTGATCCGCAAACAATGAGTTGGCCCCTGACAACCACTTCCCTTCCCAAGGCAGCACTCAATGGTGACGGTTCCCTCCTCAACTCAGCCGTTCTGTGTGCGCCGGGATTTATTTGCTATTCTTCAACAAATTCGAGTAATCAACCTCTTATCGTTATTGTGAATATGAACAACGGAAACTTTACTGAAACGGCAACCATCGGTACCGCAGGTACGCTCATCAATTCAATGACCGTTATGAATTCGAAACTCTACGGCCTACTGGGCACCAATCTTTTTAGTTTAAGCCTTGTGAGCTCTCCCTAAGCCAAAAGCTGCTTTTTACGCCCCAGGCTTTTTGTGATGAGCTTTGACCACCGTATGGATATTACCGCGGACGTTGAAATCACCTATGACTTCTATTTCCCATGGGTCTAACAATTTAATGAGATCGTCCATAATGTTATTGGTCACATCTTCGTGGAAGACCTTCTTGTCACGAAAAGAATTGATATAAAGTTTTAGACTCTTAAGCTCCACACACTTTTTGTCTGGCGAATACCTGATATGAATGGTGGCAAAGTCAGGAAACCCACTGCGGGGGCAAACGCAAGTAAACTCTGGACAATCAAACTCAACCCAGTACCTCCGCACCAAAGTCCGATTATCAAAGGACTCTAATCGGCTATTCTTTATCATTTCTTCACCGTGGAGCATCTTAGAAACCTCGTTTTTTAAATACCTTCTTTAGAAATACGATGATGGAGAAACTGACTGCTGAGGTGAGAAAACATCAGTTGAGCGTCTTCACAGATTCCATAATTATGGGTTTCAAAATAAATGGGTACATCAGAAAGGGGCTTAAGTTTGCCTCCCGCAAATCCGACTAAACCAATAACCCTAGCGTTATTCTTTTTTGCATACTCTACGGCTCGGACCACATTTGGAGAATTTCCACTAGCCGAGATAGCGATACACACATCTCCCGGATTAAGAAGATTTTTAAGCTGCTCTTCAAAAACAGATTCATACCCGCAATCGTTAGCATAAGCACTTAATAGGCTCATATTATCTGCTAATCCCAGAACCCGTAAGCGCTTCTTTCCTTCAACAGCACTTCCTTTAGAAAGGTCATTCACCATATGAGAACTCGTACCCGCACTTCCCCCATTCCCAAAAATAAAAATCTGATTGTCATTTAAGTAGGCCGACCACAGCAAATCCATAGCTCGTTCAAAAGCAGGCATCTTGTAAACATCAAAAATTTTGTGAGCTTCATTTAAATAAGTTTGCACAAAGTCGTTTGGATTCATTCTCACCCCATAAAAATGATTTTGCTACCTTGGGTATCAAAACCACAATCAAATGGTTTAAGTTCTCTCAATTCTTGCCTCACTCTATTTTTCAACTCCGGCTTACAAAATAACATAAGGAACCCGCCACTACCAGCCCCCAAGATTTTCCCACCTAGGGCACCCGAGCTCAAGGCCCTAGAGTACCACTCATCGATCTGGGAGGTGCTTATATTAGAGGCGAGTCCTTTTTTCAATTGCCAGGCCTCATCAAGAAGACGACCGAAGTTTTCTAAACTCCCGTCTCTTTCCAAGACGATCTTCATTTTTCTAGCAATATCGACCATCTTGCGCAACTCTTCTCGCTTAGACCTTGTATTATTTTTCTGTTCGGTTAAAACATCCTTTGACTTTCGAGTAAGTCCCGTAAAGAAAAGTAAAGAGCTGGCCTCCAGCTCCCTTCTAGTATCACTTGTACAAACAATGGGATCCACAAAGGTCTCACCGTTAGGACGAAATCTTATAAACTGCAGTCCACCGTAAGCCGCTATGTATTGGTCCTGCTTACCAATAGGCTCATAAAGTTGGTTGATTTCTATATCGCAGGCCTCTTGAGCCAGATTCTCCGCAGTTTGAAAAGTTCCGAGAAACCCCTTAAGAGCATGAAGAAGGCCCACAGTAAAACTGGAGCTAGAGCCCAGACCTGACCCAGAAGGAATATCGGCCATGGATATAAGCTCGATTCCTCCTGCAGGTAAATATTTTGACAAGATATTTTTAAAAATCTTATGTTCTATTTGATCGACGCGATCAT
>JABDDW010000107.1 GCA_013287405.1 Deltaproteobacteria bacterium
AGACCCATGGCTTCAAAGCCTAAGTTTGCTCTTGTTCCTTTAAAAAAATGCACCTGCGGGGAAGAAGAATTTAATCCCACAAAAACATCCCTGTGCACCGCTGGAAAACTAACGTCGAAGTGAAGTCATATTTTTCAAACCTTTCTCGCTCCAATGTGGTAGCTGAAATACCTGTAGATTACATTCTCTCAAACCCAAAGGGTGAAAAGCTTCTCATCTTACTCCATGGGTATCAGCAGGCTGCCCAGATCATTTATGAGAAGTTAAAATTGGCCCTTCCTAAAGATTTTGTGGTTTTGGTTCCAAATGGGCTTTACCCCATCCGGCAGCTTAAAGAAGGGCACTACGATGTGAAGTTTGCTTGGTACCTTTATGATGATCTTAAGGATGAGTATCTTATTGATCCGGTGCCAGCGGCCACAGCATTAAAAAGTTTGATTGAGAATTTAGGTTTTAAAGAAAAACCAAAACATATTGTTGGGTATTCTCAAGGCGGATATTTTGCACCATTCTTGGCAGAACGTTTGGAAAATGTCGAAAGAGTTATAGGTATTTCATCTGTTTTCTTAAAAGACGAAATATCCAAACCCTATTACCGTCTTGATGGTCTCCACGGCAAAGATGATTCGGTCGTAAACTCCGAAGTAGCGAGGCTTGCCCACGAGGAGCTCATAAAAAACGGAGCTTCAGGAAAATTTGAGGTTTTAGAAGGAGAAGGCCATAAAATCACTCCACCTCTGGTCTCGGCCTTAGCAAGGATGTGGGATTAAATAAAGAAGTAGGTCCTTAGGACTTAAGTGGTTTCTAAAACCAAAAGAACTTGAACTAACAAAACTGCAAAAATAAAAATCGTGGACACGAGAGCTTTAGCTGCGCCAGCTGTCATTTGAAAATCTCCAAACAATTATGACCTATGGGATTTCAAATACCATGGGCAGAGAACCGGATCAAATAAATGAGGTAAAAAACTGTATACGCGATGTGTAAGACCAAAGCTTAATGCGCTGCGCGAGTAAGATTTTTCAGGTTCTGATCGCCAAATCAAAGGAGACCCTTTACAGCATATAAGCGATTCCCAAACCTAGATTAACCCCATAGTTGAGGACACTAAAATTCGCCAGAACAGGGAAGACCCCTTGAAACGCTGAGATTTCGGCTAAAGCGTGAAAGGAATTTGAAAGGGCAAGGTCGTATCCTACACCACCATCAAAAAGGAGATCGAAAGTATTATAGGCTCCAAATCGAAGTTCTTCACTCAAGCCCGAACCCGTTATCGCATAAGAATGACCGGCCATGAACACTGGGATGGCTCCAGCCTTAAGATAAAATGATGAGGTGTTTTCGTCTCGCAAACGGTACTTAAGATTAAGGGGAATACCAATATAGGTTAGACTTACTTTCTCCGAAATTGTCGTAAATCCTCCGTTAAACCCGTTTCCATTGGCGATACCCGTTCCCGCTCCAATTTGTGTCAACAAGAAGCCGGTTTCAGCAAAGAAATTCGAATAGCCGAAATCAATGTCTGAGAGTAACGATACTGTTGAGGGCCCCGAATTGTAGGGATTTGACACCCCACCAGGTTGAAGACTCGCTGAATCTCCGCCGTCAAATGAGCTTAAGGTATACGAGCCGATAAGTTCAATTCTTCGTAAAATCTGTCCCGAAGAAACCTTGGATCGAGGCGCAATTGTTCTTATTTCCTCTTGGGGCGTATTTTCTTGGGAAGTATTTTCGTAAGGTTGATATTGCTCTGTAGGTTGAAAGCCATTTGTATTTCCATTACTATCGACCTCATGACGAGTCTCGGTCGTTGCGGGCGGTTGTGAGTTAGCCACCGTCACAGGTCTGTAGAAATGGGCCGACTCGGGAGCAGTTACGGAAGTTGCCGGAGCCGCGACTCTTTGGGCGAGTCGGGATGAGGGTCTGGCGGAATAAGTATAAATCTTTGGTGATAAGTTTTGTTTAGGTTTGTGTGCCCGCTGCTGGGCTTCAGGTTTAACGTGGACAATTCTAACCTGAAGATCATTTATCTCTGAGTCCATTTCACTTGCAGCAAAGGCTGTGGCACTGAATATTACTAAAACCGATATAGCCAAAAAATTTATATTCTTCATCTCTCAACTCCTTATCTGACTCTTTAGCAAGGGTGGTACCCGCTGAAATCCCATTATTTTCGAAATGAAATCATTTTAATTTAGATGTGACGTTCTCGGTATTGCACCTGTCAAATCTCTTTACGATTTGTACTTGCCTTAGAGGCTCTTTAAACATTTTTAATAACCGCGTCCTTCGATCTATAAGAAATTATAGTGAACGCCTAACTATCTGAATTTACTTGGATCTCATCTTTGACCAAAGTCGGGTTAAAGGAGTATAATATAGATAGATAGGTAGGTAGGGGAATTTTATGGGACGTTTTAGAGGAACCTGCCACGCTGCAATCCTTCTTTTGCTATCCATAGTGGCTTGCAACGATGGTGACACGACAACAGCGGGTAACACCACTGTTGTTATCAATCCACCGACAAACTCAAGCAGTGTCGTTTGTGATCCGTTTAACACGAGCAATCCTGCATTAGCGGGTCATGGAATTGCTTCTACACTCTACTACCTCACGGCAGATCAGCCTCGCTATAATAATACTCCCGACTATATTACTTATGGCGTTCAGCCCCCCGTCACACTTTACTTAAACGACATAAATGTTCCGACGAGATTATTTAATCAAGGATTTGCAGCTCAAGACGGAAGCATGCTCCTCGATGAACAAGGCAATACTCTTTATGAATACTTTGCACTTCAGATGGAGGGGGGAATCACGCTGAGTTCTTCTGATGCTGCGGGAGATTATCAATTCGCCATTCTTTCTGACGACGGAGCTATCTTAAGTGTTAATGATTCGGGAAGCGGGTACCGCGTGCTGGTCAACGATGATGGAACCCATCCCACGCAAATGGGATGCACCACAAGTCCAGTGACCTTTACTTCTTCGAGTGTGGTGCCCTTTATCTATCAATACCATCAAGGGCCTCGCTATCATATCGCTTCTGTACTGCTTTGGAGGCCGATGCCGACAAATCCTTCTTTGGTCGTTGACCCTTATTGTGGTCAAAGTGGCAACACGCTCTTTTTTGATCCGAATCAAACTCCTTCTGCGCCTCAACAAGCGTATAATGATCTTTTATCTCGTGGTTGGAAGCCCCTCGTTCAAGAAAATTTTCTTTTACCGGTGACCATGGGTTCTAGTAATCCTTGTGCACCCAGCGCGCCACTTCAATTATCAAATTTTCAGATCTCTAATATAACCCAGACGTCCGCCACTTTGATTTGGAATACAAATAACTTATCAAACTCGGTAATGAGTATCGCACCTTATCCTTCGACGAATTATACCGTAACCACTGATAGCACGATGACCACAAATCACAGTGAAACAGTGACAGGACTCACCCACTTTACGGTCTATAATGTCTACATCACTTCGGTTGATGGTTCGGGGAATTCTTCTTCAACCACAGTCACGACTTTTAGGACCTTGTTTTAGGCTTTGGTCTAGCAACTCTTTAGACACTTTTTCCGATAAGCAAGTGTGGATAAATATCTTG
>JABDDW010000108.1 GCA_013287405.1 Deltaproteobacteria bacterium
TTATGACCCCAAACAAGTTGGACTCTTCGTCTGGGGGCGGGCCCCCGATTCTATAGGGGATTTAGGGCTATTTATCGATAAGCTCCTTTATGAAGCGAGAGTCTTTCTTGTGCCTGGTTTTGTTTTTGGATCCAATGGAAAGAGATACGCAAGGTCCTCCCTGTGTGCGACCGTAGAGACTTTGAAAACGGCACTCAAGAGAGTTGAAGAGTGGGGGCAAAAGAAGTGAATGTTGTTATCGTAGGGGTTGGGTTGATCGGAGGCTCCGTCGCTCTCGAATTAAAAGAAAGCGGATTTGCGACAACCATTACAGGCATTGAAACTGACTCTGAGAATGCAGCCCAGGCCCTAAAGTTAGGACTCGTTGATAGATTAGGGACCTTAGAAGAGTCCATCCCCAAAGCAGATTTAGTGGTCATTTCTACCCCTGTTAATATAATTGAAGAAATGATTTCTCCTATTCTGAGTCTTGCAGGTCCACAGACCACGGTTTCAGATTTTGGATCTACGAAGGAAAGTATCACCTCTCATATTTCAAAACATCCCAAAAGAGAGCAGTATGTTCCTGCCCATCCTATGGCGGGTACTGAAAATTCTGGACCTCAGGCGGCTATAAAAAATCTATTTCGAGGAAAAACAGCGGTGATATGCGATCGTGATCAAAGCGGAAAGCAACACTTACAGGCTGTAGAAAAGGTTTTGAAACTTCTCGGGATGAGATGTCTCTACATGAACTCTAAGGAGCACGATCGGCATGTGGCTTTTGTCTCACATCTTTCTCATATTAGTTCTTTTATTTTAGCCAATACAGTTTTAGATATTGAAAGAGACACGGCGACTATTTTTGATTTGGCCAGTGGGGGGTTTGAATCCACGGTGCGTCTTGGAAAAAGCTCTCCTGAGATGTGGGCCCCTATTTTTGAGCAAAATAAAAAAAATGTTCTTGAAGCTCTCGAAGCCTATATTCGCCATCTTGAAAAATTTAGAAATTCTTTGAGCAAAGAAAACACCTCTGAGACCCGAAGTATTCTTTCTCAGGCCAATGGAATAAGACGGGTCCTTGATTCCATAAATAAGGGTAAAACGTGAGCCAAGATCTTCGTCAGTTGAGAAAGAAAATAGATCAAGCAGATAGGGCTTTGATCAAAGCCTTGGGGAATAGATTTAAAGCTGTAAAAGAGGTGGGAGTATTAAAGAGAAAGCTTAAACTTCAGATTGTACAAAAATCGAGATGGAACGAGGTTTTACGCGATCGCATTAGAGCTGCGCGAAGTGAGAAAGTGTCTATAACTATGGTAAAAAAGATTTTTGAAATTATTCACGGCGAAGCCATACGAATTCAAAGAAGAAAGAAGTGATTATGTCTAATAAAGTTTGGGCACCTTCGGGTTGGCGCGATAAGGCCACCCAGCAAATGCCAAAGTATCCTGATCAAAAGAAACTTAAAGAGGTCGAAGTGCGACTCTCTACCTATCCTCCTCTTGTTTTTGCTGGGGAGGCAAGGCAACTTAAGGCACGATTAGCCCTGGCGGCCGAGGGTAAGGCTTTTATGCTCCAAGGGGGCGATTGCGCAGAAAGCTTTTCAGATTTTCGAGCCAATACCATTCGTGATAATTTTCGCATTCTTTTACAAATGGCCGTTATTTTAACGTTTAGCTCAAAGAAGCCCGTTATCAAAGTAGGCCGGGTGGCTGGACAGTTTGCTAAGCCCCGATCCAGTGATACAGAAACTCGAGACGGCGTGACTTTGCCTTGTTACCGGGGCGATATCATTAACGACATTGCTTTTGAAGCCACTGCGCGGACACCCAATCCCGAACGAATGGAGCGAGCCTATGTTCAGGCCGCGTCCACACTGAATCTTTTGAGGGCCTTTTCTCAAGGAGGTTATGCCGATCTTCACCAGGTGCATGCCTGGAACCTCAATTTTGTCCAGCAACGGTCTAAAGAGCATTACGATAACATCGCCCAACGGTTAGATGAGACTTTGGCGTTCATGGAGGCCATGGGAATTAATCCCAAAACTAGTCCTCAAATCCGTGAAACGGAATTTTACACCTCCCATGAGGCCTTGCTCTTACCGTACGAAGAAGCATTGACTAGACGGGACAGCACCTCCGCAAGGGCGGAAGACAGATACGAGGGAGATTGGTATGATTGTTCTGGGCACTTTTTATGGATCGGCGATCGCACACGGCAAGTGGACGGTGGACATGTGGAGTTCTTGCGGGGAGTAAAAAATCCCATTGGACTTAAATGTGGCCCTAGTCTCAAGAGCGATGATCTTCTCAAAATTATTGATTTGCTTAATCCTGAGAATGAACCAGGCCGATTGACTCTCATCGCACGAATGGGAGCATATAAGATTCAAGGGAGTTTGCCTCCTTTAATTCGTCTTGTAACAAAGGCTGGTAAAAAAGTGGTTTGGACCTGTGATCCTATGCACGGAAATACAATGACGGCCTCTAACGGTTTTAAGACTCGAAAGTTTTCTGATATTTTGACTGAGGTGCGCCACTTCTTTGAAATTCACAAAGGAGAAGGCACCCATGCCGGTGGAATTCAATTTGAACTTACGGGTAAGGATGTTCAGGAATGCATCGGAGGGGATCAGCAGATCACAGCAGAACAATTATCTGAAGGTGATTACGATACGCTCTGCGACCCACGACTCAACGTCAGTCAAGCTCTTGAATTGGCTTTTCAACTTTGCAAGTAAAGTAGTGAAATCGTAGGGCGTCCTAAGGTTTTGCAACTTGATCTGGTGGGACTGATCGCACCCCTCGGAGGGCTTTCAAACAGTCAATCCGGGATTTAATTATTTCTCTTGTTTCGGGAGTTAACCGAGCATCAGATGGTCCGTTACCCTCATAAAATCCCACGGGTTGTTCTGGGTGAGGCCAACTGCTGTCAAACTTCCATCTTTTTTTGTGAAAAAGGCTAACGACCTCTTCTGGCTTTTTAACAAGCAGGGCTGAATGGGGTAATCCCGTATCCTGGGAAATAACTGCATCAGAGAGAAAGAGCATCTCTTGCCATTTTGTTCTGTCATCGGGGAAAAACTCCAGACGCCCGGGGAATTCCCTTTCAATCCTTTGAGCAAACTCTTCTTCAACTGTTCTTGGAATTTTTACTATAATTGCAGGATCACTAGAGAGAATAAGGGCAATGGTCTCCTCCAAAAGTACTGTGCGAACCTCTTTCGTGGGCCATTTTTCGTCGGTTGCCAGAAGGTATTGGTTCTTAGATTCTCCTCCCGCATCAAAGTTAACTACAGCATAATAATCTTTTTTTGTTAGGCTCGGATCAACATAGAGCTCAGGGTGAAAAGAGAGACCCTCGTGATCACCAAATAGAACACGGTTGGCCATATCTGTTGTTACATAGACGGATCCTGCTTCCTTATTCCAATCCTCGTAACCTGGAATGGCTGTAGTCATACTTGACTTAGAGGTTCCGTCCTGATTTCTTACGGTGACTCTTGGTCCGAGAAATGTCATAAGCGCCTCAAATCCTTCAACCCTACGCTCGCTCATAAGTTTTGATGCCTCTATCCCAACGCCCTTGGCATTGTAGACA
>JABDDW010000109.1 GCA_013287405.1 Deltaproteobacteria bacterium
CTTGCGGTAAAGTGTTGGCTAAACCAGAACCCAAAGCCGCCCCCGGCGGCGATTGTTCCCGCTGGGCCTGAACTTAAATCCGTGACGCCGTATCCACCCAAGAAATAAACATCAAAGTGGGTCACGGCGCCAAAGAGATCTAATTTTCCGTAAATCGGATACCAGCTTAAGACACCGAGTGTGGTATCGGAGGGGTAATCGATGGCGGGGGAGTTATTGCTCCACCCATTTTGAAAACTTTGGAATGCTGATTGCCCTTCTGAATTTAAAGCATTGTAGGAATGATAATATCTGCCACCCACTGACCAGTTAGGATTAATATGAAAATCCAAATTAGCTCCCAAAGTTTGAGTTGAGTAGTAGGGGTCTCCGCCGGATTCTAAGCCATAGTTTATGCCAAGTTCTAATCGCATGTTCATGTCGACGGCTCGCCCCTGAACGACCTTGTATTTGTTGTTGGGGTCAAGGGCCTTAGCTCGCTGTTCAACAGCGTCGTTATCGCCGAGAGAAGAAAAATCCTTTTTCAAATCAATTTTCTTGTAGTCCGCTTTTGCCGTTCCGCTCAAAAGAAGCGACGTTAGACTAAGAGCTAAAACTAAAGTTTTCATTTCTTATCTCCATTTGCCCCAGCACCAGGGACAGTTTCTGGCAAAACGGTATCGGGAACTTTCGGGTGATCCCCTTGAGGATCTTGTCCTTTGTCTTTGTCATGCTTTTGTAAGGTGTGTTTTTTATCACCCATAGGTAGCCTCACATGAGGTTTGGGAACTGGCTTCCCACTGGTCGTAGTAGATTTGCCGTCCTGATTTTGAACATTAAAATGGGCCGTCTGCTTTTTTATATCCGGCGACAACTTCGTATCGGGAGCCACTTTCGAACCTGTACCAACAGCACCGACGTTTTGAGTGTTGGCTCTCGCAGCTTTTGCGGAAGGACTCCGCGATGGTGTCGCGGGCTTACCACTTGCAACAGATTTACCATCAATCGATGCGGGTTTGTCCTTCTGCACAACAGTCTTTGACTCCGGTGGGGTGGCCGACGACGGGGAAGTCGTACATTGAGCATCCGCTGGAGTAATCTCAATATCTCTTGAAACTTGCTTTTTACCTCTGCCACCAACGTTGGACTGAGTGTTAGTCGCAGTCAAAAACAGCTTGAACTTTGTTTGATTGACCTTACATGGAATTTGCCAATCTAACAGACCTGAACACTGACATCACTCCCGTCTCCGTTTGTGCAGGCCTGCATTACGGGGTTTCCCGGCCACTTTGAAAAATTGGGGGTCACGTTCTTAACTTCGGCAATACCGCGCTGATTGGGAATGATTGCAGTAAATTTGAGAGTGGCTTGAGTTCCCGCTTTTACAGTGATCGGAACGTAGTCAAAGGGAAAATCTTTAAAAGTCACTTCAGGGGACTGCACGGTAAATCGCACGACAGTACATCTTGTCGGTTGTTCGTGAGAAAGGTTTGACGTGACACTCAAGGCGACAAAGGTCTCACAGATTTTCACACTGTTAGCCGTAGGATCGGGCAGGAGCCTTGGATTAAATACAAAGCCTTCCGTGCTAAAGGTGTAGTGGTGGGTCCAAACGCCATTAGCTCCTTGAGTAATAGCTCCTTTCATGTCGGCTTGAATGAAACGCGAGCCGTCCATCTTGAAATTCTCTTTATTTTCACCTGAATCGTAGGGTTTAAGGAAAAGGTCAGCGGGGGCCAACTTTGTAGCAGGATCATTGACATCGACGGAAAAAGAGAAACTTTCACCCTCATTTATAATATCTTTATATCCGTTAAAGTTGCCTATTATAGGTTGAACTCCAGTTTTTGAAACGGTGATAACAAGGTTTTGAATCTCTCCTATGAGGTTGGACATAGAAGGGTTGGAGGTTACGGCGTGAGCCGTAATATTACATGGAACAGAAACGGATCCACCCATAGCCGTCCCCACTGGTGGAGTCCCTTGTAAAACCCAGGTGTTGGAACCCACCTTAACAAGTTTGCTCCAGGAAGGCTTATCTGATGAAGTGAGGACCTCATCAGTGATTTCTCGAAACAGAGGAGTAACACTGAACTGGACACTGCCGGGCTGCCCTTCCACAAAACTTGGAGTTCCTCCGGAGATCTTAATCGCAAAAGCCGGAGCATGCAGGCTCTGATCAGTATTTGTATAACTATGATTCTCAAAAGGTTTTGAAGGCAAATTACTATAATCTGAGGCAGGGTCTGTCTTCCCGCAGGCCATAATCCCCACTGCTACAATTGCCAAACTACTCACTTTTACGACGCGAAACATACTCATCACTCCTAGCTCTGACTAACCCGTTTAAGAACAAACGGATAAGTCACCTTGACGATAACTCCGCCACGGGGTTCGGGGAATTTCCAACTCTTTAATCGATCCACAATACAACCCTCTACATCTGAAGAATGTAAGCTTGTATTCGCAATATTGGCTGTATTGACGTGTCCACCGGCGTTGATAAAAAATCTTATGGCCACACGTCCATTTAAATTTGATTTTATATTGAGACCTTGCTCATAACAAAACCTGATCTGACCCAGGTGACGCTGAATAACAGCAGCGATTTCATCGCGATCAAGTCCGCCTTCAACTGAAGCTTCTTCTTCAACCGGTTGAAAAAAGGCATTAGATGATCCGACAAGGCTCATTTTTCCGTATCCAGCTTGACCACCGCCCTTGCCGTGGGTCCCATAACCGCCGGCTCCGCTAGCTTTAGCTTGAGGACCCAGTGGAGCGCCAATAAGTCCTGTCCCATACACGGACGTTTGCACTCCCCCACTTCCTTCTGTTCCGCCAAGACCGGCACCCCTAGAGGTTCTTACGTTATTCACCGCAACTCCCCCGTCCTGATTTGATTTTTCAAGAGCTCCAAAAATACTGGTTGCTCCGTTATTATTAAGGGCAACATTTTTATTGGCACGGTATTGAACATTGGGACGCAACTTCGCAAGTTTAGTTACCTTGTGTGGGGTCACGTGATGGGTGTAATGTTTGGTCACAACTTTTTTCTCAGTGGCCTCAACCACCTTCTGAATTTTTTGAACTTTGGGTTTGGGTGGTTCTATTCGAGGTACGACGGTCACAAGTTGAGGTTGGGGCGGTTCTTCAACTATTTTAACAAAGTGGCCGATCAAAAATATAAGAAGAAGAAGAGCCACTTGAATGCCGGCTGTCCATTTTAAAGCCTTTTTAAATTGCTCGTTAGAATCCCCTTCAAGAGGGATAGAAGGAGTTACTTTTTCTATTTCGTCTAGATATTTAAGGCTTCCCACACCGCCTACCGCAAGGGACTTTTTTTGCAATGTAGAGACAGTGGTTTGAAGCAACTCTACAAATTCAATTTCTTGAGCTTTGAGATCT
>JABDDW010000110.1 GCA_013287405.1 Deltaproteobacteria bacterium
TGGCGACGATACTCGAAGCCGTAGGCTTTGACGTTGTTATTATTGAAACTGTAGGAGTAGGGCAAACAGAACTTCAAGTTATGAATTTGGCTGATGCGGTTGCCGTTATTCTGGTCCCGGAGAGCGGGGATGTTATCCAAACTCTTAAGGCTGGAATTCTAGAAATAGCTGATATTTTCGTAGTGAACAAAGCCGATAGGCCCGGAGCAGAAGTACTTTTCAATGAGCTCCAGAGTCTTGTGGATATGGAGGGAGAAAAAAACAGGGAAGTCCTTCTGACTTCAGTGACTAAGAACGAAGGCTTACCGGTTTTTGCCGAGAGTCTATTGAGTTATGCAAAGAACCTTAGAGTGAAGAAAAGACTGGCTCCGGAACGGCTCCGCCGCGAATTAGAGAATTTGGTTCTCTGGACCTTAGCTGAAAACTTGAATAGCAAAATCTCAAAACTTAGAATTACGAATGTTTATTCGGCGTTTGAGAAATTCAAGATCCCTAAATAGTATATGGATCAAGAACGCTGTAAGTTATTGATTTATCGACTATAATGCTACGCATTAAAACCTTGGGCTGGCCGTGATATAATAGTCTCTGGGGAAGGCAATGCGTTTGGATGGAATAGGTAAGCCTACAATTCTAAGGGTCGTTCCTGAGCCGAAGGAAAACGGTTCAAGTGAGATCCAATTAGGCCACGATCAAGTTAAAAGTGTGCTGGATAGCCCCGAGGGCTCACTTTTTTCTAGTAGCCAAAACAAGGCGCAAATCATCGACCTTCTCATCCGAACAAAGAAAGATTCTAAAAAGAAGAAGAAGGATCCAAAGTCTATAATTAAAGCTATCGGGGAATATCGGCGTATAGAAGATAACTTTCAACAAGAGTGGCGCCTGGGCCAAAAGCTTAAAGGCGAGAACATCGATGTTCGGGGGTAGGCCCTGGACTTGACGTATAGCTCAAAGACGGAAAGACTTAAACTATAGGGTTTCCGTGGTGAATACCAAGGGGGGTGAAACCTTCAATACTAGTCTTACTCATGCATTGGTGCTCAACGCCTCGTACGAACCTCTGAAAGTGGTTGATTGGCAAAAAGCCATGGTCTTGCTTTTTCAAGGGAAGGTAGAGGTTTTAGAAGAACATCAAGAAGTCGTGCATACAGTACGGTTTACCTTTCGGCTCCCCAGCATTTTGAAATTGCACAACTATGTCAAGACGAGGGCCCATAGTTATATTCGCTTCTCAAGAGAGAATATCTATATTCGCGATGAATTCCACTGCCAGTACTGCGAAAAGAGATTTCACCCCAAACAGCTCACTCTCGACCATGTCATTCCCGCAGTTCAAGGGGGAAAGAAAAATTGGACCAATATTGTGACTTGTTGTATTCGCTGTAATCAGGTGAAGGGTGGAAGAACTCCGGCCCAAGCGGGGATGAGATTAAATAAAAAACCCGTTATCCCTACCTGGCTCCCTAAGGTTCAGGTGAAATTTACTCTGAGCCAGGCTCCCGATTCTTGGAAGGAATATCTCTCTCTCACGATCCCCGTTGTCGCAGTCTAGATTTCAGGGCCTGTTGCATCTGCGTCGCTCTCGCCGACCGGTACCGTCTTGGCCCGCAAGGGGCGCCAAATCCTCGCTCAACGTACTAGTTGAGGTAGGGTCGCAGGGGCCCGTTGCCCTGCTTCCGCTCGATTTAGCTTCGTGGGGCCCCGTAGCCCCACTCGCGGCCGCGCATGACGGTACCGGTCGCGTACCGCCTTGCACCCGGAGGGCTGGGACCTTTTTGAACAGGCCGCGGAATAGTTTTTCAACAAGCCCAACAAAATAATGCGCCGAGTCTATATATAATCAAAGATATTCAAATACTTAACGCGCTATACTAAAGTATTAACGCAACGTTCCGAATAGATGTGCAAGGGGGACGTTGTTATGGGACTGCGGATTAATACCAATGTGGCTGCTATAAATGCCCAACGGCAATTGGGTGCAGGTCAAGAGCGAGAAAATCATGCTCTCCGGGCCATTTCCAGTGGAAATCGAATAGTCCGACCAGCCGACGATGCGGCAGGTTTGGCTATTTCAGAAAACCTTCGGGGCCAACTCGGAGGAATTAGAAAATCTCGCGAAAATGCGGGAAATGCCCTCTCTCTCGTTCAGGTTGCTGAAGGTGGGCTTAATGAACAAACAAATATTCTCATTCGTTTGCGAGAGCTCAGCCTTGAAGCATCAAATGATACCGTGAGTGATAAAGAGCGGGGTTACCTTGATAATGAATATCAGCAACTCACCCAAGAATTCGATCGCATTGCAAAGACCACAACCTTTGGAAATAAACCTCTCCTCACCGGTAACGGGGGAAAACTCACTTTTCACGTTGGTCCCTTTGGGGGATCTGATAACAGAATTGTCTATAAACTTGATGCCGACACCACCGCGAGCAATGTTGACATCAGTGGGTTGTCTATAACTGATCGTGATGATGCCTCTGATAATTTAGCAACTCTTGATAAGGCTTTGCAAAAGCTCGCAGCAGTGAGAGCCAACTTTGGTGCTATTCAGTCTCGACTGCAATCGGCTTCTTCGAATTTAGACACACAATATGAAAATCTTGCAGAAGCTAAATCTAGAATCTCAGATGCAGATATTGCCTATGAAACGGGTGAATTAGCACAAGCTCAAGTTTTACGCGAGGCACAGGTAAGTGTTCTCGCTCAAGCAAATCAAACACCGATGAGAGCGGTTAAATTGATAAACGGTTAGTAAGGGTTGAAGGGTTGAACGGAACTCCGCAGGGCGAGGCCTCCGCTGCCGCAAAGGCTTCGCCTCCATAAGCCCAGGGCCGGAGGGGATTATTCCTCTCCGGCTTTTTTTTGGTGCGCCAACAAAAACTAATTATGGCCGCTGGTCATTGATAAATAAAAGGCAAGGTCTCAAATCACTAGATATTTTCTTGAGTCACATGGGATCCGGATTCGTCGCTTCCAGAAACCGACCGGGTTCCTTTATGAAAATCCGAATCCTCGGCCAAAGGTAGCGGACAAAACCTTGGCCTGAAATCGCTTCTGGACGAAGCGGATTAGAGAGAACTTCTACTTTAACAAAAAGAGTCGCTTAAGGAAGAGTTAAGTTGTGAGCGCGGTGGAGATTTTGAAGAGATTTTTAAAATATTATTGACTTGCATTTCTGCTCGCTAATAAGGCACAGATTTATTTTTTTCTCGGAGTTTCTTTAAAAAACATTCCTTTAAGAGATTTCGCAATCC
>JABDDW010000111.1 GCA_013287405.1 Deltaproteobacteria bacterium
ACGCCAACGCCTAAGACTCCTGAGGCCAAGGTCGATGTGCCCGCTAAGTCTGAAACAGAATCTGACTTTGTGGAACAAAAGGGGAAGCGCGGCCCCGTTACTCCCGAGGAGTAGACGCCGGTAGGGATTTCGAATAAACCTTTTCAACTTTATGCTTCAACCGAGTTAAGTGATTATCCATTCCCGATTCATTTTCAAGTTCTTCTAAACTCTTGATTTTCACGTGTTTGTAAGTACGCTCAGTGGAATCCCCTTGCTCAGGATGCTCGTAAATCACATGTTCTTTTTCTCTTCGGAAGACTTCAAAAGTGCCTTTAAGCTCATCGTAATTTTTTTTGATCTCTTCAAGAAACTTGTCTCTCGCCACAGGATCAGAATTACGATCCTTCTTGGCAATTAAAACTCTGAGATCATCCTGCATAGCTGCAATTCGTAAAGCGTAACTCTGTAGATCCGCCTGATGGCGAGCATAATCGTCTGTAAAACCTTTGATAGAAAAAAATAAAATAATGAAAATCACTGTTTTAATAAGCTGCTGAGAAGTCCATGACAGTTTTACAGGAAGGTGCCGCATTCTCGTTACTATGACCGCAGCCTTAACAGGGTTTAAGTGCTTAATAAGAAGAACCCCTTTTTCAATTTGCTTCATAATATCTGCGGCTTCTAATTTCAAACGCTTATCAGAGAGGCAAGCTGAGACCTCCTCCCGAATCTCTGGAGTATCTACCCCTTGAATTTTTAAATCGTAAACCAAGGCGCCAAATCCTTGAGAAGGCTGTTCGGTATTGGCAAACTCCACAACATCCTTAAAAACTTCGGAGGGAACCTCTTTTGGACCATCAGGCTCAGGGATTGACTCCATAGCCGGGACAGCAGGGACTGGCTCAACGAACGACGACGGCATTGGGGCTTCCGAAGGCAAAGGGACTTCAAACGTCAAGAATTCGTCGGGAATTGACGCAGCTTTTGGCCCCTCTTGAGAACTGCCAAGCATGACCAGGCTACCGCACTTTTCGCAAATAACCATTCCGAACCCTGCTTCGCCGCTAATGGCGGCTCCACAGTTTGAACACTTCACGGTATTCAACGTTTCAGCGGTCATTAGGGCACGTCCTCATTTAGGAGGCAGCTCCATGGCATTTCTTATATTTTTTACCGCTACCGCACGGACAAGGATCGTTCCGTCCCACCTTAACTTCCGCATTTCGAACGGTTTTCGGGGTCGGTGTCTCGCCGTGAGACATGACCATCCTTTGCTTCGGTTGGTTCTGCGGAGAAAGCTCCGCCATCTCTTGCTGCTGCTGGGGGCCTTCTTTGGCCAACTGGATTTTCATCAGACGCTCTATGGTCTCAGCCTTGATGGCGTAGTCCATATCTCGATACAGATAAAAGGCTTCTTTCTTATATTCCACAAGGGGATCTTTTTGACCGTAGGCCCGAAGGTTAATTCCTTCTTTCAAGTGATCCATACTCAGAAGGTGTTCTTTCCACCTGGTATCAATGCTTTGGAGAAGTAACATCTTTTGTAAGTCTTTAAATACGGGTCCAAGCTCCTGTTCGCGTTTTTGAAAAAGAGCCGCTACGGCAGATTTCACCGCATTTTCTAGTTTCGAATGATCCAAATGAGCGGGATCTAAACCATTATCAAAGCTGAGTTTAATACCAAGATGTTGGGCTAAAAAATTATTAAGTCCGTCTAAGTCCCAGTCATGCTGCTTGATTTCTTTACTCGCTATGTTCTCAAGACCTTCTTCAGCAAGTTCTTTGGTCATATCTTTAATGACTTCTTCAATGCGGTCGCCTTCTAAAATTTGCCGGCGGAGTCCGTAAATAGCTTCTCTTTGGATATTCATGACGTCGTCGTATTCGAGGAGATGTTTTCGAATATCAAAATTGTGGCCCTCTACTTTTCTTTGTGCACCTTCAACGGCCCTCGATACCATTTTGGACTCAATGGCTTCGTCTTCAGGAATATTGAGCATCCCCATTATTTTTTGAATCCGCTCACCATTAAAAATACGCAGTAGATTGTCTTCTAGGGACAAATAAAATCTTGAAGAGCCCGGATCCCCTTGACGACCGGCTCGACCGCGAAGCTGATTATCAATTCGGCGGCTTTCATGGCGTTCAGTACCAACGATATGAAGGCCACCGGCAGCCACGACTTCATCGTGTTCTTTTTGGCATTGAGCTTTGTACTTGGCCAAGGCAATAGAAAAGGCCTCACGATTTTCTTCAATTTCTTCTCCGACTTCCGCCCGGGCCATAAACTCAGGATTCCCGCCTAGAACAATGTCAGTTCCTCTGCCGGCCATATTGGTCGCTATTGTAATGGCCCCTTTTCGGCCAGCCTGGGCCACAATTTCTGCTTCCTTTTCGTGGTGTTTTGCGTTGAGGACCGTGTGCTTAACACCCTGACGTTTTAAGAGTGCTGATAAAATTTCTGACTTCTCAATACTCACCGTACCCATAAGGCAGGGCTGACCTTTTGCATGCCGTTCTTTTATGTCTTTCACGCAGGCATCGAATTTACCCTTTTCTGTTTTAAAAATAACGTCATCATAATCGATTCGAGTCATCGGTCTATTTGTTGGAATAACAATGACGTCCAATTTGTAGATCTTTTGAAACTCAGCCGCTTCGGTGTCGGCCGTTCCGGTCATTCCAGAGAGTTTGTTATACATCCTAAAAAAGTTCTGAAATGTGACAGTAGCCAGAGTTTGATTTTCGTTTGCGACCTTAACGCCTTCTTTGGCTTCTACGGCTTGATGGAGTCCGTCACTCCACCGGCGACCGGGCATTAACCTTCCGGTGAATTCATCAACGATCAACACCTCTCCGTCTTTGATCATGTAATCGACATCACGCTTGTAGAGATGATGGGCTTTAAGGGCTTGGTAAACGTGATGAAGGAGCTCAATATGTTGCGGATCATAAAGGTTCTCAATATTAAGAAGTCGCTCGACTTGGTGATTGCCCTCATCGGTCAAAGATGCGGTTTTTGTTTTTTCTTCGATTTTAAAGTGCACTTCGTTTTTTAAATGAGGAATAACTTGATTGACGACGTAATACTTGTTGGTACTCTCTTCGGCGGGACCAGAAATAATTAGGGGAGTGCGTGCTTCGTCCACAAGAATAGAGTCAACTTCGTCAACAATAGCAAAATTATGTTCGCGTTG
>JABDDW010000112.1 GCA_013287405.1 Deltaproteobacteria bacterium
AAATACTATAGTGTAATCGACTTATAAAAGCCATAGTCTGCTTGCACACAAACTCAAAGGAGAGAAAAAATGATTAGAAGAGTAAAGTTTGTAAGTATCCCTGTGAAAAATCAAAACACAGCTCTTGAATTTTACACTAAGAAGCTTGGATTCAAGATATTGACAGATCAGCCCTTTAACGACACCCAGCGTTGGATTGAGTTAGAGATTCCGGGAGCTGAAACTAAGGTCGTTTTATTTACCCCCGAAGGACATGAGGATCGAGTAGGAGGGTTTCTAAATCTTACGTTTGAGTCTGACGACATCGAGACAACTTATCGGATTGTCCAAGAAAAGGGAGTCAAGATTGAAGAAAAATTAAGTAAAGAACACTGGGGCTCTATGTTCGTCATGAAAGATTCCGAAGGGAACTCGATTTGTGTCTCGGAGAAGAGGTAGAATCATGAATAAAAGAGTCCATGGTGTTAGAGCTATCAGCGATGACGTGGTTAAAGAGAAGACAGGAAAATCCTCAAAACAATGGAATTCGATCTTAGACAAGTGGGGTTCAGTTAAAAAAGGTCATACGATGACAGCGAGACACTTACGCGAGAACTATGACTTGAGCCCCTGGTGGGCGCAGGCCATTACGGGCCGCTACGAGTGGGAAAAAGGTGTAAAGAAGTAGGAGGCCCAATTTCGTGGCACTAAGGACAAACTAGAGTTGACCTGTGTTCTAAAAAGCGGGGGATTTCCCTGTCAGCGATCCGACAATTTTCTCCCTGTCTTTATGCCGGCGGTAGAGAAAATTTTTGGATCCCCTTAGAAAAACTCATCACGTTATAACATGACTTGATGACGAAAAATTCGGCAGTTCGGGTGCAGAAGGGTCAAAAAGTTTACTGACTTTTGCTTATCGCAATGATGGTCATGGCTGTCTTAACGATTGCTCGACAATCGTTTGCGAATGAGATCAATAGAGCTTCACAAAGCACAGGATTTGGCACAAGAATTTTGAATTTTTCAAAAATTCTAGAGGGAAAATTCCGTCAAAATCGTTTTAAATTGCGATAAGATAGGATTCTTCAAAACAGGTTCGTTGTCCTAAAGACAAAACTCCATTTTACCGCAAACCGACAACCATTGATAAATGGATTGCCTCATTAAAGAGGCCGGAGTATTTAGAACGGTTCCACAGCACACGTTGTACTTACAACATGAGTACAGTATTTTAAAGGGAATCCTTAATTTTTATATTCCAAGGTTCAATCGCAATTACCGCCAAACCGCTGAAACTCTTATCGAATTTCAACGGCTTTCTAAAATATGGCTCAGGTGGCAGGAATCGAACCTGCGACACGGTGATTAACAGTCACCTGCTCTACCGACTGAGCTACACCTGAATAGTCGTATACACTTTTGTTAGACTTCTAACTTTCTTAACTGGCAAACAAAATAGAAGAGCTACGCAAATGTGTCAAGGCCATAGGCGAAAGGCGAGCATCCAGGCCCGAAGAGTGGTCAGAGGTCGCCACCCTTAAGAACACTAATTATAGATTTGCTTATAGTCTTCAGCGACTCGAAAACTCCTGTTCCTTGGGTCGCTACGGCTTCGTACTCGGTCACATTGTGGCGGTTCAAAGCTTTACGCATCTCAACAATAGGGCTTATCTTCTGTAAATCCCGCTTATTGTACTGAACAACCATGGGGACCTGCTTTATATCATAGCCCTGCTGCTTCAAATTGGTCTCCAGATTATTCATACTCTGGATATTTTCTTCCCACCGCTCAGCCTGACTGTCCGCCACAAAAATTATTCCGTCCAAACCCTTAAGAATTAAGCGTCTCGTCATATCCCGATCTGTTTGTCCCGGAACGGTGTAGAGATGAAACTTGGTCGTGTATCCACGGATTTCTCCAAAAAGAAGGGGTAAGAAATCAAAAAAATAGGTTCTTTCATTTGCCGTATTCAAGGCAATCAGTTTTGACTTCTGATCGGTTGCCGTTTTTTGATAGACCCACTGTATGTTTGTCGTCTTACCCCCAAGACTGGGCCCATAATAGACAATCTTGCAGTGAATTTCTTTGGCATTGTAGTTAATAAATGACATTTTTAGAGCTCAACCCGATTTTCTAAGGCACGACTTAAAGTGCGATAATCAACATATTCAAGATTCCCCCCAATGGGCACTCCTTGCGCGATTCGAGATACCTTTGTATGAAGAACCCGCGACTTAATGATTTTAGTTAAATATAAGGAAGTGGCATCCCCCTCAAGATCGGCGTCCAGAGCAAGGACCACTTCCGTCACGCCTTCACTTTCTACACGGTTTAAAAGCTCCTCTAAACGTATTTGATCGGGCCCCATTCCATCTAGGGGCGAAAGGACTCCTTGCAAAACGTGGTATCGCCCCTTGAAGCTCATGGCTGATTCGATTCTCAAAATATCGCTAGCATCTTCCACAACGCAAAGAAGATGCTCGTCTCGATTGGAGTCAGAACATACAGAACAGAGTTCACCATCGGTATAATTAAAACAAATGGGGCAGTCGTGAACCTGACTTTTGACATCCATAAGAGATTGACTGAGCTGAGAAACAAAATCTTCTTTGGTCTTTAGAATATGAAAAGCTAGGCGTTGGGCCGTTTTTTCGCCGAGGCCGGGTAAGCGGCTTAAATGCTCAACAAGGCGATCAAGGGCTTCGATCTTAAATGACATTCAAAAGAGTCCGGGCATAGAAACATTCCCTGTAATTTTCTGCATTTCTCTTTCAGACATCTCTTTACTCTTTTTTAACGCTTCGTTGACGGCGGTTAAAATAAGATCCTGGAGCATGTCCACATCTCCAGCTTCCATGACGTCTTTTGAAATCTTAATACTACTAACAAGGTGAGCCCCCGTTGCTACAGCCGTAACGGCCCCTCCTCCGCTTGAAGCTTCTACAGTTTTCGTCGCTAACTCTTCTTGAAGCCTGGCCATCTTGATTTGCATTTGCTGGGCCTGCTTCATAAAACTTTGCATGCCACCGGGGAAGTTCTTCATGTATCGCCTCCTTCGCGGGGACCCGTAGCCCCGCTCGCCTTAATCGATGTAATCTTAGCCTTAAGTAAGTTTTTAGCTTCTTTCACTAGAGGATGGGCTTCTATTTTAGCTCGTTGGTCAAGAACATGTTGCTTAGCAAGGGCA
>JABDDW010000113.1 GCA_013287405.1 Deltaproteobacteria bacterium
CCGAGTATTTTTATGGACTATTCCTGCGACTTCTTTGTCCTCTGATTTATTTGAACCATTTTTCATTTCGTTAACCCTCCATTTTCTGATCGACGTTAGTCTAGACGCCTTATCCATCCAATTAGAGTTTAATATATGAGTTTTTCATAGTTCATACATGGGAGTCATCTTAGAATTATAGATATTAATTTAGTCATGAAGACGATTAGACTCATGGAGGAGTTATTTTTCAAGTCGGCTTTTACTTGAATTTCGATGGAAGATTAGATTTTAGGTCGTCTTTTTCCCTGTCTACTCACCTGAACCAAGTCAGGCCGCTCTCTGATTTGGAACTTCGGAGGAAGCACGAGTCGGTGTTATAAAGCGATAACCCTGTCCGTAGACAGCTTCAATGCAGGAAGAATATTCTCCAAGTTTTTTTCGTAATGAATAAATGTGAGTATCAATGCTGCGATCAGTAACATGTGTATTGTCACTCCAGGCTAAATTTAAAAGTTCTTCCCTCGAAAAGACGCGATCTTCTCTCGAAGCTAACGTCAACAAGACTTTAAATTCTAATGGGGTTAAATCGAGACTTTGTCTTTGTCCCGCAGGATTCGTTATCGAAACACGCTGTGAGGCTATTTGAATTTCCACTGGGCCTCTTTGGAGAACCTGGGCTTTTTGTTTAGAGGTAAGATTCTTTTTTAATCGAACCTCAACACGGGCTTTCAATTCCTGCGCCTCGAACGGCTTTACAATGTAATCCTCCGCTCCAAGTGAAAGTCCAAGGACTTTGGCTGAAGTTTCATCTTTTGCTGTTAAAAATATGACTGAAATATTCGAGAATTCGCCTTGTTGGAGCATCGAAAAAAAAATGAAAGCCATCACCATCTGGGAGTCCGACATCTAATAAAACGATGTCGTAAGAACCCTCACTGAGACTCTTATTGGTATCGGCAATTGATTGAGCCCAAGTTATTTCAAAATCTGACCCGAGAGCCTGACAAATTAAATTTTTTGACTCTTCTGAATCTTCTACAACCAATACCTTATGCATCTTCTATCTCCGGGTTAGGTCTGCGAAATGTCTACTCGGCTTATGTAGTCTGCGTACTCATCAAGGAGCGCAGAAATTATTTTCTTCTCGTGGTTAATCGCCGCCGTTTCCATTTGTTTGCAGAGGGGGCTTAATTGGGTGAAGCCATAACTGGTGGCATGGCCTTTAATTTTATGGCTCAACGTCTGAAGCGCATTGAAATCATCCATTTCAAGGGCGACTCGTAGCTTATCTAGATCGGCTTTTCTATTTTCTAAATACTTTGGTAAAAAAGCCTTTAGTTCGGAGTCTACGGTAATAAGGATTTTTTCTCTAGCCGCCATTTTTCTAAAATCTTGCGAATTTCCCATATACCCCCCTTCAAAAGAGTTGCTTTTTATTTCAGTCTTCTTATCGGTCTTAAACACCTAAACTTAAGTAAAAAATTTAGTGAAAAGTGGAGCTAACTATCTTTAATTATTAAGCTTTCAGTGCTCAGCCTAGCTCTCGCTGTTTATGCCGCATAACTCTGCGGACTAAGGTTGGGACCTTCCGTTTTAAGATTAGTGACCAAATCAGACGCCTTGTTGAGAAGATCTAGATACGACGATGGCTTTTCCCAATGGTCGTAATACGAAAAATTCTTGCACGGCGGCCAATCAATTTCGTCGCGGGCTTTACTCGAATAAACAACAACGGGAGTTTGTTGTTTACTAGGCCCTTGGTCGTTCGATGCCGTATATGTAAGAACGCGTTGTGCATTTAAAATTGCTTGTTCTCCAGACATTTCAGGCATCATCCAGTCAAGAATTACCAACTCGTAATTACTGTCTTGAGAGACAATTTCATTAATGGCGTCATATCCATTGTTGACTATCTTTATATTGCAATCCATTTTTTCTAAGCACAGCAATAACGGTGTTATCGTTTCAACGTCGTCGTCAACAACTAGGACCTCTAATTTTTTTTCAAGTTGTTTAGAAGTACGTTCCGTCGGAAGATCTTCATTCCAATCTGCGCCATCAAGCTCATAACTAAAACGGGTACTCAACCACTGTTGAATCTGCTCAGTAATCTCCTGAGAGGCCTTAATAATAGTTTCTTTTGCGGCTGTACCCGTAGTTTGAGTTCGAAAGATCCCATCTGCATGTTTTATTGAAATCGTAACGACATAATCATTGAATTTTTTTTTCAACACTGGCATCAACATATGACTCGTATGGGCTCATATGCTGAATTTCGCTTAAAGATTTTCTCATAAACATCATGAGTTCATCAGTTGGATGAAAGTCATGACAATCCATATTCCATTTCATAACGAACCTCCTTCATTACCGTCAGTTGTATTGACAGGCGTCTCGACAGGGACTTTGGGTAAATGTAATTTCAATTGGTTTACAACCATTCCTGTTAAAGTTGTCAAATCAGGTATCGTAACGGGCTTTTGCCAATGGCCTTCATGAATGAAACCCTGTTCCTTTGGAATATTTAATTCAGTTATATCGCGAGACGAATACGTAATCACAGGTACACGTGGCCAGCGTTTACAGCTTCTGAGATTTTTAAGCTGGATGTCTTGGATTTTTCCCAAGACCTCAACGCCGTTAAGGCCGGGCATATTGATATCAAGAAAGACAAGATCGAATTTCTCCTTTGAGATCTTTTTCAGTCCCTCTTGCCCATCAAAAGCTACAGTGACTTCAAATCCAAAATTATGTAAGACGACCAATAAAGGCTGGATGGACTCAACGTCGTCGTCCACGATCAGCACGTGAGGAGCATTGTGAAGGTCGTGTCCCTGTCTCCATGGGCTATGCTTGTGAAGGTGATTCACAGCATCTTTTAGATCCTTTAAGTGATTGGTGTCGTGAATATAAGTATGTCCCATTGAGTCCTCCCAGTCTTCATTGGTTTGGGTAGTATTAGTTTTAAGTCTAGGCCGCAATCTTCAGGCAACGTTCAGCGAATAAATGAGATTTCTTAATAATTCTACTCACTCGACGTCTATTATTGATGGATACTGTTTTTTCTTTGCACCGGCGTACTGGATTGGGAGTAAGGTTGTTTC
>JABDDW010000114.1:0-1253 GCA_013287405.1 Deltaproteobacteria bacterium
TGTTTCCCGTGAAGAAAAAAAGAAGGCCAAAAAATGGAAGCCATAGAAGTTCCTTTTTACCTATGCAAACAGTGTTGGGGCGATAACATTGGGCCTGGATGACGATATCTAAATTACTTTGGTGGTTGCCAAGGTAAACGCAGGGTTGAAAATCAACAAGCCTTTCTTTATTTTTGATGTCAACTTTGATCCCGAGGAGCCAAGCCACTGGATTCGTGAACAAAACCGTAAAAACGTAACCGCCACTGGGGTGGCGCCATCTTAAAATTCCAACGATTAAAGCGAGAAGGCAACACACTATAAACCATAGGGTAGCGATGAAGACTTTAAGATAAAACATCTTTTCATTAATGCATGATTTGAGGTAATCATCAAGCCCATGAACGTTTTGAAAGATATTGTTTTGGCCTGCCAGAAGCTTTACGAGCGTTGTCTTGTGGCTAATCACGACGGAAACATTACCTTTAAGATGGATGATGGCGGATTTATCGCGACTCCAACTAGTTTTTCGAAGGGCGAAGTGACGGAGGCTGATCTCTTAAGGTTAGACCAAAATGGAAAGGTGATTGAAGGAAGGCATAGGGTTTTTAGTGAGATCGCCTATCATCTCAATATTTACAAGGCTAGGCCCGACGTGAGGTGTGTTGTTCATGCCCATCCGCCTGCTGCCTCTGGCTTTGGAGTTGCAGGAAGGGAGTTGGGTACCCCTGCCATTCCTGAAGCTATAGTCAGTCTGGGAAAAAACATCTTAACGGCCAAAGATTTTTCAAAGGAGGAATTGGAACGAGTTCTAGATCAAAGCGATGGCTTTATTGTTTCGGGAAACGGTGCTTGGACCGTGGGCCTTGAAGTTATGCAGACTTATTACCGAATGGAGCTAGTGGAGCACATTGCCTTGCAGCACTTTTATGCTGAAAAATTGGGAGGAGTTAAGGGGCTCTCTCCAGAGAAAGTGGAGGAGCTTTTGGGAAAAAGACCCCAGAGCCCCCAAAAAAAGACGGACACAAGGCTTCGAGATCTTGTTCGAGAGGAAGTCAATTCTCTTTTCAATGACGAGGTATAAAGAAAGGTGGTCTTTTTCTAATCTTTAATGGTGGCCAGGTAGGGTAAGTTTCTGTACTGTCCTGCGAAATCTATTCCGTAGCCAACGACAAAATCATTTTCAATTTCAAATCCCACATGATCTATTTTGCATGGAACTTTTAAAGCCTTCGGTTTTAGAAGAAGAGCGACGGTGGTTAGCGACCTTGGAT
>JABDDW010000114.1:1263-3064 GCA_013287405.1 Deltaproteobacteria bacterium
GCATTTCTATAAGATAATTCATTGTCAGGCCTGAATCGACGAGATCTTCGATAAGAAGAATATCTTTATTTTGGAGGGGCACTTCAAGGTCGAGTGTAACCGCCACTTCCCCAGAAGAGACTTTTTTGTCTTTATAAGAGGAAACTCCTAAGAACTCACAAGTTAAATCAATATTCAGGGCTCGAATAAGATCAGAATAGAACATAAAAGAACCCGTTAGAATGCAAATTGCCGTGGGCTCCCGATCTTTGAACTTTTCTTCGAGGGATTTGCCGAGTTCTTTAACTCGGACTTTGATTTCTTTTTCTGTAAATAAAGTTTTTAGGTTAGACATAAGAGTTATTCAGAATTTCTCCGAAACCACCGCCGCCGGGGACAATATATTGGGTGTCGTCTAGACCCCTTTCTTCCGACCATTTTTCACCGGGGGTTGTTTTCAAAATTTCGGGTTTTGACAACCCACGATCCAAGCGAACCGCATAGATAATCAGGTCAGGATGAGTCTCCTTTAAGCACCTGATATATTCTGGGGTAATAATAAGGTGAAGAGCGATAAATTTTAAAGCCTTCCCTTTGACATTCTTTTTGTAAAAATCTAGGGCGCTGACCAGAGTGCTACCGGTGGCTCCCATGGGGTCGGGAAATAAAACAATAGATTGGTCGACATCGCCCCCTATTTTTGAGCCCTCCAACGTGGTGCCCGTGACCTTTTTTTGTTCATCCACCTTTCTTGCAGCTATGACGTGGTCTTGACGTATGACCTCAGGATTTAAAATATAATTGAGGGCGTTATAACAAATATGGCTCGGAAAAGTACCCGCTCGGGCCAGGTTAACAGAGATTGTTTTTTGATCTTTGTCTAAAACTTCAGATTCCAATAATTGTTGAGGATGTTTTGCGGTCATCCGAGTTTCTACTTTGACTTTCTTGAGGGGAAATTCTCGATTTAATACGACTCGGATAAGATCGGTATATAAAAATTGAACAAGTTCGTTGATTGTAGGTTGATGGGTCTGAGGTTCGCAAAGCCGGGTAAGCATTGATGAAAGATAAGGATCATTTAATATATGAACTTGCTTACCATAAAAATGTTTTAAATCTTGAATCACGGGGCGGCCTCAGGTGGACGTCTTTTTCTCTTCACGGGTTTCTGTCCGGTACCGACTCGACCCTGCACCGACGCAGTGGGAACTTCAACGCTAAAACATCCACGACATCGGGCCTCATACATTTCAGAAGCGCCAACTTGGACACGCATCTTGGACGCGTTTAAGCGTTGGGTTCTACAGGCTAAACCTCCACAGACCACACAGATGGCGTTGCTCTTGAGAACCATTTCGGCGACGGCCATTAGCTGAGGCATTGGCTCAAAAGGCCGTCCCTGCCAATCGGTATCTAAACCCGCGACAATGACCCGTATTCCTCGGTTAGCTAATTTCTGACAAACTTCAACCAGACTGGGATCAAAAAACTGTCCCTCGTCAATCCCCACAACTCTTGTAGTGTCGGCAACGAGATCTAATATTTCATTGGCTGTGCCCACTGGCACTGAAGTTGTTCTCTGCTCTGAGTGAGAAGCAATTTGATGAGTGCTATATCGATTATCAATTTTAGGTTTGAAGACTTGAACTCGTTGTTTAGCGATTTGAGCTCGTCTAAGGCGCCTAATAAGCTCTTCAGTTTTGCCGCTAAACATACTACCGACAATAACTTCTATCCACCCGACGCCTCGGCCGGGTCGTGAAAGCGTATCTGTCATTTGTAATTCCCCCTGCGTCGTTATCGGCCTATTAGCTTGTGA
>JABDDW010000115.1 GCA_013287405.1 Deltaproteobacteria bacterium
CAAACTGGGTCTTAGCTCCAGTGCGCCGGCTGAAAGGTCACCGCGAATTTTATCATCGTTCAACACTTTCAAAATATCTTCTTTTAGCGACTGGGTATTTTTTAGAGGCGTGAGCCAGATATTTTTCGTGTGACTCAATCCAAACTCTGAATAATCGATGCTATTCGCTGTGACCATGGTGGGAAGGCCTTTATACAGAGCCTGTCTTAAGGCCGCGGAACTTCTCTCTTCCACCGGTTCGTCAAATGGAAAGACGCAAAGATCAATAGTATCCATCGCAGCCCAGAGGGTCGGATCGTCCAAAAAGCCTGTGATCTTGACGTTTGAAGAAATATTTTTGTTCTCGATGAGTTGAGTTATTTTTTTCTTATATTGAGGGCTGGAGAGATTCCAGCTTGAAAGGGCAAAAAGTTTAATGGTCGGGTCCTTATGGATGAGGGGGGCGAGGGCTTCGATAAGATTGTGGAAGCCCTTGGGGGGTGTAATAAAGCCTGTGAAACCTACGATTTTGTCTTCTTGAGAAAAACCCCACCTCTCTCTTTGTCCAACTTGTTTTGATTGAGGCAAATTTTCGTCAAACGCACTTCCGATATTTACGGTGTGCACTCTATTTCTTTTTTATATCAAAATTAAATTTTCTTATTTCTCTAGCATAGAGATCGTTAGTTGCTGTGACGGCGTCACTTCCCCAAATAAGGGGAATAAGTTTTATCTTACCTAGAAGCGAGACATTTTTAAATTCATGAATGGTGGTCACCACGGGTAATTTCCAAAGGAGTTTGTTGAGTTCAGGTAAGAGATTAACTAAGACCCTCGATTTTTTTCCTGCAATGGAGGTCGGATGGTTTATATGCAAAATATCAGGGCGTATTTGGTTGAAAATTTTGGAGAGTTGAGGGACTTCCCCAATGGACCAATTTTTTATAATTTTATGGATTTTAACGCCCCCAAACTGGGCTAAGATTTCTGGGATATCGGTGGTTATAACATGGATATCGTGGCCCTCCTGAGCAAGGGCTTTGGTTAGGTACCCGGCGTAACTTCCGATTCCACATCCGTTAAAATTGGGAAAAGTGCTGGAAATATAAGCAATTCTTGCCACTTAGGGCTCCTCCTAGGTGGTTCAAAATAGGCTTAAACAGCAAAGGCTGTCAATCCCGACGGCCTTGAAGTGATGATATTCATTATCAGATTATGTTATAATGGATTTTAAGCCTTCAAAATAAGGGAGAACCGCAAATGAGTGGAAAATCAATGTCAGCCGTAACAGACGCTAATTTTAAATCCGAAGTCATAGATTCTACGATACCGGTTCTTGTGGATTTCTGGGCCGAATGGTGTGGCCCCTGCAAGAGCTTAACTCCGAGGATAGAAGCCCTAGGAGTCAATTATTCGGGCAAAGTCAAAATTGTTTCTATGGACATCGATGCTAATCCCAACACTCCATCTAACTTTGGAATACGTAGCATTCCTACACTTCTTATGTTTAAGAACGGAGAACTTTCAGGTGAGCTCGTGGGAGCCCACCCGAATGCAACTATCGAAGATATGATCAAGAAGACTCTTACTTAACTGTAATAGTAATTGTTTTAGTTAGGTCGGGTCCATAAGCGCGGTGAAGTCCATCGGCAAATTGTAAAGTCAGAGTATGTTTCCCCGGAGGAAGCTTGATTTCTCCGCTTTCTGTTTGCCCTTTTCCAAAATGAAGGTGAGCCGGGTCAACGGGGATGATTTGCCCCTCGGCTACTGCAGGCTTATCTATTATAACGTGAAAATGCCCTTTGGTCTTGTCATTGACCTCTTGTCCGGCGGGGGTGATCGTCATCCCCGTTTGGTTAAATTGGGTTTTAAAGGGTGAGGTTACTGTGGCGCCATCCTTTGGAGAGACGAACGTCACACTTTTTTGTGAAGCCATTAAACTATTTATAGATAAACCACTTGCTAATCCAACCGCTGCACATAAAATTAATGTTTTCTTTACCATAAATTTCTCCTCTTAAAAAAAGGGTAACAGCTTGTTTTCTACTTTACAAGCTTATCGTAAACGAGCAAGTGCTCGAGGGCGACTCGACTTGGGGAATGGGAAACGGCATAGCGAAGTGCCCCTTGGCGCATTGCGCTTAATTTTGCCGAATCAAAAAGTAACTCACGGATCTTACGAGCCAAGTCCTTTGGATCTTCGCTCTTAAAGAGCTCCAGTGTGCCAGGGGTTCTGTCGTTGATTTCAAGATTGAGGGAAAGGTCGGAGGCTAACACTGGGAGTCCTCGGGCAAGAGAATGAGTTAGTGATGCTGAGCCTGAAGTAGATCGAAAGGGAGCCAAGACGAGATGAGCTTGATCAAAATAAGATTTAATCTGATCGTCACGGAGGTACCCTGTAATAGTGACCGTCTTTTCGAGGCGAAGGGCCGCTATTTTTCTTTCACAGTTTTTAAAATACTCAGAATCTCCTTGAGGCCTTAGGCCCCCAGCCAAAACCAGTCGCGCCTGGGGTAAGTCCTTGAGGTATTTAAAGGATTTAATAGCAACATCCTGCCCCTTATCAGGGCTAAAAAAACCGAAAACTAAAACTGTCCTTTTGTCACTAGCCGCGGGTTCAAAAACTTTTTCTCTAGCGGGAACAAAAAGAGGGATCTCTTGGGCGTGTGCCGTCCCGGCATTTTTAACAATTTCAATTTGTTTCTTGGAGTGGGTTATCGTCCCATGGAGTTGTCCCCACGTTTTAGGGCCCCAATATTCTCGCAATTTCTTGATGAAGAAAAAATTGGCTGCGACTCGTAAAGGGAGTTGTGATGCTTTGGAAGACAGCGGAAATCGGTAATCTTCGGGTAATACAGTGTGAGCCGTGGCCAAAACTTTCGAGAAAGGGAGTTGAGTTTTCAATGTAGCGATTAAGGAAGGGAAGTAGTAGCCCGGAGGATTTTTTCCACCAAAAAAGGCGTACTCGTGTTGAAAGTGAATCAAATCGGGTTTGTATTTTTGAAGTTCGTCCACGAGAAGAGACTTAGTTTTGAATTCGTCTAAAG
>JABDDW010000116.1 GCA_013287405.1 Deltaproteobacteria bacterium
AATAGATTTCCAAAGGCCCTCTGCATACCCATACTTTTGCTTTTCGGTGAAAGAATTCCATATACGGATGCTTTCATCAGGCTTTTTAAGTCTCTCACTATACCCACTCGAAAAACCTTTCCAAACCTCAACAATCCCCGAAGTCTTCTCAAGTGTCTGATCTTGAGACTCAGCAAGAAACCGCTTATCTTTCTCGAAATAAAAACTGGCGCGTCCAACATAGAGTTTAGAAAATAAAATGTCAGCAGCAAGTAGCTCTGACAATAGGGTTTTGTGAGATCTATACTTCATTAAATTTGGATTGTTACCAGATTGCCCAGTTTCATTGGCCGCGCCGGCCCCGATCGAAAGAAAGCCAAATAAAAGAAAAAACATGATAAAACGCATAACTCCGAGTATTTGAGCAAATTCTATACCGTAAAAATCGGTTTGCTGGGCCAAATCAGGGCGCCAGAGACCTTTTGGGCCCACAACTGCACTGTTGCACGCTTACTTACCCAAATTTCGGCTCTTTTATTGCCAAATTGTTGGACTGCCAAGAATCTGTTTCTTCGGCCCTCCAAACAATTTCATTAAGTCCCTTTCCCAGAAGATTAATCAAGCGATAAGAATAAGGGAGTCCATGTCTGAATCCGGAGATGCTTAACTTTTAGCCAGTGCCTCATTTCGCGGCATTGTCAAACTGCCCAAGAGTGCCCAAGAGTGTCGCTCTGTTAGAATCATAACGGCTTATTGATAGTAAATCGCTTCTAGACGAAGCGGATTAGAATGAACCTTGTATTTTGAGAAAAAGAGTTGTTTAAGGAAGAATTAGGTTGTGAGCGCGGTGGAGATTTTGGAGAATTTTTTATTTTAGCCTAATCTGGTGGTGCAAAGATCTTCTATCTATGGAGTGGCACCTTTGTCACATCTTTGGTCTGAGAGGGATTTTTTAAAATGTGTTAAGGCTTCTAGTTTGTTATGGTTCGAACAAAGAAGTCTCAAGTTCTCTGTTGTTGTCGGCCCTCCTTTAGCAAATGGAATAATGTGGTCAATTTCAAGATAGCGAGTCCCTTGGCATCTTCTCTTTGTGAGGGGATCAACATAAGCACATTGACCGTTAGAATTTCTCCACACCTCTCCTTTAGTTTGAACGGGAACATAGCGAGAGTGAGCTTTTTTTTGAAGCTTCTCTGGAGAAGCTGGCTGTTTTTGACCACTTACGGTCATGGGGTCAATTCTCTTAAGTTCTAAGTCCACGAGTTCTTCTAAAATGATGACAAAGTCCTTGTTCTCATGCGCCTTGACTCTTTTTAATTTTTCGATTTTCTTATGAAGCTCTTCGCTTATCACAAGGGTTTTTTGGATGTTATTTCGATCAATGTATCTTTCTCTTTCAGTCTTCGTGAAGACTTCAGGGGAAACTTCTGCAATGGTCTTTTCGACTTCCTTTTTTGATTTCCCATCTAATTTTAAAAAGAGATCCATCTTCTGTTCTTTGGCTAAGGGCTTATGTGTTTTTTTCCGATTTTCAATGACCTGCTGGAGCTGACTTGCCGCGGCGAGATTAAGTGTCCCATTTTCAATAGATTTTTTTGTTTCAGGCAAGTCTTCAACAAGCTTCATGGCCTTGATCCTTCGATAGGCACTGCCGTCAGAGTATTTTAGAACGTTCACACAATATTCATGGAGTGAGGAATAACCCCGCTTTAAATGGAGACGCCTAAGATTTATCTCTTGAAGAAAGCTAATAACTTTTAATGTAGAATTTCTCTCCACCTCGACTTCTTTAAGAGTTTCATTCCAGAGTTCTTCGTCAGTTAATTTTTTAATCTCCATAACTTCCTCCTCTTATACGAGAAGGCAATATATCATAAATTTTCAGACCAAATTTTCGCTCTAAAATGAGTGAGGCTACATCCTAAATATGATCACGAGGCGCCAGGAGTCTTTCTCAGAAAAACTCATCTTGCAAAGTGATATGAGTTTGAGAGCTAGAATTTCAGAGAATTTTTTCAGCCGCGACGATTTGCACGAACCAAAGAAATTTCACCCCAAACAAAAAATAATTAAATCTTCTTAATCGACCCCGAATTCAGAATATTACTGCAACAGGATGCGGGAACCTCGCCCGCCTCAATGCCGCCCCATAACCACAAACCCACTACACCACCTCGTCCCCTCCTTAACCAACCATGTTTTTATTCGGTTAGAAAGTCTCGATCAGGCGTTGCGTCTAGCAACGATATAGAGTTGGTAAAAGCGACTGCTCTACGTAGTGAATCTGCAAAAGCATCTTCAAATTCGGAACAGTGGGAAGGGCACTTTCTGACCACTGTTCGTTTTACACGACCATATTGTTCGATTTAGGCTTGTGCTACTGCAAGTACCAAGTTTTTGCTTTATTTGACATAATGTGTTATTGCTCTTTAAGCTAAATAAAGGAGTGTAGTGAAGGATCTCAAGGATTCTGATCTATTTGTAGTCCTAACAAGAAAGTGGAATGCAGTGTGATTAGTAAATTCCAACTTATTCTCATTTTGTCTATTTTCAGCTTAGCGAGAAATAGCCTCGCAAATGACAACAAGGAAGAAAATTCTTCTGCATCTCAAGAATCCGTTAAGTCAGACAATTTAAATCCAGGAAGTTTAGCTATAACGACAGCTAACAATCAAGAAGGTCTTGCCATTTCGCAAAAACAAGGCACAAGTCCTTTGCCTTTTGATCAGAGAAGCTTGCAACTTTCCCGAATGCTCCATCATGAGATAATTAGTTTGGCTAATCTAACATATCTCACTTTAGTTCAGCATGGGTTGGATCCCATTTTCAAAATTGTTGAAAGCTTAGGCGGCCACGTGTCCGATGGTCCCATTCGCTACTTGAGAATTTCAGGCGAAAATATGGAAGAAATAGAGAAAGCTGAAGCTTCCCGTGAGTTAAATAATGAAACCAGATCGGTTGAAATGGCTCGATCCACATTTTTTGGGTTCTCTTTTGGCTCAAAAGAAAAGGGGACTACTTCCATAGAAAGAGGGTC
>JABDDW010000117.1 GCA_013287405.1 Deltaproteobacteria bacterium
TCCTTTAATTCCCCCAAGACCAAAGATAATTTCGTCTCCCAATGCTATAAACTTGTAGACGGAGCGGTTGATATCAGGGCCTCTCACATTGATCTTATGTTCCCTGGCATCGCGAATGTACTTTACGATCTTGTCGGTATCGCTCATTTCAGTGGTGATCAAAGACGCATAAAATTCGACGGGGTAGTAGGCTTTGAGATAAGCCGTGTGGGCCGCAACAACACAATAAGCGGCAGCATGACTCTTATTAAATCCGTACTCAGCAAACTTGGCCATAAGGTCAAAGAGTTCTCCGGACTTTTTCTCATTAAGGTTATTCTCACTGCATCCCTTAAGAAAACGCTCCCTTTGCTTAGCCATTTCTTCAGGTTTTTTCTTCCCCATGGCTCTTCGTAAGATATCGGCTTCCCCCAAAGAATAGTTGGCAAGTCTTGCCGCTATGAGCTGCACTTGCTCCTGGTAGACAATAATTCCGTAGGTTTCGTTTAATACTTCTTCAAGTTGGGGAAATAGATAGCTCACTTGAATCTTGCCATGCTTACGCGCCACATATTCATCGAGCATGTTCATGGGGCCAGGTCTATAAAGGGCATTTATAGCCGTGATATCTTCAAAGCAAGTCGGTTTAAACTTTCTGATCAGGTCACTGATCCCATCCCCTTCAAATTGGAATACGCCATCGGTATCGCCTGAAGAGAGGAGTTCGTAAATTTTCGGATCACTCAAACTAATTGAACTTGTCGACAAATTTTCTGAACCCGACCTATTGGCCCGTATAAATTTTATGGCGTTGTCGATCATCGTTAAGGTCTTAAGGCCTAAGAAGTCAAATTTTATAAGGCCGATTTTTTCGGCAAAATTCATATCATACTGAATGACGGTTTCGCCTTCGTTGCCTTTATAAAGGGGACAGTGTTCGACCAGGGGTTTGTTGGAAATAATAACGCCTGCAGCATGAATCGATGCATGGCGGGTTAAGCCTTCTAGCTTCAAGGCCGTTTGAAGTAAACTCCCTACCTTCGGATCATTGTCGGCCATCTCCTGAAGCTTAGGCTCAGTCTTAATGGCTTCTTCGAGGGTAATTCCCAGTTTTTCCGGAATAAGTTTGGCAATGAAATCCACTTCAGAGTAAGGAACTCCCATGGCGCGTCCCACGTCACGCACGGCAGCTCTAGCTTGAAGCTTTCCAAAAGTAATAATCTGAGCCACACTTTGATGCCCATATTTTTCCGTCACATACTTTATAACTTCCCCACGCCTGTCCTGACAAAAATCCACGTCAAAATCTGGCATACTAATTCGTTCTGGATTCAAAAATCTCTCAAAGAGCAGATTATACCTTAGAGGGTCGAGGTCGGTGATACGAAGGCTATAGGCAACCAAGGAGCCGGCGCCAGAGCCGCGGCCCGGACCGACGGGAATACCATTGTCTTTGGCATAATTTATAAAATCTTGAACGATAAGAAAGTAACCATTAAAACCCATTCGATCTATAACATCGAGTTCGTATTTGAGCCGAGTATAATAACGGGCCTTATCGTCTTCTTTAACGGCCTCTCCCCGTCCGGCTAATTCTTCAAAACGTTTTTCAAGACCTGATTCTGCCAAAATTTTAATTTCGTCGGCCATAAGTCTTCCGTCTTTCGACGGAAATGTCGGGAGATGATAAATGGTATTCCCTTTGGCATCGGTAAATTTAAATTCGAGGTTTATTCTCTCAGCTATTGCGGAGGTCTCGTCGTAGGCTTGTGGAATATCGTCAAATAGTTTTTCCATTTCATCAGAACTGCGAAAATAAAACTGATCACTTGGCATTTTAGGCCGTTTGTCATCCAGCAGACTTTTGGCTGACTGAATCCCCATAAGAATTTCGTGAGCAAAAGACTCATCGCGATTTAAATAATGGACGTCATTGGTGGCTACAAGGGGGGTTGCAGTAATTCGGCTTGCTTCAACTAAAAAAGGCTCAAGGCCCTTCCAAGCGGGAGATCCATTTCTCTGAATCTCAAGGTAAAATCGATCGTCGAAGATTTTTTTAAAAAACCTTATTTTCTCAAGTGCTCTTTCTTCTCCGTGGTTCGTAAAAGTTGACGGGACGTCGCCGAAGGGCGATGAGCTTAAGGCGATGAGACCTTCATTGAATTTTTCTAAAACTTCGTAATCTACCCTGGGCTTGTAATAGAACCCTTCGGTATAACCGATACTCACGATCTGACAGAGGTTATGGTAGCCTTGGATATTTTGGGCCAGTAGAACCAATCGCCCCAAGGATTGGGGATTAAAGTTTCGTCCCCCTTGGCTGCCTCCTTTAACGAGCCGACTCTCAGGAGCAATGTAGATCTCGCAGCCTAAAATAGGTTTGACCCCCATTTTTTTTGCAGTGAGATAAAATTCAATGGCTCCAAACATGTTGCCGTGATCGGTGATCGCCAAAGCCGGTTGTCCAAATTCTTTGGCTTTCCCTAAAGCTTCGTCGATTCTCACAGAGCTTTCAAGGAGGCTATACTGACTGTGAACGTGAAGGTGGACAAAAGGTTTTGCCATCAACTCATTCCCATTCTATGGTCGCCGGCGGCTTACTACTAATATCGTAAACCACCCGGTTCACTCCCTTGACTTCGTTTGTGATACGCGCACTGACATGACTCAAGAAAGTGTGATCGAAGTGGTACCAGTCGGCTGTCATGCCATCAATTGAGGTGACTGCCCTTAATGCCACAACTCGATCATAGGTCCTGCCGTCTCCCATTACGCCCACAGTTCGAATGGGAAGGAGCACAACAAAGGCCTGCCATATTTTCTCGTACAAATTTTGAGCTTTTAGTTCATCAATAAAGATGTGATCGGCCTGCCGCAAAATGTCTAGGTCCACTTTATTAACGGCACCGAGAATACGAATTCCCAAACCGGGACCTGGAAAGGGATGGCGATCCAAAAGAGTTCCCGGAATTTTTAATTCTCTACCTAATTGCCTGACCTCGTCTTTAAAGAGCTCTCTCAAA
>JABDDW010000118.1 GCA_013287405.1 Deltaproteobacteria bacterium
GCAAGGAGCGAATGGGTGTTTTCATTTTGAGCAGACGGGACTTAAAATCCAAGGCTACTTAGCAAAGGTAGCCTCCCTTGGAGCTGTGACTTTGGCCTCCGATGGTACCTATAAGATCATGATCGAGGATGATCCCATCACTCTTGACCCCGCTTTGAAAAGGCAGCAAAAGAGTGACGCTATCTTAAAGACTCCAACGGGCTTTAAGGTCGTTGAAAGAGCCCAAATAACCAAAGAGGATTCAGCGAGCGTGGAAGTCATCCAAAAGCCCGTAGATAGTTTTATGTGTATCGAAGATCAGGACCTTAGAGCGCGGCCTCAAATGAACAGCGCCTTTTGGTTACCGTCCCTGTAACGGACCTGTGAAGATATTTTTCTTTTGGCTGATCGCCTTTCTCTGGGGTGGTTCATTTATTGCGATAAAAGAAGTTGTTCAGACGGTCCCGCCGTTTTGGGCTGCCTCAATTAGGCTTATGACCGCTTTGGTATTTCTTCTTCCCTATATGAAACTTTTAAAAAAGAATTTCAGTATTGCAAGGCCCGTTTGGGGAAATGTCGTCTTGAGTGGACTTTGCTCTCAAGGCATTCCTTTTGCTCTGCTCTTTTGGGGGGAACAAACAGTGTCACCAGGCCTAGGCGGAATATTAAACGGGACGACTCCGATTTGGACATTTATTTTTGGTATGATCTTCTTGCGCCATCACGAGCCATTCACTCAGAAAAAATTAGTGGGCCTTATCTTGGGAATCACAGGAATATTTATTATCTTCTTTCCGAAGTTACAAAATGGTCTGGGGAACTCAAGCACTCTTGGAGCTATTGCCGTAGGTATTATGGGGTTAAGCTATGGACTCGGGAATATCACTAACAAAGCAGTGATGGTGCATGCTGATCATCCCACCTTAGAGGGGTCCCTATTTTGGCAGTCTATAACTTCAACCGTCTTTGTGACAATCTTAGCCTTTATTTTCGAGGGTCTGCCGTCAGCCGCGTGGTTTCACAATATAAAATTCATTGGAGCCACCCTGTATATGGGTTGGTGCTCGACAGCCATTGCGTTTATCATCTACTACAAACTCATTAACGAAATGGGAGCACTGAAGGCCAGTGCGGTCATCTACCTTATTCCCCTCACCGCTGTTTTGCTGGACTTCTTATTTTATCAAAACATTCCCACTTCTTTCGAGCTCATTGGGGCTGGCGTGATGTTGACGGCCATCTTTATTATTCAGGATCGCAAGTTCAAGGTGGGCTGAGATCATAAATTTATCAAATTGAGATTTTTCAAAAGCTCTAAGTTGAGGCAGGCGTTTAGAACTCTCAGGGTCATTTTCTAAAATATGTCTTTGGGTGAATTTGAGGTGGGTTTCTTCTTCGGCGATCAACCCTTGAAGAGGTTGAGCTAGCCCCAACTGGCCAAGGGTTTCAGAATAAAGGGGATATACCTCCATCGCTCGCTCTTCAATAAGGAGAGTGACGTAAAGGTACTTAATCCAGGGATCAGGTTTTTTGATTTCATCTTCAACGAAATGATCTACAGACTGGATATAATCCCATGCTGCGTCCCCCGCCAAAAGATGTTCTTTTCTATAAGTCGTCAGACTTTGATTTGAAAGTTGAAGGGCCATTTTCTTTAAAATCCGAGCATGACGGATTTCTTCTGCAATATGCCTCAGTATTTCTAGATTCAAACTTTCAGCCTTTTGACTTTTTATAATCTTTCTCGCCCCGGCATACTCAAGAACACTCAATGTGTTCAAAAACTTTGCATTGATGAACCTGTCTTTTCCCAAAAAACTAATGACTTCTCTAATCATGGCAGCGTCCTTAAGTATTCTTCTGCAAGTTCATAGATCACATTATAAATTTTTTCAATTTCTTGGGGCGTTACACAGTAGGGTGGCACCGCATACAGCACTGGTCCTAAAGGCCTTAATAAAACGCCTTTTTCTATCGCTTTTCTTTTAAACCAAGAACTCGCCCCTGACATATAATTGAAATCGAAATTCAAATTGACGGCTCCAATGGTCCCCAGAGCTCGTGGGTTTGAGAATAATTTTTCATTTTTGAATCTTGAAACCATCTGTTCTGTATATGAAACAATAGATTGAATTCTCCCTTGAGTTTCCACCGTATTTAACAACCCCCAAGAAGCCACAGCCACGGCGCAAGCCAGGGGGTTGGCCGTGTAGGAATGGCCATGGAGGAAGGCTTTACTTGTCTCTTGACTCAAAAATGTTTCAAATATGTTTTGAGTGGTCAGAGTTGCCGCTAGGGGTAGGTAACCGCCCGTGATCCCTTTAGAAAGGCAAACAAAATCGGGGTCAATGCCAGCATGTTCAAAGGCGAAGGCCTTGCCCGTCCTATAAAATCCGGTAAAAATCTCATCACAAATCATTAATATATCATTGGCCCTACAAATCTTTTGGGCTTCGATAAGATATTCTCTTTCGTACATAACCATTCCGCCGGCCCCTTGCACCAGTGGCTCAAAAATAAACGCAGCGTACTGCCCTTTATTCTTTTCTACACATTCTTCTAATTCTTTAAGCCTTCCAGGTCTCACGAAGTCCACCTGAGGGAGAAGAGGACGAAAAACATTATGAAAGCCGGTGGGTTCCCCTACAGCCATGGCCCCAAAAGTGTCGCCATGATAGGCCCCGTGTAAGGCCAAGAACTTGGTTTTAGACTTGTTGTTACGGAGAAGATGATACTGAAACGCCATTTTCAAAGCGACTTCAACAGCCGTCGAGCCGTTATCAGAGAAGAAAACCTTTTCAAGCCGAGTGTACGGGCTTACGGCAGCGATCAAGAGTTCAGCTAATTCCACTGCGGGCTGGTGGGTAAATCCCGCAAAGAGAGTGTGTTCCAACTTTTCTGCTTGTTCAAAAAGAGTTCTAGAAAGAAGAGGTTGGGAGTGCCCATGGAGATTCACCCACCAAGAAGAAATCCCATCTAGAATTTTTGTGTCGTCCTCAAGAGTAATCCA
>JABDDW010000119.1 GCA_013287405.1 Deltaproteobacteria bacterium
AACCATGACGGAATTTATTTTTGGGGTATTAGGTTTTGTCAAGGTTATGGTGCTGATCCTCCTCATAATTGAACTGACTATATTGTTGGAAGAATTTTTGGCGGCCAGAATTGAACTGCGCCGGGGTTTTGCAGGAACCAAAACCTCGCTGATTCAAGTTTTGGCACGCCACGGCCTTAAGATTTTAAGAACAGAGGGACCGCTTTCCCGACAATTGGCCTCGGCTACTAGGTATCTGGTGATTTTTTTGTCAGCGGGTTTACTTCCAGTTTGGGGAGGAAAAATACCTTTGGCCGGAGCTCATTCTCTTTGGCTTTTTACGGCACTAGTTATCTTTGGTCCAGTATTTCATCTCATTTCCGATTGGGCTCGGCATCGAGGAGCGGGATGGCCCCTAGTTCTTGCTTCTGCGGAACGTACGGTGGGAGCAAGCACGGTACATTTTATTTTAGCTATAACTTTGGTAGCTATGACTGGGATAGATGACTTTGCCGGATTTCGCGACCTCCAGGAGGCCCACGGGTGGATAATTTGGCGTTACCCTTGGGCCATATTTATTCTCTTTGCCTACGCCGTGGCTAATTTATTTACGTCCTTTCAAAGCATATTCTCCAGGGGAAGAGAAGAGCGAGCAGAGGGTTGGTCATTTGATGACCTTCTTCCACACCTGAGAAGAGCTGTGTGGACCTTATTTGTGGTTGACGTTTTTATGGGCGGAGCTGGGAAGCTCGGTCCTCTGGGAGATCTAAGTCTCATTGTCAAATGTGTTGGGGTAAATGTGGTTTCTAAAGCCATATCTCAACTCTTTTTTCATCTCCGCGAAGACCAGGCTGAAAGCTTTATTTTATGGCGCCTCATGCCCATTTCTATTCTCATTTTGGGGTTGTCACTGTTGATCCCCGGAGGGGTTTTTTGAAAAACTTGGCATTTGTCTTGGGGCGTCTTGTCCTTGCAATAACACTTACTGTTGATATTGGCATATTTTTTAACGGAATGAAGGTCTTGGGGATTTTTTCTTTGATTTCAAGCTTGCTCGTTTTTGCTGCAGGGATGGTATGGCTCATTTATCGCGACGACGGCCGGGTCTATTTCAAAAGGAAGAGTCTTTTTATTCCCATAACACTGTTTGGTCTGTCCATCGTTGCTGCCTTAAGGGAAATCCCCATAGACTTCAAAGTGACCAATGAGAATCTTGAGGAGGTCGGCAATCTTCTGATGTCCCGATATCAGATGGCTCTTTTCATCGTGTCGGTTCTTGTTTTTTTTGTTTTTGTCATTGCAAGTTCTCTTCTGTCTTCGGAGAGACGCGGATGATGATCGCAATGGTCGTCCTGCTCTGCTTTTCTTTACTGGCTGTTTTTTGCTTTAGAAATTATTTTATTCATCTTGTATCGATAAAACTTCTCCTCGACATTCTTGTTTTGATGAGTTTTTCTTTAAGGGAGAGCTTTCAGCAAACTTTTAGTGTCCAGGTTTCAGGAATTCTTATTTCTTCTTTGGGGATCCTCGTTTTCTTTATGCTTATGGCTTCGGGGATTCACCGGTTTTCCAAATCAGATAGTTTGGATTTGGAGGTGGATAATGAATGAACTTTTGTTGTGTGCGATATTTATTCCCCTTCTATTTCTTGCGCCGAGAAAGAATGTTGGTGCAATAGGATGGGTTCCGGTGATTTGCGGCGTAGCCTGTACAAGTTATTTTTTTTGGCTACATGTTGGGGAATCCACAATGTGGGGAGGAGTGACCGTTTTGTTAGCGATGACGGTCAGTGAGGCTCTTGAGAAAAAGTCCTTGAGTGTTCCCCTCTCTATAAGCGCCCTCTTTTTTGCGCAGAGCCTGCTCACGCCGTCTACCGGGATTGTCATTCTTTGCATTGCCTTCGGCGATCTCTTTTTGAATATTGAAATCTTTGTTAATTCAGAAATCAGTGAAAAAAACAGGGCCATTCAAAATATTTGTAAGGGTTTATTTTCCGTATTACCGGTGACCTTTGGAGTCCTTCTTGGCGTTGGAAATATTGGTTTTATTGGTTTAATGGCCGTCACCACTGTTCTACGGCTCTTTTCATGGCCCCTGCCCCGTTGGATCTCTGAAAAACAGAAAGACCCTTCCTATTTTAAACTTCTGGTCAGCACGATCTCTTGTTTTGCTCTATGGCACGTTCAGGATTTTTCAACCTTTCCAGAATGGCCCATGATTTGGTTAGCCATTGTGGCCCTTCTCAGCTTGGGTTCCGAGTACGCTGAGGTCTACGCAGCGTTAACCTTAGCGGTGTTCTCGCTTTCTCCTGTTTACGGATTGTTGGGGGCTACTTTTTGGCCGCTTCTTGTTCATAGGGGAAAGTCGGCGTATCTTGTCACTTTGGTTGCACTCGCGTCAGGAGTTCTTGTTTGTGATGTTTCCTCAAGAATTTTGTCCGAGAATACGGTTTATACTCTTGGCGCCTTAACAGCTATAATTCTTGCACGTCCCTTTGCTTTCTATGAGATCGAAAATCGGCTTTGGGTTAATGAAAGCAAAGATATTTTTCTTTCTCTGGTCTTGCTCGGATTTTTCATCTACTTTCTTCCTGTCAAGGTTCCTGATATTGGACCCGCGGGCAGCGTTTTTGCGGGTTCATTTCTCTTAAGTTTTATTGTCGTAAGATCTCTTCGTTCAAAACACTTGAAGTTTTTTTCTCCTTTTCGCGGATTAAAAGACCCCTTGGATCAGAATGTTTTTGTCCCTGGAGTAAAATTTAATGAGCGCGCAGGAACTCAGATTAACTTAGACGAGGGATATTATTTGTCACGATTTTATAGTGCCCTTGAGAGCGAAAGTTATTTAGTCTGGTTGCTCGGTCTTTTGGGCGTAGCTATTTACTGGGGTCTAAAATGAAGCTCAGGGTCATAACGGTGCTGCTAGGGCTTCTCTCTTTTTCAGGTGTTGCTTTTTTTATGGCCCCTGCTTCTAGAGAGTTGTGGGT
>JABDDW010000120.1:0-1143 GCA_013287405.1 Deltaproteobacteria bacterium
CTAAAAAAGGGCGCCCAGATCCTTTTATAACTGAGGCTCTTGAGGTCTTTGGTTTTTCCGAATAAACGCCGGGATATCATAACTCTTTTCATCAAACTGACGTCCAACTTCACGGGCAAGCTTCCGAGCCGATTCTAGATCTGGCCCACTGCTATTATTATTGATCAACTGGGCGTCTGGGTTCACGGGCATACTTAATTGAACAGGTTCAGCGCGTTTTGTTTTATCACTTCCTGTGCTCTGAATTTCTCGGAAAGCACGGGCTTTCGCAAGCAAAATATCTCGAGGTAAAATAGGTTTCTGTAGACTCTGCTCGTGGGTTGCAGGCATTTCAATTTGTTGTACAACTTGCGTCGGATTGACCTGGGCCTGAGGTTGCGGTTGGGAAACTGGCCCCTGAAACCCTTGAGGCGTCGGGATTGGAGGTAACCCATTTGCTATAGGCCTTATTGTCGGGGGTTGGGGCCAGGAAGCCGGCATGGAATGTTGCTGAATTGGGGCATTAGGCGCAACGGTCTCCACACTGGACATGGCATGCATTTGAGAAACTTGATCAGCAAACGAGGTCTTCTCTTCGCGACCAAAACCGGTGGCAATAACCGTAACACGAACTTCGTCTCGAATCGTATCGTCAATAACGGCACCGAAAATAATTTCAGCATCTTCATGGGCGGCCTCGGTGATCAAGGTCGAAGCCTCATTAACTTCGAACATGGTCAAGTCTGGACCGCCAGTAACATTGATAATAATTCCTGTAGCTCCGTCGATAGACACGTTCTCTAGCAAGGGGCTCGAAATGGCCGCGGTAGCCGCTTCAACAGCGCGGTTCTCACCGGACGCTCGACCCGTTCCCATAAGCGCCATTCCCTTATTGGCCATAACTGTTTTGATATCAGCGAAATCTAGATTGATAAGGCCTCGAATATTGATTAAGTCTGCGATACCTTGGCAAGCTTGAAGTAAAACTTCGTCGGCTTTCTTAAAAGTATCTAGTAAAGGTGTTCGCTCACCCGCAATGGCGAGAAGTTTTTGATTGGGTATAACAATGAGCGTATCCACGTTTTCTCGAAGTTCCGCAAGACCTTGGTCCGCGTGTTTCTTCCGACGCTTACCCTCGAAACCAAAAGGCCGGGTCACCACACC
>JABDDW010000120.1:1153-1888 GCA_013287405.1 Deltaproteobacteria bacterium
TCTTTGCTACGACGGGGGCGCCACCAGTCCCTGTTCCGCCACCCATCCCGGCAGTAACAAAAACCATGTCTGAGCCTTCTAATTTTTCAGCAATGTCATTGTAGCTTTCAATAGCGGCACGCTTTCCAATTTCTGGGTTGGCTCCTGCACCGAGCCCCTTTGTCAGCTCACGACCTAACTGAATTTTTCCGGGAGCCGGCGAGGCTTCAAGAGCTTGCCTGTCGGTATTAGCAACAATAAACTGAACGCCAGACATTCCAGAGCCCATCATTGTCGTGACGGCATTGGATCCGCCACCGCCGATCCCTATAACTTTGATGTTTGCCCCTGTATTTTCACCCTGCTAAAGAGTCGTGACTTCGATGATTTCGACAAATGATCCCGACGCTTTCTCGACGGCGCGTCCCTTATGAGCTGCGCCTAACCTCAAAAGCCCTACTGCCGTAGCTAACGCGGGACTCTGTACAACTTCCTTTAACCCAGTAGTGTTAATTGGATTTCCTCTTCTCACTGGCATTTCAAAGATGAACTCACCTAGCTCAGCTAAGCCCGAGAGAAGACTTCCCCCTCCAGTTAAAACCACTCCAGATCCAATAAGGTCCTTGTATCCACTCTTAGAAATCTCATTATTCAATAAATGCATGGTCTCTTCAATTCGCGGTTCAATCACTTCCGCTAAAGTCATTCTTGAAAGCGTTCGCGGGTTTCTGCCTCCCACGCTTGGAACTTCAATAG
>JABDDW010000120.1:1898-2963 GCA_013287405.1 Deltaproteobacteria bacterium
GGCTCGCCATAGCACAACCATACTTGCGTTTAATTTCTTCGGCTTCGGCTGCTGGGGTTCTCAATCCAACCGAAATATCATGGGTGAGATGAGCCCCTCCGATTGGAAGAACCGCGGTATGAACGACAGCTCCACCCACGTAAATAACCATATCACAAGTGCCGCCCCCCATATCTATGACGGCTACACCTAAATCTTTTTCATCTTGGCTCAGAGTGGACTCAGCCGAAGCCAGTGCTTCTGAAACTAATCCGGAAATTTGAAGACCCGATTTTTGAGCACACTTCGAAATGTTTTGAAGGCTCATCGTGTTTCCCGTAATCACGTGAACACCGACCTCCAGTCGAACCCCTGACATACCTAACGGATCGCGGATTCCATCTTGAGAATCAACAGAATAATTTTGCGGGAGAACGTGGAGAACCTGTCTTCCTTCAGGAAGAGCGACCGCTTGAGCGGCTTCTATCACTCTCCTAGTGTCGTCTTTTTGAACCTCATGATTTTTTATGGCCACCATGCCACGACTGTTAAAGGAAGTGATGTGACTCCCGGCTACACCTGCCCAAACGTTTTCGATATCGACACCCGCCATAAGCTCAGCATCTTCGAGGGCTCTACCGATAGCTTCAACGGTGGCATCGATATTTATGACAACGCCTTTTCGTAAGCCCACGGAACGCGCTTGGGCCACTCCAATAATTTCGATCTCTGTGGAATTTGGAGCCACGCGCCCGATGACAACACAAACTTTTGTTGTACCAATATCGAGCCCAGCAATAACGGGTGGCTGTTCAGGATTTGATTTCATATCTCAGCTCCGAATCCGTGGGGCCTGAAACAATCAGTTGGATTAAACTTTCCATTTTCACCAGTCTCTAGTTGCTAAAAACTTCTTCTATCAATGATGCTTACAAATCTGGTCGAAAATATTTTAGATCTGCGTTAAGTAGTTGATAATCTACTTAACTTAGGTCTATGCAAAAAGGCTATCGACCCTTACGCACTTTGACAAGAACTTTTTTAGCGTAGTCAGAATCTACGCGCGAGGCGTTAATATTATGTTGG
>JABDDW010000121.1:0-2644 GCA_013287405.1 Deltaproteobacteria bacterium
GGAGAAGGTACGGACTTCCCGTTATTGCAGGATGAGGTGCATCTTAAAAAACCAGACGTTGTGTTGCGCATTAAGACGAGTCTGGACAAAGCGCATGGTCTTTGGAAAATGACTCTAAATCGCGAAATTAGAGTCAAAGAGGTTCAAGGAAAAAACCTGGTCCGAGAAAAATTCAAGATCCAGACGACATTCAATTTCAGCGATGACGGAACTAACTCGGAAGACTGCCAACTTAAGGACATCGACTTCAACTCAGAAGCCAAAAAGTTAAAGTTCAGTGAATCAGCCAAGTATACGGCAGAGAAATGCATTGATCTTCTCGACGGAGATCCCAAAGAGCTTCGAAATTATACAGCAGGTATGCCGAAAATGAATTTGAGCGTGATCAAGAAAGACTGCGAAATGGGAGTTGCATATTTCAGCGAGGTTAAGAAGATTCTCACACGCGCCAATTGATAAAACGCGGGAAAAATCTTCAAGTCTTTGTCCCTGTCCCGTTATTCGTAAGGTTCGCAGGCGCCTTACCAAAGAAGATTGGCCATTAAAACACGGGCAAAAATTCAAAGTGATCCACTAGCCATTGGCCTTCAAAACTCATCCAGAGTTTTCTTTTGAAAAATGTGGAGAGCCCCGATGCTATCCTGGTCCGTCGTTCATGAAGACATGTTGAACTTGGCCAAGCTAACTCGATTTGACCCTTCGGATGGCACGTCAGCTTCCCGTCGGGTTGATTGGGTCGCAAAAACTCTCAAACATTAGGTTTTGGTGCATAGATCCTAATTGGATTGGCGATGCGAATCACGCTCACATTCTTCAAGTGACACTGAGCATTATCTCGATCGAAGAAGAAACTAACCTTTGGATTTTCTATACAAACTTCGAATCGTCATTTTATTCTATGAGCGAACGAAAAATGGAGGCGTCATGCAAAAAGTCTTGGTCGCGGGGATATTCTTAGCGTTTCTAACAATGAGCAACAGTTCAATCGCGTCGGCGCAGAGTCCAGCCCCGCTCCGACCAAGCTCCTTTAAGCCTGTCGAGGATATCGTAATTCAGAGTGGACAATAATTCAAAGGATGTTTTTCAAGGCAACTGCAGTAACTCGGGTATTGTGCGTAGGTCGTCTGGCAAACACTGTATCCCTCATGGCCCTCCGAATCGTTGCCATAGTAGGGCTTTTGGTTTGAGGGGAGTTTCGCCGGTCCGCAGAGAACGGGAGGGGGATCAGGATTTCGTTGAGGATCGCAAAGGGCAGCCATTCCGCCATACATGCTCGAGTATCCATATTGTGCGAATTTATAAAACACGGCAGCGCTACCTACTGCAGCGCCCGTAACACCTAATGCGCTGAGAGTGACAAATCCGGCTGTTGTTGCTGCAGCGGTTTCAATTCCGGCCTGCAAAAGTGTGCCCGCTACGCTCATTGCGTAATATGAGCCAATAGATACCGCCATCGATTTCATGGGCGTAAAAGTCAAAGTACTCAGCTTGCAGTGCCACGCTTCTCCGGGTTTTACCTCTTCTTTGCATGCCGAATAGGTGTCCCATGCGGCAATCGGGATCGCGAGGAGAACCGCTACAGCAGTCCCTTTCGGCGATGGAATATTCATTTTTACGAATTTAAACGCTGCTTCGGGGTTGGCGGGAATTTTTCCCTTAAAGAGGCCTAGCTTTTGGGCCAATTTAATGGCGTCTACCTCCACCGCTTTCGGAGCCCCTTTGACCTCCGTCAGGATTGGGTCAGATTTGGCGACCTTTTTGGTCATGTCTTCAATTTCTTTTTCTGATGGCACTTTGGGTGGAGCCCCCTGAGGTGATGAACCATTACCCAATCTATGTACCTTCTGTGATCCATCTGGTAATGTTTCAGAAAAGGAAACACCGACATCATCCTCTTCGCTTGCGTTAATGCCCTTTTGGGCGGGCGGCGAGAAATCTTGCTTCTGTAGGGAACCATTACCCAATCTATGTACCTTCTGTGATCCATCCGGTAGTGTTTCAGAAAAGGAAACCCCCACTTCATTTTGGGAAGAACTAACAGAATTTCTCCCAAAATTATCCACGCTCGCCACAGTTTTGCTGGGGTACATTTCCCGATATGTTTGGTCAGCGGTTCCTGAAAAATCTGTTGGTGCAGGTTTGCCCTGTTTGGCGGCCTTGGTTATAGCAGAAGCATGATTCATATCTGCTGCAACGAAGTCCACTGGGACGCCGGCTTGCTTGGCGCCATACATTTCGGCTCCAGCAACATCGTTACCGCCGGCATAGTGGACTTCTTTACTGTTGTCTACCCAAGCTTGTGACGTTGGATTAAGTTTTTTTGATCCGTCAGCAAAACCGCCCCAGGTATTGTCTTTGATATAGAAAACCTTGTCGCAATTTGGAGATATATCGCCCGGATATGCGGCCGCTTTCTCGGAAACGATTCCGATTGTCTTGAACCCTTTCTGTTTTGCCATGTCGTAAACGATTTGGCCGATTCCATCTTTGGTTGCTCCAGAACCAATTATATCTCTACTGGGATTTAACTTGTTAAGCCAAGTACCCACCCATTTTTCAACGGCTGCTTTGTTATTATAACCAGCTCCAGAATATCCCCCAAAACTTTGTAGATCCATTCCCTGAGTCTTGAGGTAATTCGCAA
>JABDDW010000121.1:2654-2853 GCA_013287405.1 Deltaproteobacteria bacterium
ATTCGCAACATCTTCACTTGTGCTTGTTTGAACCGGAGGAGGATCATCAGCCCGTGCCAAAGACAGACAGCAGGTAGTCAGGAATATTGCCAACAGTTTAAGGTAGGACATACGCCTCCATTTACAGATGTTCGATCCAACTCCCCATCGGAATGTATGAGAATTAGATAAACTTTCAGCTAGTGACCTATGAATTTCC
>JABDDW010000122.1 GCA_013287405.1 Deltaproteobacteria bacterium
CATGTTTAAGTCTTTGGTTAAAATGCTCGGCCTAAAATACTACAACTTCCAAGACAAAAATGACAACGCCGACGCTTCTGCAATTATTGTTAACCTGGGAGAGGTTACCGAAAAAAGCGAAAAGGACGGCGCAGGAAATATGGATATTGATTCGGTAATTGGTATCCTTGAAGACTTCCTGACGCTACCCAACGGATATCGCGGATTTATTTTGATTGATGACATTCATGCAGCCAACGACGCTGTAAAAGCAAAAATGCTTTCTTGGCTCCGTGGAAAGTTTGAATCTCCTGACGGGATGTATATGGCCAAATCCCCATTTGGCTCCAAATTAGCCGTCAGAAGGCCCATCAGAAATCTCAATATTTTTCTAACCCTCAATCCGACAGCCGACCAAGAGCAAATCGCCCGTTACGCAAAAGATAAGGCAAATCCTACTTCTGAGGAAATACTTTTAGCGACCCTTTCTTCAAAAGACTTTAAAGTGGAACCGTCTTTTTTGAGAAGATTTGGACGTATTATAAATCTTAACTACATGCCAGCTTCAGCTAAAGGGCCTGAACTCATCAATTCCCTAGCTAAGGCCTCACGCACGCTGCTGAATACGAGCAATCGGATCGCTCTTGTTGATCCCAGAGTGGTGAATCTCCTGGTAAGGGGAAATGAACAGGTCGATGCCCGATCATTTTTATCGGCATCAACGAGTTCATTGGTAGAGGTTGTATCTGATTTACAGAGCAATGGTTCTCTAGTTTTGGTTGTTCCTTCCGGTGCTCGCTCTACCCGCCGTGTTACAGGCGATTCAGAAACCAGTGCCTCGGAGAAAATCTCCAGTTGGGTCAGAGAGAATTCTAGGCCCCTTGTTCTAGATAATAGTCTGGAAGGGAATGTGGCTTTCATCAAACTTGTGGTTGATGCTTTTCGGCTCCCTTTCTACGAGAATATGATTACGGGCCTTGAAGAAGATCCCCGATTCGCCGGAGATGCCACTACGCAAAAGACAATTTTGGCTCCTATTCTGGCGGCGATCTCTGACCATCTTTTCGCCCACAGCTATATTTATCCCAATGATCTCAATTTATCCGCCCGAGATTTTAATATGAATACCCCCGGTGAGAGGGATTCATTCCGAATGGTCATTGAGCGACTGAGCGCAGATCAGAAGGAACCCCTTTTGCCAAATGGTTTTAGACAGATCGTCACGACCTCGGGGACCTGGAAGGACGTTCTTGGAGGTCATGCTGCTGATGTACAGGAGCCTTACCGGGAACTGTTGCTTGAATCGGTCGCTTCGGGAATGCAGATCGCTCATAAGAGATTGAGTCAAATTTTGGAGGTTTCTGACATTGATGTACTTCCGACTTCAGAGGTTTGGCTCCACGATATTCCTGCTTTAAGCTCACTTGATCCTAAGCAGACAGGGAAGCTTGTCGGTGAGCAATTATGGAATCTCATTCCTAAAATGTTTGAATCTAATGCCTTTCCCAACGAGGCCCAGGAAGTGGTCAATGTCTATTTCGTCACAAGATTATATTTGCATGCAATGGATAAAGCTTTGATAGGGCTCCCGTGGGTTAGGATTTCCCGGTTCCTACTTCAGTCCTTGCGAATGATCACCGAGGACCAAGTACTAAGTCAGAAGGCAGGAGTCCAAAATTTTCTTTTTATAAATCCCTACCGTCTTCTCAAACCTACATTACCTGATCTAGCCTTTCAGATCCTTGCTAACTCCGATGCTCTTGAACACATGACTTCCCAGACACGGGAAAATCTCAAATCTCAGTACGTTGAAGCGCTAGGGAAGATTTTCTCAAAAGGGGCAACCCAATGATATTTAGGTTTGTATTTTTTCTCTTTACGTTTATGGGTGCCTGTCAAACCGTGTTGGGTGTCGACATTGACGGGTGCCAAAAAGCTCTTAGAAAAATAACGGTTAATGCTCCGTCTGCGTTCGATTATGGAAAGTCCGATCTAGAAGATGCAAAAATAATCGCTGAGGTGGCAAGAGATTTAGGTCTTGAAGTGCAGGACCACCAGCTTAATATGGTTCCTTCAGATCAATTGAATGTTTTGGCCGCGGGTAATGGTCACCCCGCTCCTCATTGGGTTCCTGGAGCCGATATAGCTCAATCTATTGGTCGGGCGATGGGCGTTTTAGAATTTGTAAATCCTGGATGTCCGACTTGTAAATCATATCATTCAACCTCGACTCCTAAGCCCGAGCGACGAGGTGTATTTATGCATGTCGAAGGACACAACGATGTATCGGCGACTTCGAAGTATATGAGGCGGGGAGACCCTATGGTGGCCTCACATCAGATGGCCGAGCTCTTAGGCAAGATCTATCGAGAAAAAGGGCACGATGAAGCCTCCCTTTATTTTCAATTTTTACAGTCATTTATGCAGCTGCAGGATTTTTCTTGGGGAACATTTGAAGATCCGAGTAAGTTTTCTACCACCAATTCTGGAACCCCTCTTGTAAAGCCTCAAGCTCAGAGTTTTTGGGAAACGGTAAAAAACCACGGCGGTTTTCTAGATTCAATTAAAGGACAAAGAACTCAAAACGGTTCATGGAGGGAGACCTTAAGCCCACTCCAAGCCATGACCGAACTTCTACCGGCGGAGACTCCGGAGTGGAAGTCGTCGCTCTTGAAGCTCTACGAGCAAACAGTACGTGTTTACCCTGGATTTTTTCAGACAAAGATTCTTAACGAAGGTTGGGCCACCTTTCAAATGTACTTGCTTGCCAAATACTGTCCTTGGGTTGATTCCGCCGACCTCGTTAAGTTCGGTCAGCTTCTTTCTGGCGTTGCATGGCCGTCCTTCAATAATCCCTA
>JABDDW010000123.1:0-745 GCA_013287405.1 Deltaproteobacteria bacterium
CACCGATAAAAATAAGCCGGCGCAAGAGAATCTTGGAGTCGGCATCGTTAACAGTCAGCATAAGGGCTTTGGACCTTGAAGCCATAACCTGGCCATCCTCTTGGAGCCGCAAAAGGTTGGCGCTGGCCATTGAAGCGTTCAGACCTTCGGTTAACGTCACGGGATTGAGTTGCGGACTTTCTAGAAGAGTAAAGAATTCCTCAAGAGACTGAAACCTAACTTTGGTTAACTTTTGGGAGTTGAAATCTCGGGTTACAAAATACGGAATCGAAATCTTATTACCCGCTAGAAGGTGAGTACGGATCCGATCCAGCCACGGCTGCCTAGTCGGCAAATACCACTGACCGTTGTGGGCCGACGAATCAATCGATATCTTAATACTAACAAATTTTGGGTCCACCACTGTTTCTGAAGATCCCTCACCTCCAACTCCAACACCATGGCCACCTACGCCGACGCCGTGTCCCCCGACTCCAACACCGTGTCCCCCAGCTCCAACCCCTTGGCCTCCGATTCCGCCTTCGGCCCCAGTTTGAAAAAATGCAAAGCCGCCAGCGTAAACGACCGCAATGCGGTTAAGCTGAGATTGAGGATCCCTCACAAAAAATGGCGCAGACCTCAGGTCAATTTGATTGATAAGCCAGTCTTTAATCTTCAGTGCGGGAATGACAAAAAGGTGATTCTGCAAGAATTGGCTTAGACCAGAGTATTCCTCCACTTGGCTTTGTGAACCCGGGACTAATGC
>JABDDW010000123.1:755-2798 GCA_013287405.1 Deltaproteobacteria bacterium
AGTCCGATCACTTGAGTTTCATTCTCAGCAAACACAGGCCCCCCGCTCATTCCGAACTCTCCGTGGGCGTCCATAAGTTCAATGGTCTCCGGAACCATCGGAATTAAATGTCGGTGGCTTTGGCTATCTAAAATATAACCGTGTCGATCCACGACAATGTCATTAGAAGCAGAAGGAAATCCAACCGTAATAGCTTTTTGTCCTTGCTGAGACAAATCTGATTTAAGAAATGCCTCCACGGTCGGCAATGCGGAAATTTTATCAAAGGGGAGTTTAAGCTCAAGGAGGGCAAGCCCAAGTCCCCAATCACCAGAGATAAGAGTTGCAGGTACATCGCCTACGAAACCATTTTTTACGTGATGGCAAAACTCTCCATTTCCATGGAGTAGTACGTGTTCGGAAGTTAAAACGAAAGAGCGTCCACCCCTTTGAAAAAGAAAACCACTGCCAGAAAAACGGACATCATTGTTTCGGCAAAGGCCCGACGTTACTTTCACCGTTAGCGGCTTGATGTAACTACTGGCCGACCCACCTGAAGCGATTAGAAAAACAAAAGCAGTTAAAAATTTCATGTCAGAAACTCCTCCTTCAAGGCAGATTCGAGAGGTCTTAAAACCAAGTATCTAGTGCTTCGGGCATTGCCCACTTTTTTTATAAAACCCTCTTTTATCCATTTTTCAAGAATACGATTAGCCGTACTTCGAGACTTCTTAATAAGCGTTTCAAATTCTCTTCTTTTGATGGGTCTATCCTGATTCTTTAATAAAGATGAAATATTAGGAGTAGTAGATAGCTCTTCCGCTGCGCGCAGACCCGTCGTCGTTAGGGATCTCCACTCGGGTTGCTGTTTAAGTTCTTCTGAAACCCGATTATCTTTTAAAAATTCAATTTCTTGCCAACTCCCTTCGCCGATGACGTATCCAGTCTTCATTCTAAAGCGTAGACTCTTAGGGCTTGAATCTCTAATCCGTGAAAGAAGATTAAAAATCTTGGGGTTGTGGTAGGTGGAATCATAGAAATTTGAAGCAAAGCAGACTTTAACGAATTCCTCGCAGGATACTACGGATTTTGAATGAAGAAGGTCCAAAGCCAAGCACATAGGCGGAGAGAATATCTTTTTCTTAGGAACTCCAAAGCAAAGTTGGAATTTTGTAAGATCAACAACAAGGCTGAAGTGGTTCTGGGAATTTCTATGTTTAAGGATCATCTTGAGATTTCGAACTAGCAGATCGAGAGAGTGCCCTGGGAGGTCGCTAGAGCTATCGGGTTCGTCGACGGCGCAAACAAGATTTTTGAAATTTAAATCTTTGCTCTCCCAAAGAATATGATTTTCAATCTGCGTCCTAAAATCCATAGCATCAACTTTATGGCCGTCTCGAAGAGCCCTAAGGTATTCGACAACCAAATTTTCTAATTCAAAAAGAGGAATCTGCCCCTCTCTTCCTACTTTGAATCTATTTAAGAGAGGAGCTAAGTTGTGGCTTGAGGAATCAAAAAGGCTCAGCCATAAAAGGGAGTTCCGCACCATTTGAACATCTTCAGTTGTTAACCGGTAGGTCTCTGACATGAAAGACGGGCTTCTGAGAATAGCCATAACTTTTTGAACTGGAAAGGCGTCGGGTTTCACCAGCCAACGCCATGTCCAAAGGTACAGCCTCTCGACCATTTCAGTAGGTTTGGTAATGTCTTTATCGTTGGGATTCACAATCCCTAAAAGGGTGCCGATTCTGTACGATCGTTGATACAAAAAGCGGCTCGTCTCTGACATTAAAGTATGAGGATCTGGAAGTTCACTGGAATAATATCGGTGGATGGGAAGCTGGGAAATCCAGAGTTTGTAGTATTGGGCCTGATAGGGCATCTTCGTTGAAATATTTTGATCGACCCTCATCATGCGAATGTTTCCACTTCGAAACATTTGTCTTAATTTAAAACTTTCTATCTGATCAAATATTCCAGAGTTTTCTTTCGGATCTACATTCCTTAAAGCACGCTCGGTATTTTGAAGCGTTTCTTTAAAATTAAAACCGAGGTCTTCCATGC
>JABDDW010000124.1 GCA_013287405.1 Deltaproteobacteria bacterium
CGCTCTTTGAGATACAGTTCCCGCAAAAATAAAATCTCTAGAAAAAAGGTGTGGGCCAAAAACAGGAATTAAACCCATATTCTTTAAAGCGATAAGACTTCGACCGAATTTCTTGCGGTCAAAACTCGAACCTGGAGCCACAAGGCCTACACGATCCCCTGCTTTAAGTTTTTGAAGTTTGACCATATTCTATTGTCAGTACGTCCCATCGAATTTTTCAAGCTTAATATTCGCATTTAATATGGCTCACATCGATGGGCGCCAAGGTACGACGGTACGATCCAACGGCAAGGCTTTCGTTCATCACAGAAGATTGGCCCGCAATGTGATCAAGGCCTAGAACATGTCCAAATTCATGGAGCAAAATTGACTCCGCATCCACGTCAGTCGCCTTAGGGGTATTTGAAAACTTATAATCTTGGGCGTTGAGTTTGATTTCAGCGGATATGGGGTATCCTTCAACTTGATGTAAAGATGTTTCAGCAGACTTTGGAGGTCCGCCTTTAGAAACGAAAGTGTTATGACTATTGGGGAGCCAGTAGATTCGGACCCTTGCCCAACGGTCATCGGACTGTGTAGAATCAAATATTTCAAATAAGCGACGGTTGGCTCCCCGTTCCCAAGTATAAGCGGCATTCCTGATAGCACTATAAAAGGTTACGGGGACGGAAGGTTCGATAAATACAGTTATAGGAAGTTCTTCTTTCCAGCTTAGACGCATTCCATCGACTTCATTAAAACCACAGGACTCTTCAGGATCAGGAATTTCAACGGGCCCCTGACAGCCCGTCGCCAAAGCAAAAAAAATATATGGAGTCAAACTGAATTTTAAAAACTTTGAAATCACCGGGGATTAAAAAGCATTTCCTATGCCAATCATTGGCCGTAAGATAGTAGCATTTTACACTACTTACTATCGGTCATGGCTCCAAGCTGTCGCCAAGTCGAAAAGAACACCCACCTAGAATCCCCACAGTTTTTAAATTGGCATCGCCCCTGGTCTCTTAAATAAAGTTCATGCTTAAGACGGGCCCTGATCGGTTGTCTTAGGGGCGAATCTTTCTTTAGTAATTGATTCGTCTTGGGTGACTGTTTCATCTTTTGTGACTCACCCATTAACAAGTCTTGCGCCTTGTTTTCTAATGCGCTGTGTTTACCAGCTTGTTTGGTTAAGCTCTTACTCAATATTCTCTGGGCCCTTCTGACGGGGTCTTTCTTCTCTAAAAGAGCATGGGCCATCTCTCTTAGAGCTTCGTCGTAAGAAACGGGCTTCCCTTTAGCCTGGCTTAGAACATCTTGAACTCTCTTTATAAGTCTTTCAGTATCAAGAGATATTGCTGCTTTTAATTCCATGGCATTTGAAATCAAAACGGCTTCCTGGTGTAAGTCGCTTAATTCACGAATTTTATAAGATGATAAGGGCTGTTGGTGCATCAAATAAGTCCTCCTTCTAGAATTTTCTAGAGGCCAACATATCATGGGAAATAGCTGTGCTCCCAAAGGCTCTACAGCCTTCGGTAAGAAGATAAAAACCATCTTTGATTAAATCAGCTTAACAACTAAGCGATCACCATCGTAGACGGCTGTAGCAGAACGACGGATATATCTACGATTGCATTTCAGAGTTTGAACCAAAAGTAAAAAGGTTCCTTGTCGCAGACAAAACCCAAAACTGTGAAAAGTTCTGTTTCATCAAATTAGTGGTCATTGAACTTGCAGAAAGTGCACTTGAAAGCAAAACTAGGCACTAGAACCTGGGAAGCCGCTGTCTACTCATGCTCAGTCGGATATTTATCGTCAAAACAGGCGGCGCAAAAAGTCTTCTCGTCAGCTCTAGCTGCTTTAAAAAGGGCATTCACAGACAGATATCCAAGTGAATCGGCCCCGATGAACTCACGAATTTCTTCTTGGCTTTTATTAGCTGCTATCAAATCCATTTTGGAAGGGGTATCTACACCATAATAGCAGGGTCCGATAGTCGGAGGCGCTGCGACCCGAAGATGCACTTCTTTTGCTCCTGCAGAACGGATGAGTCCTATAATCTTCTTAGAAGTTGTTCCCCGTACAATACTGTCGTCAATAACAATAACTCTTTTATCTTTGAGAAGTGAAATCATTGGGTTAAGTTTTATTTTCACTCCAAAACTTCGAATGTGACTCCGTGGTTCAATAAATGTGCGGCCCACATAGTGATTTCGGATTATTCCCATATCAAAGGGAATCTTACTTTCTTCCGAATAGCCAAGGGCTGCGGGAACACCACTATCGGGAACGGGAATCACCAGGTCCGCTGCTACGGGTTTCTCCTTAGCTAAGAGTCTTCCCAAATTCTTTCTCGTCTCGTAAACGCCTTTTCCAAAAACAAGGTGCAGGCCCTTTTCAAAAGTCCCCCGACGACTCATTTCGAGAAGAATGCGGAGTTTTTGGAATTTGGGGCCACCCCGAAGCCAGCCGAATCACCTATCTTGGGCTTTTTGCCCTTCAACATCGTGGACAAGAGTCTTGCGGAATTGTCACGATAAAGGAAGGCAGTCACCTCCACTTCAAGGGTTTGGGAATTGTTCCGGATACGTTTAATGAGTCTGAGTTAGATCGTCTTCAGGGCGATTCAGCCATTGGCCACGTTCGCTATGCCACAACGGGAGAAAATTTACTTTCCAATGCTCAACCCTTAACGGCAAATCTAAAGGAAGGCCCCATAGCCATCGCTCACAATGGAAATATTGTGAATACCAATCAGTTGCGTGAAAAATTGCAAAATGAAG
>JABDDW010000125.1 GCA_013287405.1 Deltaproteobacteria bacterium
TCTGAAGCCATGTCTCTAGCCCTCAATGCCGGCTGCACATTCTTCACCAACAAAGAAGTTATTGAGAAGAGCCGTGTGCTCAATTTTCAAATGGTTTTGCATGAGGGGCCGCCTAAGGATATTGGGATTTTGCATTAGGAGAGCAAAGTGTTGAAGGCAGGTCAGATTATTCCGGTTAATGGGATCCACCCTAGACTTCACCCTACTGTTTGGGTTGCACCGACGGCTACGGTTATTGGGGACGTCGAAATCGGAGAGAAATCATCGATCTGGTTTAACACCGTTATTCGAGGAGACGTTTTTAAAATGATTATTGGCCGAGAAGTCAATATTCAGGATTCTTGCGTCCTCCATGGCACTTTTGGAAAATGCGGTGTGACGATTGGTAACCGCGTAACGGTGGGTCACCAAGTTATTCTTCACGGCTGCGAAATTGGCGAAGGCTCCCTTATCGGTATGGGTGCGGTCATAATGGATAAGGCCTTAATTGGAAAGAACTCTTTGGTCGGAGCGGGAAGTCTTGTCACTGAGGGAAGCATTTTTGAAGAAGGAACTCTCATATTTGGCCGACCAGCAAAAGCTCAGAGAAAATTAAAATCTGAAGAGCTCGCCAAGCTTCAAAAAAGCGCAGATAATTATTTGCTCTACACAACGTGGTATCAGGACAAAAATAGAGGAGATCAAATTCCATGAGGGAAATTATAGAATCACTCACTTATGACGATATTTTATTAATCCCGTCTTATTCTGATATCGTTCCCGTCCAACTCAGTTGCGAATCTTTTTTTGCAAGAGACCTAGTTTTAAGAACGCCCCTTCTTTCTGCAGCGATGGACACAGTCACAGAAAGTCGGGTGGCTCGGATTATGGCTCAAGAAGGGGGACTTGGAGTTATTCACAAAAATATGGCTATAGAAAACCAAGCCCTAGAAGTAGAGAGGGTCAAAAAATATGAAAGTGGGATGATCACCGATCCCATAACACTCGAACCAGAAAAGCTTGTGAGTGATGCTTTGGACCTTATGAAGAGATACACCATTAGTGGCGTGCCTATCACTCGCAAAGGAATATTGGTGGGGATCCTTACGAATCGTGATTTGCGCTTTGAGACGAATATTCATCAGCAAATCGAAAAGGTCATGACTAAAGATGGCCTTGTTACAGCTCCCGAAGGCACGACCTTAGAACAAGCCAAGGTTATTTTGCAAAAACATCGAATCGAGAAACTTCCGGTCGTGGATCGAGAAGGGCGACTTAGAGGATTAATTACGATCAAAGACATTGAAAAGGCCAGGGCCTTCCCCCATGCATCAAAAGACAAGCGCGGCCGCCTTGTGGTGGGTGCCGCTGTCGGTGTGGGCGAGGACTCAAAGCTCAGAGCTGAAGCACTAGTGGGAGCCGGGTGCGACGTTCTTGTTGTCGACACAGCCCACGGCCATTCAAAGAATGTTTTGGAAATGGTGAAGTGGGCCAGTGGGCAATTCAAAGATGTCATCGTCGTTGGAGGGAACGTGGCTACGGCGGAAGGCACCGAGGCCTTGATTGAAAACGGAGCCGAGGTGGTTAAAGTTGGAATTGGCCCGGGAAGCATTTGCACCACTCGGGTCGTGGCCGGAGTGGGTGTCCCTCAAGTGACGGCCATACTTAATTGTGCTGGACCAGCCAAGAAAAAAGGTAAATCCATAATTGCCGATGGGGGGATTAAATTTTCGGGGGATATCATTAAAGCTCTCGCTCTCGGAGCCAATACCGTGATGGTCGGGAACGCTATTGCAGGAACCGATGAAAGTCCCGGAGAAACCATCTTGTATCAGGGTCGAACCTACAAAGTGTATCGTGGCATGGGAAGTCTTGGCGCTATGAAGCAAGGGAGTAAAGATCGGTATTTCCAAGATACTGTCGAGCATGACGATAAGCTCGTTCCTGAGGGAATAGAGGGGCGAGTTCCCTACAAGGGAGCTTTGAGCTCCATACTCCACCAATTGGTAGGAGGGGTAAAAAGTGGAATGGGTTACTTAGGAGCGTCAACCGTCGAGGACCTTCAGAAGAAGGCTAAGTTTGTGAGGATCTCTCCTCAAGGGTTAAGAGAGTCCCATGTTCATGATGTGATCATTACTAAAGAGGCCCCCAACTACAGGCTAGACTAGATGGCAATCAATGGTGGTATCGTCGTACTTGATTTCGGCTCTCAATTTTCTCAACTTATCGCAAGAAGAATTCGCGAGTTCAACGTCTACAGCGAAATTCTGAAGTTTGATACTCCTCTTGAGAAAATCAAGAGTCTTAGCCCTGCTGGTATTATTCTTAGCGGAGGCCCTCATAGTGTTTACGACGACAATTCTCCCAAAAGACCTGATTTAGAAAAACTTTTAGAATTGGCTCCAACTTTAGGAATTTGTTATGGAATGCAGCTTCTCTCTCTGAGTTTCGGAGGCGAAGTTAAATCTTCACCCAAACGAGAATACGGGCGCATGGGGGTCCACTGGATTTCAAAACTTTCTAGGGATCTTCCCGAGCACCAAAAGGCTTGGATGAGTCACGGTGATCTTGTCTTAAGTCTTCCTAAAGGGGCCGTGGGTTTGGCCAAATCTGATTCGGGTCATTGGGCCGCCATGGAGGGTCCAGCTGGCTCTCAGGGCGTTCCCGGTTTTGGTTATATTGGTCTTCAGTTTCATCCGGAAGTCTCTCATACCGAAAAAGGTCGAGAGATTTTAAAAGATTTTGTCTTTGAAAA
>JABDDW010000126.1 GCA_013287405.1 Deltaproteobacteria bacterium
GGCCGAGTTGATTTCGACTCCTGCGGAAGTGCGGCGAGTGGTGCAGGTATTATCTGGATTAAAAAATCGAGCTCCTAATGAATGAGAGTTGTTGGCAAGTGTATTTTTGCTTTGAGCCTTATTTTTTCAGGACCGGCCTGGGCCGAATCGCCCTGTGATTTAAAGCTGACTCTTTTAGAGTCAAAGAGTTTTCCTGGGATTAGCAATGCTATTCGGGAATCCCGGGAAAAAACTTTTCAATATCTAAAAGAGGTCTATCAAAGTCCTTATTACCTCAGGCTCTTTATTAAAGGGGAAGAAGAATCACTTGATCTTTCACATGGCGACTTAGGAGGATTTTTTCCACCAAGAGAGCCCCAGACGGGTTGGCTTTCCCTACGGGTAAAAAAAGTCAGCGGCCAGATTCTTGCCAAAACAAAAGCAGCAGAGATTTTTAAAAACCCCAGACTTTCTGGTTTAAGTTTATTTTTTATAGAGTCAGTAGCACTCTTGGGAGTTTTTGATCTTGCAGACCTTGGGTGGCCGTATTTTCTTGGAGGGCTAGTCGACGCCAGGGTGCTTTGGCAGTATGAATCTTTAGGCCAAGTTTTAAGATACGATTACCGATATTACCCGATAAAGATGAGACTTAAAAATAAAGAACTAAGTGAGTTCGATGCACGAAAAGCAGTGTATCTCCTTAACATTGCCTACAGAAATTACTTTAAGTACATGGTCACTCAGTATCATGACGATAATTTAAGTCAGCAACTTTATCACTTGCATGACCATGTTCTGTTCTCTCATGTGGTGGATTTTGCGGAGAAGGGAGTATATACGACCAATGATTATTTTGCCGTTCATCCTGGTCCTTTAGATGGTAGACAGATTGAAGATTTATTAGACATTCACCACAAGCTTTATCTCGGCCAACAGGTGATAAGCGATTGGACCTTTAAGGTTCTTAAGCCCAGTGAGAAAGTGGTATTAGATAGAATCCTAGCCGAACCTTTCGAGAAAGAATTATTGCGCCGCTATAATTTTAAGCAGCTTTCAAGCTTAGAACTGATGTATTTCGTCCAGTTGGATCTTGATTTAAGACGATATTTTTCTGAACAAAGAATATTGCAAATAGTTCCGTTTGAAAGAGTTCACGGTCAGCCCACCTTAAAACTCAATTCGGACACTCTTGAAGATCTTCAGACTGTGATTCTAGCTCACATCGACCACCGAATAGACATGCCTTAAGGGACTCGTTCTTTTCCCGAGGTCTAAGGCGCATCGGGAAAGCTGCGGCATCGGCCGACTCAAAAGAACTTAGTTTTAAGGTTGTGGGTAATAACGAGGTACCGTCGTGGGCTCGGCTTGGGGATGGCATCCGAGGTCGCTCGGAGTGGGTGGCTAACAAGGCCTTGGTCCAGTCATGAATCGCTGCTTTTATCCCGATAAATTGTTGACATGAAGATGTGGGTGGAAAGCCTTGTCCTTTTTTTTATTGGAATCTCGTTAACACTATTTTTAGCCGGGTGTTCCGGTTTAAGTTGGAGTAGTGCGACCCAGCAGAGCCAGGGCAGCGTCGTGGCTTCGCCAACGCCAATCCCCGTTCCCTCGGCAGCAGCCACAGGTGGGCCTCAGATTTGGCATAATCAAGGTCTCATTGATAGCGGTACAGGAGATTATGGAAGTTTATTTTACTCCCCATCAGGGGATCTCTACGTTGTCTATTCAGACATAGTGGCGTCGGCTGAAAATTTAAATGTTCAAGTGAGGCCATTCGGGGGAGCTTTTGGTGGCGCGACATTGATTACGACCGATGGTCGAACAAGTTGCATGTATTTTAACTCCCCTTCAGATATGTGGTTGGCCTCCGAAAGTTCAAGCCAGGCCAATATCTTCCACAGCACAGACACAGGGGTAACTTGGAATCCCATTCAAAGTTATCCGGCAGTCACCTTGGGTTCTTCCGAAGGGGATTTTCCGTGTCAGTTCGAAACCGTTGGAGGGAATCCCAGTCTTTATTTTGGAGAGACAAATTCCATTCAGACAGCTGCCTTTGGCGGCCCTTGGCCAGGTTCGGCGTCGGTATTTTCTTCTCCAATCACTTCATTGGGTTCTGTTCTCTTTCAAGCTCCTAGCACCTATCTTGTAAGTAGTAGCCAGATTTATCAGAGTAGTGATGGCGGTGCGACTTACAGTCAAGTTGGAAGTTTCTCTAATGTTGGAGGACTTTTTCTCAGAGCGTCTGATAATTCAATCTTTGTTGCAGACGATTTTAAATCGGGGGCGGGACCATTGAATGAGTATTGGGAAGTCTGGCAATCTCCGGATTTTGGAACGAGTTGGACTGACCTTGTTATCGACAACGACGTCCTCAATTTTGGTAAAAGCTATGTGGCTTCTATAGGAAGTCTTATAGCGAGCTTAGTTGTGGTTAATAATAATCAAATTTACTCCATGATCAGTTATGATGGGGGCGTCACTTGGAATCTTCCTACACTTCTTGTGGATGTCAGCGGGGCTGGAAACTTCATCCGGTCGGTCAATGTCTCGACATCGACTACGGCGAGCACTATAGGATTTGTTTATTCTGTTGAAGATGCTTTGGGTACCCGCCTTGGTGTGTATCTTGAGGAGCTGTTTTAAAGCTCGTCATCTTGCTCTAAAGAATTTACAATCTGAAAACCAAACCTTGCAAACTCGCTCCTGGATTGGGATAACTGCCCATACTTAATTTCAAAAACAGGGAGC
>JABDDW010000127.1 GCA_013287405.1 Deltaproteobacteria bacterium
GATTTCATTTCAAGATCGACCTCGGCGTATATGTTAGTTGTGTCTAACGAGACGTGGCCAAGCCATGCCCTGATAGTATTTATGTCAACACCAGAACGAAGTAAGTGAACCGCTGTGGTATGTCGAATCACATGGGGACTAACATTTTTTTCTGCTAGCGATGGGCAGTTTAATTTGGCAAGCCCCCAATACTTTTCAACAAGGATGTAGATCCCAAACCTCGTAAGCGAGTGCCCTCTCCGATTTAAAAAGAGCTTCTCCTTTGGAGAACGGCCCAGGACAATGATTTCAAGGGTCGCAATCGTATGCTTCCACAGTGGACAGTGTCTGAGTTTATTTCCCTTTCCCAAAATTTTTACTGATTTGGAGTACTTTAAATCCAAATCACCAACAGTTAAATCGACGACTTCACTGGCTCTAGCTCCAGTGTTGTACAAAAAAAGAAGAACAGCATGATCGCGAATGCCCTGGCGAGTTTTAGTGTCGGGAGAATCGATGATGGCATTAATTTCTGATTTTTCAAGATAGGGAATGACAGTTTTCGTCGTGTTCTTAAATGGAATGGCTCTTACTTGACCGGCCCAGGAAACGTTTTCCGGACTCTTCCAGGCGATAAACTGCGCTAGCCCGTGGATACAAGCTAGCCGCTGATTGCATGTCCTCGTAGAACAGTTGCGTTCATTGCGAAGGTTTTGAAAGAACTCTCTTACTGATTCAGTGGAGAGATGCTCGATTTGGAGTTTATCAATAGCGACTTTTTCGCGCTTTGCAATAAATGGCAAAAGTAAGGAGAGAGTGTCTCGATAACTTTTCTGGGTGTTGAGCGACAAGTTTCTTTCAATGACCAAATATTCTACCAAAAATCTTCTCACCCAGGGAGCAATGAGATTTAAGTCTCTCATGATGCCACCCCCTCAAGTGCATATTGCTCAAACTTAAAAGAAGCGCGGTTCATAATTTCCGGTGTCACTGTTAAGTAAACTTGAGTGCAGCTAAGCTCCACATGCCCCATATAGGTTGATAGAAGTGGGAGGAGCTTATTAACGTCCCTCCCTTTTTTATACCACTCAATAACTCTGTGAACGGCCCCAGTGTGACGGAGATCATGAAGCCGTGGGAAGTAACCGTCGTCACGACGGACGCCCGCCACCTCTCGCACCCTTCTGAAGTTCACCTCAACAAGTCCCCTTGATATTTCAGAATTTCTTTTCGTTAAAAAGAATCGCTCCGTCGATATTTTTTTGTTTCTTGATCTTGCATATTTTAAAAGAAGTGCATTGAGCTTTGGGCCAATGGGGACAATTCTGGTTTTATAAAACTTAGATTCGTGGATTGTTAACACCCCTTGTTTCAAATCAACGTCCGCGACAGTTAGTGCAAGCGCCTCACTGATTCGAAGCGTTGCTCCATAGAGAAGCGTAATAATTATTTGCAAAGTATCAGGTTCAATAAAGGTATTGGTGCCATGAGTTTGATCAATGGTCGCAAGCAGCTTTTTAAGCTCCTCTCGGGTATAGATATACGGAGTAAATTTCGATTGTATCTTAGGCCTTATCTTCGGCAGTGGTGAGTGGGAACAATAGCCCCTGGCGAGAGCAAACTTAAAAAATCCATTTATCGTAGCGTGCCGACACATGTATGTTTGCGTCAACGGCCCTGATCCCAATAAAAACTTCTGGACTTGGGCTTCGGTGATATTTTTGATATCGATATTTCCAATACCTTCTCGAAAGATTCTAAGGTGTTGTGTGTCTTTGGTGCCAACTCCCAGAGAAGCTCTAAATTTCTTAAATTGATCAATTACGCTTAATAGCTTCATGCCAGTACCCCCAAGTCGAAATCACCAACTTGACGAAGACCAGTGAGATTGACCTTGGCGTAAATTCGTGTCGAGTGAAGACTAAAGTGACCAAGATGGTCAGCAACTTCCTTTAATGAGAGATCCTTATTAATCAAATTTGATGCACAGGCGTGTCTAAGAGAGTGAGGCCCCCAGTGTGGTGGAGTAATTTTTGCGACTCGATAATATTTTTTGGTCACCGTAGCCAAATTCCCAGGTTTAAGTGGTCTCAACGGCGCTTTAATGTTTAAAAAAATCTCCCGGTATTCCGTTTTGGGCCTTACCTTCTTGAGGTATAATATAATGGCTTCTCCAACTTCACGAGTGAGGGGGAAAACCTGTCGCCTTCCGCCTTTCGCTCTGACTACACTGATGGTCTTCTTTAACCAATCGATGTCCTCAAGCTTTAGTACTGTGACTTCGGAACTTCTGAACCCGTAAACTGCAAGCAATAGCAAGATCGCCCGATCGCGAATGCCATAGGTATTTTCTAAGTCAGGCTGTTCTAATAATTTCTGAACTGAAAACCATGGAGGGCCAGAGGGCAAGTTCTCGTATCGAAAAACCGGCGGTTGTTGAATAAGATGGGATAGCTTATGTCGGCATAGGCCACGAGCGTGACAAAAGAGAAGAAATGACTTTAGCCAAGACATCGACGTTGACATAGAGTTTCGAGATAACCTTGTCCCCTTAAACTTCACATATTTATCGATGTCGTGATGTGTGAGATTTTTGAGAGAGAGTTTTTGGTTCTCAATCCAAACTAAAAACCGAATCGTGCATCTCCTACAGTTTATAATTGACGTAGCAGCACTTTCTTTTTCGTTCTTCATGAACTCCATGTAGAGTAAAAGAGCCGTCAGACTTGCCTTCGCTAGCTCCA
>JABDDW010000128.1 GCA_013287405.1 Deltaproteobacteria bacterium
AGTTTTAATTTTCTTATAAAACGGCATGGTTGAAAAACTCTTAATCGACTGCCCTTCAAAATCAGGGCCAGCAACGATTTCACCGTTTGTTCCCATTAGAAAACTTGAATAACTAGATGGTCTATCAAAGGCCTGAACGAGATCGGCTGCGTCAATGATCACCGTCGCAAAAAGTGGTAGCTTCGCTGCGTTTCGAGTTTTTGTGGCCAAGAAAATTAAACTAGTAGTCTTGCCTAATCTAATCATGGCAAAGCCATTGCTTAGGGACCTGGTGACTAGCTTGGTAGATAAGTCTTCAAGAGCAGAAGAACTGATTTCAGTTTTTGATAAGTCATTAAGTTTTTTTATTTTTGAACCGTTGACCTGATAAATCCCGATATACTTTATCTTTTCTTCATCTTTAAAAAGAGATTGAGCCATTGTATCAAAACTTTTTGTATTTTCAGCCGACGCCACTATGTGACGCGTTAACAGATTCCAATTCTGCGCGCGTTTGAGCGGCTAAGGTTTTTGAAACGGAATCACTGGTGTCATAAACATATGCAATTTTGTCTGTCTTAAAAATTTTCATGGCCAAAATGATATATAGGGCCAACATTGTTGTGGGTAGAACCACTAGAAGGAAGAGAAGTTTATATTTTATAGAAAACCCATGTTTCTGCATATTTACTCACCTATTTATTCGGATTAGGGTATGAAAAACCTAAAGAATTTTGGCGCTAAGCTAGAGGCTTTCTTCGACGAATGTCTAAGGGGTTTTGAACGACATTTTCACCGACATAGGTCCAAGAGTTTTCAAATTTTTCAATTCTTTAATTCAGAAATCCGATAGGGATCTCGAGGAGATCAAAGTGAGTTACTCTGTAAAAACGGTTGAAAGTGACTATGACAAGTGGATAGTCATTGCAGCTTTTGTCGTATTTTTGATTTCGACGGTTCTCATTTTAGACGATTCCTTAATATTTAGGCGAAAATCCAAGGGTATTGGCCAAACCATCGCCCAAATGGCAAAAGTAAGAAATGACGTGCGAAGGCGAGCCGCAACAGATCTGGCATATTTTCCAGTCAGGGATCTTGATGATCTCTACCTCGGTGATATTATTTTCACCGGTGCTGAGTCCGGGTCTCAAATTAATTTTAAGTCTGGAAACAAGATTGTTTTGAATCCAGACTCGATGATCATGATTGAAGGCGATAAAAAAAATAGCAGCCTCAATATTCAAAAGGGAAGTATAGCGGCAACCTTAGGTAAAAATGGTGGGTTATCCGTCGTTAATGGAAAAGAAAAAACCTTACTTAAAGGTGACAATACCGCATTGAATCTTTCAAAGTCAGTCGACGGCGGTCTTCAAGTTAACGTTGAAAGAGGGGCTTTGCTTATCGCGAGTTCAAAGGGCGATATTAGGCTGGATTCAAACCATTTTGCTAATCTGAAGCAAGGAGCAGACGTGACGATCGTGGATCAGTCTCTTGCTCTCATAAGTCCCTTGAAGAATTCTGTAGTGTGGGCAAAATCTGACGGAACACTTGCGTTTAAGTGGGAAGCTACCAAACTTGACGAAAATTTTAGATTATCAATTTCTTCGGAAAAGGATTTATCAAAAATCTTATTTAAAAAGGTGGTTAAAGGGGTGAAAACTGATGTGCCGATCAATTCTCTTCCTTTTCGAACTCCTCTTTTTTGGAAGGTCGAAGGGATCGGTGGAAAAGTGGTAAGCAAGATACAAAAGTTAAACTTGTATCAGGACGATCCTCCGCTTCTTTTAGCGCCCCCTCCAAATATAAAGATGAAGCTTCATGAGGTACTAAAGAATCCAGTTATCTTAAGGTGGCAAAGTTGGAACAATGAAAAACATTTTCACGTGCAGGTCAGTACAGATGTGTCTTTCAATACTTTAATCTACGACAATCAAGCTGACGAGCCCTTCTTCAGTATTCAACCTCCGGCCTATGGAAATTATTATTGGAGAGTTCGAGTTTTGAACTCACTTCATACTGAAAGTCCCTGGAGTAACCCAAGACTTATATTGGTTCCACCGGGACTTCAGCTTTCACCCCCCCAGCTCCCCAGTAGGTATATAAGATATCAAATTGATGAAAGCTAAGCGGGCGGGCGTGCCGTCATTTCTAAGAACATTTCACCAAACTCGGTGCTTATCGGTATTATGACCGAAGGATTCCTTTCAATAAAAATCTGGACTCTAGAACCGACGGCTATGGTCGCTATTGATTTTTCCATATTTGTGCCTTTAGGGCCGTACGCTACCCGGGCATTGTCCACAATTTGGCTCAAAAGCTCTGCGGCTCCATCGTGAATCTCTGTCTCTAGAGTTTTATATTCTCTTGAATGCATTCGACTCATGAGTTCTAGGTACGCTCTTTTTTCAAACCCCAAAACCAGTGTAGCTTGAAACGACTTTACAAAAATGCCAATGACACCAGCAATTTCAATATTGGGCGTTTCACCTTCCCCTCGTTTGTACATTCCTCCGGCTTTGGCCTTAGTCTTGGTGAGGGTGAAGAGAGTTTGAAATAAGGCTTCCCTCATATAATTTAGAAAGTTTATGGCTTCGGGCTTAACTTCAAATGTCTTTTCCCGAAGGGCAGACTTTTTATCCGAAAAAGTCGGAAAAATTCCAGAAAATCCCAAATCCGTCACTTTTTTCTTGAGTGCTTCGTCCATAATGAAGGCCGTTCTAGATTTTCGCTGATCCGTTGA
>JABDDW010000129.1 GCA_013287405.1 Deltaproteobacteria bacterium
TTTTATTGGCTTTGGCTAAAAATAAATTTGCAAAGACATTGATCAACGATGGAATGAACTCGGGCCAATATTTCTTTGAAAAGGGAATCAATTATGGAGGTAAATTCCCTGAGCCACAAACTCAGTTTCTTAAAGAAACCCTTAGGCCCTTCATTAATGCATACAAAGAAATCATTTTTTTGGATTTTCATACTGGCCTGGGAGACAAGGGAGTTCTTCACGTTATAACGGGGCTTCATCCGCCGGCTAAACTTCTGCTCAAAATGAAATCTGTTTGGGAACCACTTAAAGATAAAGGCATTAAGTTCACGACCGCCAATGATCCGGGCTTTTATCCCACGACGGGAGATGTGGTCGATTATGTGCCCACTCTAGCAAACGAACCTGATAATGTTATCGCCCTTACGATGGAATACGGAACCATGGGAACGGATGTAATGGCACAGCTACGCAGTGCAAGTCGAATAGTCCTTGAGAATCAATCTCATTTTTATGGATGTTCAAAGCCAAAAGTCTGCAAAGAAGTGTCCGAGAATTTTCTTGAGCTTTTTAATCCCTCTGATTTGAGATGGCGAGCCCAAGTTCTAGAAAAGGCTGAGCTCATTTTTTCAAAATTGCTCTGAGGGAATTCTGATTTAATCTGATAGCGGCTGTAACTAAAGTTGACGCGGTTCTCTACCAAAAGTAAGTCGGTACCTAAAATAGGAATCGTCTCAAGCTGATGCTCGACACAATTCCAAGGCTGAGCATTGTCGTCAGCAGACTTGAGCCCCCATAGCTAATAAGCGGCAATGGTATTCCCACAATGGGAAGAAGGCCGGTGGTCATTCCAACGTTGATAAACATATGCCAAAAAAGAATGCTCATGATTCCAACCACAAGTAAGACGCCGAATTTATCTTTGGCTTGGCTGGCGATGCGAACTCCCATCAAGAATAAGAGGCCAAAAAGGCTCAGGGTGGTCACGCTCCCGACAAATCCATGTTCTTCTGAAAGCACACTAAAAATAAAATCCGTATGTCGTTCGGGTAAAAACTCTAACTGCCCTTGTGTTCCCTTGCGAAAACCTTTTCCAAATAGCTTTCCCGAGCCAACGGCGATTTTTGATTGTATGCTGTTGTATCCGGCTCCCCGAGGGTCCCGGTTGGGGTCGAGGAAAGTTAAAATCCTATTTTTCTGGTATTCTTTGAATCCAAATTTCCAGGCTACAGGTAGAGCAATCATAATGATCAAAAAAGTCACTACAAGAACACGGGTTTGAATCTTCACAAAGAGGAACATGGTCGAAATTGCAGCGACAAGAAGCATTCCCGTCCCAAGGTCAGGCTGCTTGATAACAAAAAGCGTGGGGATAAGAAGCAAAAGAGAAGGAGCGATAAGCTCCCGAAGCTGATGCCCCTGGGGCCTAACATGGGTATGGAAATATCGAGCGATAACTAGGACTACAACCAACTTCATCGTTTCAGAGGGTTGGTAGTGAAAAAAACCTAAGTCAAACCACCGTTGGGCACCAAGGGACGCCTTTCCGATAATAAGAACGAGTAAGAGAAAAAGACAATTTATAACGTAAAGGGGATACGCAATGCGGATAAAGAAACGGTAGTCTATAAAGGTAACGCCTGTATAAATAAGCCAACCCACAATCAGATAAATAATTTGGGACCAAAACAAATTCCCTGACCCTCGGGCGCTACTTGGGCCGTGGGTGGCCGAGTATAAGTTAATAAGACCGATCAAATTTAAGGCGAATACCACCAGGGCAAGATTATAGTCTATTTTTCTGATTGTGGTACGTTCTTGGACTTGGAGTGCTGCCATTATTCATCGCTTTCGCTGGGTTGAACCACTTGAATTGGAGTTTTTTCTATATTTTTCTGATCGAGAAGTTGAGGGGCGTATTTTTTAAAGTAGGCGACCATAACATCATGAAGAATGGGGCCCGCGGCCGCACTATGACAACTATGTTCGGTGTGAACCACGACGGCAATTTGTGGATTTTCTTTCGGAGCAAAAGCCACAAGCCAACCATTATGCCTTTGTTTAAATTCCCGCTTGTCGCAAGCGGCGTATACGCTCTCTGCTGATAACTGATAAAGCTGAGCTGTTCCTGTTTTACCCGCAATGTCGATTCCGGGAATCCTAAACCCTTTAGCGGTGCCATGTTCGCCGGAGAAAACGTCTCCTAAACCTCGTCTTACTATTTCAAAGGTTTCGGGGCTTATAGAAACATCACCGGGAAAATCTTTTTTCTGCGCATCGCGAATAAGTTTTGCCGAAAATTCCTTTTTCATCTTTCCATCGGCATCTTCAATTTTGCTCACGACATAAGGAGTATAAACAAGCCCACTTGTACCTATTGCAGAGTAGGCGGTTAAGAGTTGAAGGGGGGTCAGCGCAATGAATCCCTGCCCAATGGCGACTGATAGGTTTTCACCCTGTTGCCACTCCTCACCTAAAGTGCGTTTTTTCCAGTCTGAATCTGGAATGAGTCCTGATCTTTCTCCATCCAAGGCCATCCCCGTCCTTGCACCAAGTCCCAACTTCCTAGCGTATTTGGCGATACGATCGACGCCTAACAGTAATCCAAGATGGTAAAAAAATACGTCACAGCTTTGTTCCAAGGCTTTGTAAACGTTGACTGAACCGTGGCCCCGCTGTTGCCAGCAGTGAAAGGGGCGTTTTCCAAATTTT
>JABDDW010000130.1:0-133 GCA_013287405.1 Deltaproteobacteria bacterium
GGATAACACGACTTCTGGGTGCTTGCTCGTCACCACCAGCAGTCAGAATGTGGATTTATGGACAAAGATTCTCTCTAAAGGAAAAAAGAAATACGTTTTTATATCACCTCGAAAGTCCAAAGAGAGCGTATGG
>JABDDW010000130.1:143-2637 GCA_013287405.1 Deltaproteobacteria bacterium
CTCCTGAGCGGAGACCCTAATAGCCACACCACTTTCGCTCGGCTTGCCCCCTGCGGACTCGGATTTCTCTACGAAGCCGAAATTTCAACGGGCAAGACCCATCAAATTCGCATCCACGCCCGAGCCTCCGGGATACCCATTTTAGGGGACGTTGAATATGGTGGTATGCCTTTTTCTAGAATCATGCTCCATTCTCACTGTCTTGAATTGGATGGAGACAAGACCATTTCGCCTCTGCCTCGAGTTTTTGAGTTAGGAACGAAGAATCCAGAATCAATGGAAAATCTGGATACGAACTCAAGCCAAAATACACTGACAAATCAAAAATTCGATGAAGGTTTTGCAAAGTTTTTGATCAGTCTAGATCGCCGTCGTTTTCTTTTGGATTATTATAAAGACCAAGGAAATGCCTTTCGCCTTGTTCACAGGGAATGGGTTACAAAAAAGGGAGTCCGTCTTTCTGTAGAGAAACTTGGAGATGTGCTTCAAATCTTAAGTTATTTTGGTCGCGATCCTGACAAGAATTTCGCCGAAGCTTTGGCCCGTGAGGCGGGGTGTGAACACTGGTTTGTAAGACAAATGTTTGACCGTGGAAAAGGATTGAGTGGCAAGCGAGAAAATATCAAAAGCTCTTCGCCAGAACTTCCTCTCCAGTGGACTGTTAGAGAAAGCCGAATGAAGTTTGATCTTAGATACAATCAGGGCTTAAGCTCGGGGTTATTCTTAGACCAGCGCCTTAATCGCGATAGGATTCTTAAAACTTCGCAAGGTAAGAGAGTAGCCAACTTTTTCAGCTACACCTGTGGATTCAGCTTGGCCGCCGCCCTCGGTGGGGCCCACGAGGTCGTAAGTATCGACACTTCGGCTTCAAGCTTAGAGTGGGGAAAAGACAATTTTAAACTCAACGGCCTAAATCCTGAGAGTTATGAATTTTTCAAGGCTGATGCGCTTTTTTTTCTTAGATCATCTGCGAAGAGAAATCGAATTTTTGATATTATAATTCTCGATCCTCCAACATTTTCACGGAGCAAACACGGCACTTTTAGCGTCAAAGAGAATCTTTCAGAGCTTCTGGAGTTAAGCTTTAAATGCCTTGATAAAAAGGGAACTCTCCTAGTTACAGTGAACGATGAGAATGTTTCCTCAGAGTTTTTGAGTCGGGCCATTGAAACGGCGGCTCTAAAAACCCAGTTTTCTCCTCTCCGTGTGGAGCGAGTTCATATCCCTTATGATTTCGAATTTCCACTGGAAAGAAATACTGTGATGAAGGGGTATTGGGTTTCAAAGCTTTGATCGGTCATCGGCCCCTTCGAATGAAATCCCGCACGTTCCATTTGCCGTTGCCCTAATTAAATAAAATGAAAGCAGTCTGGAAATTTCTAGTTAAACACGATGATATCTCAATTTTTGCGACCCACGAAAGAGCTCGATCTGCAGCGGTTGGAGAAAATAATTTTCGCTCACCCAATTATTAAAGCAAAGACGGGCTGTCTCCAACGCCTCACAACTAAGACGACGATCGCAGATCCTTATTGCACGCCGGATTAAAAGTCCTATAGCTTGACGAGTCATCGCTCCCTCGAATGAAATCCGGCATGTTGTATGATTCTTCTTTTCTATTTTCCGCTCGAATGGGCCCCGCTTGAGGACGCAGAGTTTTCCTCACTATAGGCTTCGAGATCAACATCAAAATGACTGCAATGACTCAAGTGCGAAGCCACTTCTTGCATAGACTTGATTTTTGCTTTGAACATCGCAGAAGTTAAGCAGTATTTTTTCTGAATCTCACAAAGTTCGCTGAAAAGTTTTAGGTACTTTTTGCACTCTTCAGGTCTGTTAGTGTCGTTACAATTCGGTAAGCGGCCATTGTAAGACTTCTTAAATTCAGCATCACCTATATTAGCTTTAAATTCGACGACAAGGGGATACACCTCTGGCGATAGCCAGTCCAAATCCTTTGGTTTTGTAGTTAGGATATTGTTATTTTTTGCAGCAAGACATAAGTTTTGATCATAATACAGTGTCGGTTGATAAATTTTGGGACTGGTGTCAGTATTATAATCTTCAGTTGTGTTGACGGCATCTTCATCTTTTTCCAGCGACTGAATGAAACACGAATTCTTCGTTGTCCATAGAATATTTACGTGTCCTAATGTAACGAGCCAGCTGCCATCAATTTCCAGCGAATCGGCGGTGGCTTGTTCACGTCCCCCTTCATTATATACAATTTTCTTATGGTGGAAACTATATGCGATGTATCCCGTTACGCGCTCTTTACTATCAAATGAAAACTCAAAGCAATCGGCCTTACTGAAAAAGCGTGCACTCAGATCTTCATTTTTTTTGCAATAAAGTTTGTTGGTTCCTTTTGCTGGGCGCTTCTCTACAAGGATTCCTTTTGGATCAATAGAGAGCTTTCCATTTGGCTCAATACTGAATGGATTGTGAAGTAAATCTAAACAAGGACGAATAGGGGCGGCTACCCCACTTGCCT
>JABDDW010000131.1 GCA_013287405.1 Deltaproteobacteria bacterium
TTTACAAGTCATTGTCACTTGATCCTCAGGAACAAGTAAGAACGATTTTTCTGGTTTGTCTAAATTTACAACAATGTCCTCTGGATAAGGCGTATCGTCGGCAAAATAGAACTCAATATGTTTGTCCTGATCAATCCCGTTCTCAGTAATTTTTTGTCCGTAATACTGTGAAAGTTGGGGATCAATTTGAGTGACAATTTTAGTCGTGACAGCCTTTCCCATCGACTTTATCGTCACCGAAGTATTGCCTTGTACAGTCAAATCAAGAGCCTTAGGGTTTTGATTTGCCGTGCAATTGTATACGTTGTCCTTGGCGAACACGTTTGCCGAGAACAACATTAAGAATGACATTACGAATATCTTCATTAGCTCGTCTCCTCTCATAAATTTACTGACTTCTAAACTTTCCATAGTCAAAAATAACTGTCGTTCTGCAGTACTGGTCACTTGCCCCACAGACAGAGAGGGGGAACCTATCTCCTAATTCATCTGTTAAGAATGGTTGCACATCGCAGTGACGGTCTTTACTTTGTGAGTAAAATCCCTTGTCGATAGGCAACGCATAAAAGTCCGGAGCGTCAATGAAATGCGACTCGCTTTGAAAAGGAGTGGGCGTAAGCAGGGGGACTAAAATTTTCTCGTTCCAATCCCCTGACCACGTGGGGTTTCCGAAGCCCGCTCTAAGGATTTTCGGTGCATGACATCGGGGGTCACTTTTAGGGGATGGCTGGAAATCGACCCAGAACCTAACAGGCTCCCCCGGATAGGCGGCTGAGAATACGAGGTTATGAGGTCCAAAATCAGGAGCCCCCAGGTACATGCGATTTGTAGCCCAAATATTTAGGCCTGCAATAGCGATTAGAGCCGCATTTAGCTCTCCTTCCGATTCAGTAGAAAAGAGGTGTCCGGTGATTTTTCTGGCTCGGATGGAATCTTTCTCGTACTGAGTTTTCCGGAGGAATTTGTAAATCGTCTCATGGACCCATGCGGCAGCTTGTTGGGTGTTTGGCAACGCTGTTGGAGACGGATTCTGTTCACCAATGAGAGGCAGATGTTCGAGGTCCTGTAGAATCGAATTATTTTCGTCGCTATATAAAATTACACCAATTGGAGCGCAACCCGTCTTTGAAAGGTGATTTTTCTCGTCTTCCGGCCAATTAATTGTAGCGCCAGAGTCAGTTGGATTGACCTTGGCCGATCTAACTTCGGCGTAGGTTGCTAAAACTCCATTGTAAAGTGGCGAGCCTACCCTAAGCCGGTTGAACGCCTTCTGGATTTGTATCTCTACCGGATCGTCAGATAAAGAAATCTGAAGGCCAAGACCTTTACTTTTTTTAGATAAATGCGCCTCAAAAAGATCTAAAAATTCGCTTTGGGTTGGGTCTGGACAAATAAATGCGCCACCGCCGTGGGCACTGTCTCCAGCCAAAGCGACATTGCACATAGATGCCGCGATAAGCGTTAAAACAATCAAAATCCTCATTTAATTCTCCATAATCTGAATCGGAAATAGTCCGACTTCTAACTGATAAACTTTTTCCTTTTCACCTTCTTCAAGAAGGTCTGAAAGCTTTTCTTGAAACTCATCGATGAGAGCCTTGGCTTGGCCAATTTTCTTCGGGTTTATGGCCATGGTCATCGAAGTCATACTTCTCACTTCAATGGGGTCATGCTCTAAAGAGTGGATAGCTTTTTCTCTAATTTGTTTTTGAAGTTTCTTGAGAGCAGAAGAGGTCAAATTCTTGTTCGATGTTGTAATTCGTCTGTCCGTTCGAGCGAGCGTATCGGCCTCTTCTTTGAGGAGATCAAGTTTAATAAGTCGTTCGATCGCTAGTTTTGCTTCCAACTCGGTAATTTTTAGTTGTCTTGCAATCCACTTAGCAGTTCTTGGGCGAGACCCGGCTTTGTAGGATTTGGTTCTTACGAGTTGAAGAATAGCATAATGGTACCAATCAGAAATTGTCCTGAAAGTCTCTTCCTCTAACTCAATTCGTTCCCGGACTTTACCGCTTAAAACCATTTTTGATGTATTGTGGCTTTTGGCTTTTAAGCCCAGCATTATCTCACTCTTTTTTTCAGGTGGTACTCCGAGTCGGTCGCAAATTTTGTCAGCTGACTTCGTCGTTAGGGGGCGTCTCCCGCTTAATAGACCAGATAGTGAGCCAATGTTAATTCCAAGAAGCTTAGCGAAAGCTCGCATGGAATAGCGAGGATTCCTCTCAAGCCTTCTATTCAGCTCGTCCTTTAAGAAACTAACCTGCCTATCAGCAGAAACATTTTTCATTCAGCCTTTATAACTGAATTCATCTATTAAAAGAAGGCTTTTTGCAGCAAAGTGATGTAAATTGTAATTGCAGCAGGCTCCGGCACTGGTTTTGGAGCTTTCAAAGGGCTGTTCACGTTCGATAAAGCAAGGAAAAGTCGATCGATCGCTTCAAAAGGCGCAGACTCCTTTGGGTGCAGAGGCGCAATAGAAAAACTTCCCGAAAATCAGCATAGCGCTAGGATTGGCACAATTGGATTTCGGCCATATGTTTCGCGAGCGTAAGATTTTTCAATTTCTCGAGGAGAAATTTTCTAAAACGCAGGCTGA
>JABDDW010000132.1:0-876 GCA_013287405.1 Deltaproteobacteria bacterium
AGACACGTTCCAAAGCACCTTAGGCCCGTACTCTTTAAATAATAGCAATCTTGTCAACGGCGTAGGTTACTTTCTTAGGGGACAAGCCTCGATAACACCTCGCTTGGTTGGAGAAATAAAGTATGTAAACGGTTACGGCAATATCCCGAATTCTGGATCTACAGTACTAGATCAAGCTTTTCAGACAGACGAAACCACCGTCGAGGCTCGTTATCGTCTTTTCTCCGATCAAAAAAGGGCGTTAGGGTATTATATGGGCCTGGGATATGTCCATGCCGATGATTACCGATATAGCTACTTCAATAACACTTCTAACTTTGTGGTCAATCGGCCAGAAAATTTTGACGATCTTAAAATCTCAGCGGGAGCGGAAATGAACTCCTACTATCTTTTCAGAGGGAGATTCGAACTCAGTTACTACCAAAACTTAGGGAGTTCAACCCCAGCTGGAGTTTCTACCTTTGCCGTTGCCGATGGCCCTGAGTTTTCTATTGACGGTTCCGTTTCTCATATCATAGTCCGAGATCTCTATCTAGGCTTAGGGGTACAATATCTTTTTCATGCATACAACTTCACTTCCAGTGAACTAGGCCCAACATATCAGGGTTCTATGACGAAAACCAAGGTTGATGCCTTCTTGTTCATGGGAGTTGAACTGTGAAAATTTTGGCAACTCTCATTTTCACGAGCTTTACGTTCATTTTCATAGACATCGTGCGATGTAAAGAAACTCAAGGTCCAATTTTTGTTTGGAAAGATGTTCCGGGGGCCACTTCTTATCAGCTTGAAGTATCAACAGACACAAGCTTCAAGGGAATAACGTTTAATAAGATCATCAAAACCCATTTCTTTCAATGGAACGGGGCAAAGCCAGGA
>JABDDW010000132.1:886-2590 GCA_013287405.1 Deltaproteobacteria bacterium
TTCGCGGTATAGACGAGGACGGACAATATGGAGAATTTAGCGCTCCAGCCATATTGAAAGTCAGTGTCCCGCCATTATCCATTAAAGAAAAATACAAAACGATTAAGATTCCGCCTGCCAAGCTTTCAGAACCGACAGAGCTTATCGAACTGCACTGGAAAGGATCTTCATTTGCAGACAAATACGAAGTGCAGATTTCAGCGGACCCCTCTTTTAGCCACCCAGCTATATTCACGGCTTCCGGAACCACTTTAAAACAACAACTGCCGTCGTCAACTCCCCTTCTTTGGAGAGTACGGCCCTTAAATCAAATGGGCGAAAGCATCAGTCAATTCTCTGAGATTGGTGTTGTCCGATTTCAAAATAATACAAGGACATTCAAGTTCCCTACGGCCAATGCCCAGGTGGAACCCCAGTCCGATGATTTTCTTCTGATCAATGGAAAGAGATATTATCTCGAGACCGTAACGGCTAAGCTTCTTGTAGACCGACCCAAGGATTCCATATTGGCCATTCGCGTTTCAGGAATTCAGAATTGGGAGAGGAATGAATTCCTTGCCACCTCAAGGTGCTTCGGAACTGAAGATTTCGATAATCTCATCTCCACTGGAATGGAGGAAACATGGATTCTCCCTAAAAATAAGTGCTCAAGTCAAAAAATTCAACTCTGTCTTTCTGATGCTGTGGGTAATCAAGCCTGTTCGGGTTGGCTAAACCGAGATTTTTCAAAAATTACACGACCGCCGACCCAAAATCAAAATGAACTCAAGCCATTTTATTGGAAGGGACCTATTCCACTTTACTGGACGGCGGCGGACGGGAGATCAATGCAAATTGTGTGGGACAAAGTCTTTGATAACCGTCCTGAAATAACAGAAAATTTTTCGCCGCCAAAATTTTATGCCTCGGGTCTCTTAGGCGTCGTCAGAGTTCAGGTACAAAATCCCAATGGTCAAACTCAAAGCTATTTGCATTACCTGGGTTCATTTCAATTTTCATATTGGCCCGAAGCCAGTCCGACTGGAAATATGGACTTCACGCCCCAGAGAATTGGGGCCCAAGTTCGCCATTCGGAATCGCTTTCTCCACTTCCTCTGGCTTCTGGACAAAATTTGCAGGTAACCTGGACCGATGTTGCCGTTAATTATCGTTTAGAGCCGGCAAACATCTTCGAGGGCCGGCACGTCTATGGGATTCTTATGGGCTCAAGCTATAATGCCATCGGCACGACCATGACCAGGCTGGGCGGGGGCCTGGGATTTAGTACAAACCTTCCAAAGTCTATTTTTGGACTAACCTATTCAGGACACATTTTTACTTACTTAGATGCCGTAGCCATGCCCCTAGCATTAACGCCCGACAGCCTGGGCCCTGTTTTCGACGCAAAGATAAACACCATGTGGCTTTTTAAAAATGGTTTTTTCATAAATGCCGAAGTTGAATCAAGGTTTTTAAATTTCGCCATGGATTCGGTTTACTCGGTTGTAAGATTTCAGCTCGGGGGAGGGTTTTCATTTTGAGCACCATCGAAGAAGAAAATCTTAATGGGCCAAATCTCCTTATTGTCTTAAATGACAAGGATAATTTTTCGTCCACGACTCAGCAACTTTCCAAATTCGGATACAAGATCACTTATGCGACGAATGTCTTTGAGGCAGTGAATGCCGTCACGGCTGCGAGGCCCATTGTGGCACTCGTAAGTTG